>DASVGE010000180.1:0-49750 GCA_036379695.1 Pyrinomonadaceae bacterium | reverse complement strand
TTGTCGGGCTGACTCGACTGCAAAAGCCCTAAAAAGTGCCAGGAGGTTGGTAAGGGCTTTGCCTCATTAATGCCTATTAAAATGGAAACTATCGTTCCAAGGCGACGTCACAGTTCCGGTACGATAGGTTATTGACACGCTCTCCTCAGGCGCTTACCATACGGCTTCTCCCTTGAAAAATTTGAAGCCCCGAGAGTTTTACCACTGCACCGGGAGTGATGTAAGCCCAGACTCCTGCATTTCTGACGACGTTTCTTAAAGTCGCGCATATAGCGTCCGGGAAACTAAATCCTAAGCATCTGAGCCCCGATGGTTACATCGCAGCTCCCACACCGATTGCCGTAGGAGGGCGAACTTCGATGTTGAAGTCAACGATATCACGCGTCGCAGTCTCTGCTTTTGCCGTAATTGTCTTGTGTCAGGTAGCGAAAGCTGATCCAGTTGTCCCAGTTGGAACAGTTTTGGGGGGAACCATCATAGCGTCCAGTAGCATTCAGGCGGCGCTTAGTGGCAGCCTGCAGACTTTAGATCAGAACGGCAATCCATTCCTTATTACATTCAGCAGCCAAGGCAGCATGTTAAACTTCATCGGTGGTCCAGGTACGCCAGTGGTCTTTCAGGCGGTAATAGCCGGAACCGCAGACCAAGGCAATGTCGCCATGCAGATGATTTTCCAGGGCACTGGTCCGGTGATCCCGCAGACCAACGCACCTACTCTCGACTTAGTCGGGTTTGGCACAATTGATTTTTCCGGTTTCACCTGCACGGGTGGATGTTTAGTTGGCACTCCGTTGTTCAGTTTCTCAGGCACGTTTAGCGGACCGGTGGCCTTACATTTCACCAGCTTCGATTTCAATGGCGAAACAAGGTATCTTCTGCGAACAGCCACTCTCTCTACCTCGAATGTGCCCGAACCTGTATCTATGTTGCTCCTTGCCACTGGACTTGCAGCCAGTTCGATAGTCATTCGTTGCAAACGTGGGAAATAAATCTGCGGTTCGAAGTTGCAAGGCAAAGCCATCCACAGATTTACGTCGATTCTGCGTAATCTGTGGATGGCTTGCTGTTAGTAGTTTCTTCCTCCACGCTATCAAAAACCTCCCAGGTTCATACAACTTCCACGTCTGAAAAATTCAGCTTAATGGGTTTGTCCCGGCCGTAAATTGCTACCTTTACCAGTAGCAGTGCTTTCGACTGGTTGATGCCTTGGATTTTTCCGGTGAACGAGACAAATGGACCGGACAGAATCCGTACCGTATCACCCAATCTGAAGGTCTGATGTTCCATTTCGCCCCCTTCTTAACCGTGAGATTATTGCATAAGTAAGGCACACTTCCGCCGTCTCGCCACAGCAAGTCACCCTGGCTGAAAGACCGGCGGAAATCTTAACGGTAGATCAGGCTGGTAATCGTCAGGATAATGTATGTTGTGACATCATCGGTTGTTGTTGATGATGACTCGGTGCCGGGGCGCGGGCGCGGTGCGGGCGCCCCGGGGGTGTCAATCTGCCCTCCAAACGCGCAAACAGCCAGCGCCAGGCTGAGGGCTGTTGCAACGCTTATGCGGCATAGGGTGTTCACTTTAAGGTGGCCTCCTACGGAGATAAAAAAATTTTTCATCAACCTAGACGAGCGCGAGTTTTCTTGCAAGAGCGCGAGGGACCTCGTAAGATTTGCACGCGATTCTTTTTTCCTTGCGTTTAAAGTGAAAGCGGCTAACTCATGACCTTACGGACCTCACTTCTGAGCGATCTGGAAAATCCAAGCATCAGTGTGAATACCCGTGCCGAATTGTGCTGTGACGCAGCCAGGCAATTCGAAAACAGAGGCGAGTACGAAGAAGCTCGCAACGTGCTCAGCGCTTATTGGCGGCGCATTGGCGAGCGGCCGAAGGTGACCGACCTGGAACCAGGTGCGGCGGCCCAAGTGCTCCTGCGTGCAGGAGTGCTGACTGGAATTATCGGAAGTAGAAACCAGATCACGGATGCACAGGAAAAAGCCAAGGACCTGCTCACCGAAAGCCACGCAATCTTTGAATCACTGGGGAACATAAAAAAGGTTGCCGAAACGCAAACAGAACTCGCTCTGTGTTACTGGCGCACCGGCGAAAGCGACGAAGCGCGTGACGTTCTCAAAGAAGCACTCGCCCGTCTCACGATCGATAGCGAACTGAAAGCCAAGGCCATCATTCGACTCGCAATCGTCGAGCGTGGCGCCGCACGTTACGATAAAGCGCTACGCATTCTTACTAGTCACACTTCCCTGTTCGACAAGATCCACAACCACACACTCATAGGCAGCTACCACGATACGATCGGAAATGCGCTCGAGAATCTTTCTGTATTAAAGAAGCGACAAGATTACGTTGACCGCGCTTTGATTGAGTATGCGGCGTCAAGTTATCACTTCGAAAAGGCCGGACACAAAATTTATCTCGCCAGCGTCGAAAACAATCTTGGAGCCCTCTTTTTCAAGATCAATCGTTACGATGAAGCGCACAAACATCTCGATCGTTCGCGGCGCATCTTTGCCAGCCTCCAGGATTTCGGCAGCGTAGCGCAAGTTGATGAGACTCGCTCCTGCGTGTTTCTACAACAGGGACGTGTCTCAGAAGCTGAACGTGTGGCCCGTCGCGCGGTACAGAACGAGGAAAAGAGCGGCAGACAAGCGCTCCTTGCAGATGCCTTGATAACTCACGGCAGGGCGCTGGCTCGTCTCGGAAGTTATAGCGCGGCACTGATGGCATTTCGGCGGGCCATCGACTTGTCCGCACGTGACAAGAACACCACCCGGGCGGAAGATGCGGCCTTCGCTGCTTTTCAGGAGATCGGGGAGCACCTGGTGGTTGCGGAAGACGGTCAGCAGCTTTCCGGCCGAGGTTGGAGCCACGATAAGAAAACGATCGAGCACAACCTTATTAAAGTCGCTCTCGAGCAGACTAATGGCAGCGTCACTCACGCAGCCCGCAACCTTGGAATCTCATATCAATCACTAAACTACATGCTGCGCACCAGGTACAAAGACCTGCTCGACGTACGCACTCCAGTGAGACCTCGCCCGCGCAAATGCAAGCAATAAGCACCTTCACTTTTTGTCTTTCTTGATCTTAATTTGCGAACGACGACGCGGCGGTTTCATGTACTTAAGCAGATCTTTGTGTCTCGTCTCTATAATGTAGGCCAGCGCCTGATGAGAGAGGTCAAGACTGCGGGCGGCACGAGTCACACTTCCTTTAGCATTCTCGAGAGCGAGTTTGATCGTATCGTGCTCGAACGAGCTGATCTCTTCGTTGAGGGTGCGCCCGGAAACAAGTTTCTCACCTTCCAATATGGCCAGGTGTTGGCCCATCTCCTCAAACGCGGCGAACGCTGCTTCTGCTGCCCGGTTGCGATCACCCGTCCGTTCTGACACATGGATTGCGCGTCGAAACGCAGTGAGTGCGGCGCTGTAGTCTTCCAGACGCGCGAGGGCTCTGCCATGAGTTATCAAAGCCTCAGCTAACAGCGCCTGCCTGCCACTCTGCTCCTGAGTGTCTACCGCCGACCGGACGATTCGTTCGGCCTCTGCCGCACGATCCTGCTTGAGAAACACGCAAGCACGAGACTCATCAACTTGCGCGACGCCGGTAACGTCTTTGAGGCTTTCCAGCAGGCGACGAGCATAGTCCAAATGCCGGTGCGCTTCTTCGCACCGGTTGATCATCAAGTATAGAAGCCCGAGATTGTTTTGAACGTTGGCGAGATAAGTCCTGTGCTCCGCGAGCTCGAAGTGATAACTGGCCGCTGCATATTCAACGACAGCGCGGTCCAGGTACTCCGTGCGAGCCTCCGTTTCCCACAAGTTCTTAAGCACATTTCCGAGAGTAATGTGATAGCTACCTTTGAGCGTGTGATTAGCGAGTTGTTGAAACAGAGACTCGTGATCGGTGAGGATGCTCAAAGCCTTCTCGGATTCCGACGCGGCGATCTCGACGATGGCCAGACGCAACACAGCCTTTGCTCGCAACTCGCTATCTACGGTTAACTGCGAAAGTGCTTCACCAAGTAGAGTGCGGGCCTCGTTGTTTTCACCGGCGCGCCAGTAACAGAGCGCGAGTTCGGTTTGTGCCTCGGCGATTTTCTCTTGCTGACCGAGTGACTGAAATATACTGAGGCTCCGAAAAATTAAATCCTTAGCTTTTTCCTGCGCATCCGCGATCTGGTTCGTGCTGCCGATAAAGCCTGTCAGCACTCCGGCACGCAGGAGTACTTCGCCGGCCGCGAGCGGTTCCAACTCTGCTACTTCCGGATGCTCGCCGATATGAGGCCAGTAACGGCTAAGCGTTTTCCGGGCATCCTCGTACTCGCCTTTGTTCTCAAATTCTTTTGCTATTTCACAGCACAATTCGGCACGGTTGTTCACACTTAAATCAGGGTTGTCCAACTCGTGCAATCGTGAGGACTGTAGCGTCATGCGAGAACCGGCTTTCGAATGGAATAAGAAGCTTCGAACTGCACACAATGTTACGCGGTCGCTCCAACACTGACAAGAAAATCAAAGCAGCGCCGGCTTCGTCGTCAGATATAAAATTTTTTCAAGAGAGATCGGCAGTGCTGCTTAATGTTGTGTCAGATGCTCGATCATCGCGCCGCAGAGTTTGCCATCGCAGGCGTCATTGAAGGCAGCAAACATAGGGCCGGTGTTTACTTCAAGGAACAACAGGCGACCAGTGTCAGGAGAGGTTTTGAAATCCGCGGCGGCAAAGTCGAGTCCCAACTTTGTCAGCAGCTTACCGAGCCCGTCAACCAGTGCTGCGTGTGAGGCTTCCGCACTGCCGGCGAATTCGACCCGGCAATTTTGGGTTGCGCGATAGTCTAACTCCGCAGAGATCACATTGAAAGCAAAATAGCGATCCCCAACACGATAAATCCTGATCTCCGGTTGTTCCAGGCGTTGCTGAACGATCGCGGGCGCCGCAGCACGACCGTCCTTGAATGACGTGCGCTCCAGCACTTCCGTTAACGGTTCGCAATAGCCGCCGCCATTGATTGGCTTTACGACTTTCTCAACACCATCGAGGCCTTCACGGACATTCGTAATCAGCGTTGGCGGAATGTCGAGGCCACACTGCTGGGCGAGCTTTAGCATCAGCGGCTTATTTGTCGATTGATTCAGATTACGTCGATTGAAGATGAAGATCTCGGGATGCGCAGCGAGCCAGCCGCTAATGGCGGCATGCCACGCAAGCGCACGAAATTCCGAGGATGGCTGCCCATCCTGTAACGCTGTAAAGACGTCGTACCGAACAAACGCCGCACTGCACTCGAGAAGTTCACCGTCGAGCAATAGCTGGCCTGTAGTGAGATCCCAGGTCAGTGCAGGGTGCGACGACTTCCCTACCAGCAGCTTTTGATAAGACACACCACGGTCCTCCGCTGCTGCGAGTAGCGCGGTGATATTTGGATCGGCGTCACCGCCGACAATCAGTAGCGAATGCCGCAACGGTGTGTCAGACGGCATCGTTCCGGATTAGTAGCTGCCGAACGGCGACTTGCGATCCGGTGTTTCATCGCGAGCCGTGGCATATCGCTCCTCTTCTTCACCGACGGCCATGGTGGTTGGCCCAGGGCCTTCTTCTCCTGTGGCCATAGTGGTCGGCGCACTGCCCTCTTCTTCGCCGACTGCCATGGTGGTAGGGCCTCCTTCTTCTTCGCCAACGGCCATCGTTGTCGGTCGGTCGGTTGAGGTTGATTTCTTGTCAGACATGGTAGAACTCCTTGGGAAGGGTGCGAGGTAATTAGGCCGCAGATGAACGCAGGATTCATCTGCGGCGGTTTTGAAGGAACAAAGGATTAGTGGTGCCCGCGATGCGCGTTAGCTGCCTCGGGAGCACTTGGTGGTCCAGGAGCGGCGACCTCGATCACAGTGCGCATCCAGGGATGGATGCAACATTGAAATCTGGTTACGCCGACTGGTAGATCCGAACTGCCGGCAGTCGGACCTTGCTCGACGCCACCAGCCGGAATGAAAACCATAGATCCAAAGTTGAGGCACTCAGGAGCCGGCACGGGATTGCCTGAAATGCCATTTAGTTCAGCAACGAAGCCGCCGCCAAAGGCTGCGACCGGAGTAAAGGTGTGTACTTCACCACCACGGTTTTCGATGAGTGTCGGGCGGCCGACATTAACGTGCATCGCACTTGGCTGGTTGCGCCATTTGTGCGCATCCTGGGTTTCTTCGAGTTCTGCGATGAACTCGTCAAACGTGGTATGCCCATTACCGATGCAGGCGCCGTCTCCGAGTACGGCATTAAAACTTGTGGGCTCACAGTCGTCTAACAAACGGATCTTCTTATCACCTTGAACGGCGCCAGCGCCGCCACTGAGACTCAGGACTGCGATAACCGCAAAAACAGTCCAAACGACTGTTCGAAAGGTCAATTTGCTCTTCACGATTTACCTCCTTGTCCGGGGCCGGGCTCAGTCGTGGGGGGCGAGACCGTGGACGAAATGCATTTGGGATTGTTATAGCTCGGGAAGCATATACACTTCGAAATTGAGGTTGTCAATAAAAGTATTTGTGTCCACGGATTGCTCAGATTTCAAGGCCATTAACGCAGTGATATGTTAAACTTGCGGGCAATCCTGATCTCGCCGGAGTAACCCATGAAATTGAATACTTTTCTCGTGCTCGTTCTGACGATTTCACTTCTTACGCCAATCGTTGCCCAGGAACAACAGAAACCACAACCCCAAAAAAAAGACGATGTGATCATTACCGACACCAATCTCGTGCAGATTGATGTGGTCGTTACTGATAAGGCCGGAAAACAAGTGACAGATCTGAAACCGGAGGATTTTGAAGTTTCAGAGGATGGCAAAAAACGGCAGCTCACACACTTCTCTTATATCGCAGCGGGAGCATCTCCCTCGACGCAATCCGAGCAAGCTAAAACAGCCGTGGACGCGGTAATGCCCGTGCGGCTAAGAGCCGAAGACGTGCGACGCACGGTGGCACTTGTGATTGACGACCTTGGACTGTCGTATGAAAGTTTCGGCTATGCGCGCAAGGCGCTGACAAAGTTTGTGGACGAGCAGATGCAGCCCACGGATATCGTCGCCATACTGCGCACCAGTGCAGGTGTCGGCGTCCTGCAACAGTTCACTTCTGACAAGCGTCAACTTCATGCAGCCATCGAACAAGTGCGTTGGAATCCACTGGGACGTGGCGGCATCGAGCCTGACGGAAACATGAATGAAGCAAGCATCGGCGCGGATAACAGAGACAATATCCAGTTCGTCGAAGAGGCAGAAGAGAGTCGCGCCGGGCTTTATTCGGTCGGCACGATTGGCACAGTCGGCGCCATCGTGAAAGGAATGGGCGACATGCCTGGGCGCAAGTCGCTGGTGCTGATTTCTGAAGCTTTTCAAATGTTCAGTGCGCAGGGACGCAACTTGCAATTACTCGACGAACTGCGGCGCCTTACGGATGAAGCCAATGCTAATTCGATCGCTATCTACACTGTCGATGCGAGTGGACTCCAGACGTATACGTTCAAGGCAAGCGACAAAGTGGCGGGCTACTCGTACGTAATTTCTCCGGAGGTGATGGCTGCTTCAGGAGGCCCAACGGATCCAAACGCTGGCGGCGGATTCGGGGGTACCAAACAGAATGCACCACCTCGAACCTTGCCACGTGTCGATACTTTGACTGCGCGGGCCGAGGAAGACTCAGGCGCCGCTTTCCGTCGGCTCGCAGCCTTGTCGGAGCAGCGGGAACAACAAGCAGGCGAAAGTCATACGGTTTTGTCCTACCTGGCTCAGCGCACCGGCGGCATGTTCGAACGTAATCGCAACGATCTGGGCACCAGCATTGATCGCATTATGCAGGATCAGCAGGGATACTATTTGATCGGATATCGTCCTGAAGAATCAAGCGTCGCTCCGGATGGAAGCAGGCGCTTACATGAACTGAGGGTGAAAGTGAAGCGCTCTGGAACGAAGGTGCGTTCACGGGCCGGATATTTTGGAGTGAGTTACAACAAGCGCGGACAGCGTCCCAACACCCGCGAGGAACAACTTAGGGCGGCACTGACCTCACCTTTCGGTGCTGGAGATATAAAGATCCAGTTGACCTCGCTGTTCAGGGACGAGCCGAAGGGCGGCGGCGGTTACTTGCGTTCGCTGCTGTACATCGATGCCAGGGACCTGAAGTTTACCGAAGCAACCGACGGAACACGCTCGGCCGAAGTCGAAATGGTCGCGGTGGCCTTCGGGGACAATGGACGAGTCATCGATCAAATCAGCTATCCGCAGACGATACGCGCAGCCAACGCCACCGAATATCAGCGGCTCCTTGAGCAAGGCCTCGTCACTGTTCTCGACTTCCCGTTAAAGAAAGGCGGACCTTACCAGCTCAGGGTGGTGGTGCGAGATGGAACTTCGCAACGCACCGGCGCTGCCATGCAATTTGTCGAGGCTCCCACTCTCGCGAATAGTCGTCTGGCACTTTCCGGCATTGTGGTCAGCAGCGCCCACGAAGCTGATAAAGCGAGCGCTTCGGAGCAGGATAATCGGTCCGGGCCGGCAGTGCGCCAACTCCGCCCGGGCATGATGCTCGATTACCGGTTCCTCATTTACAACGCTCAGGCAGGTGGAACCGACTCCCTGCAGACGCAGATGCGTTTGTTACGCGACGGCAAACCGGTGTTCACCGGCAAGTTGGCTTCTTTGGATATAAGCAAGGAGGCTAATCCAAAACGTATCAACTCCGGCGGCCGGCTGCGATTGGGACCCGATCTGGTTCCGGGCGATTACGTATTGCACATCACGGTGCGGAACACGACGGATCCCAAGAAACCTCGTGTAGCTACGCAGTGGATCGACTTCCAAATCGTTAACTAAAACTTAGCCACGGATGACACGGTTAATCCGGATTTTTATCGTGTCATCCATTGCACGTCGTGGTGAAGAACACGGAGATTTCGAGATCGTCAACTAGCGCCAAAGACGCAAAAAAGAATTAGCCACAAAAAGGCACATAAGGCACATAAAAGATTTGAAACTTCAAGTGGGGTTCTTGAAAAAACTTTTGTGCTTTATGTGCCTTTTTGTGGCTAATTCCTTCTTAGGTTTCTTTGTCGACTAATTCGGCGTTCGCAGGCGCGCGGCTAGTTTTCGGGTGGCTTCCGCGTCGTCGGCCCTGGGCGCCAGTTCCAGATAAGCATCAAGGTGGCTCAGTGCCACGAGACGCTGACCTTTGGCTTCGGCAAGACGCGCGAGGGCGAGGTGAGCTCGAGCCGCTTTCTGCTCGTCGATTTCGATCGCGCGTTGAAAGTGGGGCTCGGCCTTCTCCTGATCCTGTTCGAGCAACGCCCAACCGAGATAAAGATGAGCTGCCCAACTAGCTTCCGCAATTCGCAACGCCGACTCTAATTCAGGGATCGCATCTTCATGCCGTTTAAGTGAGAGCAGGATAATACCGCGCTCGATCCGTGGCTCGGCGCGTCGCGGCGCAATCTGTGAGAGTGGTTCGACGATGTCGAGCGCCTCGGTGAAGCGCTTCTTATAACGCAGCTCTCGTCCCAGTTCGAGCCTAGCCGCATAGTAATTGGGGAAGATGTCGATCGCCGTTTGAAGTTCGGCCATTCCCTTCTCGGATTCACCCTTACCCAGCTTTTGCATTCCGGCGTGATAGTGTTTGAGCGCCTTCTTGGGAACGTTCAAATCGACGTCAGCCATCACTTCGCCGGGAGCCACTCTTTCCGGCTCTGCCTTTAACGGTAAATCAACAAAGACAGTGACAGTCGTGGGGCGCGGATCATTCAGATTTGCGGGATAAACGGCGATGCTGGTTTCCGTAGCTTCATAGACCTCAGTTTCAAACGTTTCGACTATGTAGTCGCCGGTGGAAATGCGCTGAAAGGTAAATTGACCATCGTTTCTCGTAAAAGTGTCTGCGATGGGTTGCATTAGAGGGTACCTGATCAGGCGCACGCGGATGTTGTCTACACTCTTATTACGCTGTCGAATACGTCCTTCGATACTATGGACAAGCCCTGTTGCCCCTGAAGTCCGTGATGCCGCTCCGATCTGTGCTTGAGAGACATGCGCGCATGCCAGAATCGCGCCCAGAGCAACGATCATCGTTACGCAAGCGTTAGCTGTTTCTTTCATAACACTCTCCCAGTTTGCTGAACGAGCTATTGTGTCTGGTTTTTTGAAGGCAACCTTCTCTTGAATCTTACGAGCGTGTCGTTCTGAGTGGTGACGAAACCGGTCACCTCGCTCTTTTCGTTTTTCGTAAATGTGATCTGCGAGTCTCTGCCGTCTGAAACAAAGGTTGTTTCCGAAATCGGAAGCAACTCTACTCGTTGTCCGCCCGCCTCGATGAAGAGCTTGTCGCCGGACTTTAAAATCGAGACGACCGCGGTTTGATCAAACTCATACTGGCCGGTGTAGGCGTCTAAAATCTTCGGATCCACTTTGACAATCACGCGGTCAGGCGGTTTCGGAACGACGTAGTTTATGAACCCGATCATCATCTCGTCGTAGGTGGCGCTGCCCTGCCGGATCACCTTAGTCGGATCGGGGTTATGCATATTGCGTTCTGAATTATCGAAGTGTGCAGTTACTTTTATCGTCGCACCGCTCGGAATAGTCAAGGGTTTCTTTAAGTTGTACAGGGTCTGCCAGTGGAAGTTGTAGTCAGGAACGTCGAGCAATGTTTGGCGCTTGCCGTTTGGATAGACAAGTTCGTACTTCATTGACTTGCCTCGTACGTGCATGTGCGGCATGAAGCTGATCACTTCGACATCCCGCTGGTAGGTCCAGCAAGCGGTAACCTCGTGATTGTCAGCGCCCGCGGGTATGGCAAACATTTGATTGATGATGCTGCGCGTGCCGACCATTCTTTCAACGGGAGCTTTCGCAAAGATTAAAGCAACGCTGGTGCGATCTTTTTCGACGGTACCGCGCTTCTTCGCGTAGTGCATTTGCAGGACGATATTTGATCCCGCCGGGATCTTCTTGGCGGTTCCGGCCGACCACACATCCGCTTCCCTTCCCGGCGCGTAAACTGAAAGAACGTCGTTGTTGTTTCTGCCACCGACTTCTTCGGCGTCGCGGACACTGCAGCCGTCATTAACGATCGGAGCATCCGGTTTCATGCGACGTGTTGTACCGTCCATCAGTTCTACGGAAGGTAACTGAGTGTCGAGGAGCGACCAGACTTTGGCTGCGCTCGTACTCGACGGATTGAGTCGCCGTTCGAGCGCCACGTGTTCAGGTGTTTCGATGTACGCCACCGCGTGATGCACGACTTTCCGATTGCCCGGGCGAAACTCTACTGCCTGGACCCATCTATCTTCCTTGAAGTTTGTCGGGAGTCGAAAGTAGAGGTAGTGGTCTACCAGATCTGAATCCAGGGTGTATTCCTGGTCCATGGTGAAGACGGCATCGGGGACGCCGATTTGCCACGCTTCTGAGAAGCTCGGTGGTGGGGGCAGATCTTTTGGATCGCCTTCACTTGCGCCCTGGTCCACCCACGTGGCGATCTTCCTGATCTCTTCTTCACTTAAGCGCCGGTCATTTGCGAATTCGATCTCTGTGGGAGCGGCATGCCAGGGGGGCATCTGCCGGCTGACAACCATGTTGCGGATTGATTCTGACCACGGCTTTACTTCGTCGAAGGTGCGCAGTGACATCGGCGCAATGTTGCCGGGACGATGACAGGCGACACAGTTGCGATTCAGAATCGGTGCGATGTCTTTACTAAAGGTGATGGAGGCGTTTTTGCTCGTTGTTCCCTGCTGCGGTGCCAGTAACCAGAGCCCTGGTATGAGAAGAAGTATTAATGCCTTAGACACGTCTATTACCCGGTTTGAAAGTTCCCCAAATGATACGCTCTTCATCCACAGATTACACAGATTGATCTAAAGAAGAGGTCACTACTACAAAGAAAGCCTGCCGGAGTTGCACCGGCAGGCTTTCCAACAGAGCATGAGCCTCTGAGTTTAGAATTGGAAACGCGCGCCAAGCTGAATGACGCGAGATTCGCGAGCGCCCGTGTACTTCCCGAAGTTGGGATTCGAGGCGCGATTGCAATCGCCAGTGGTGACACCGCCGGAAACCGTGCAGGTCGCGGCAGAACCGAGGTTCAGGTCCACGGTGGTGAACTGAGTGTGATTCATGGCATTGAATGCCTCAAAGCGCAACTCGAGATTCATCCGTTCGCCGATCCTTGTGTTCTTGGCGAGAATCAGGTCCAGGTTGTTAATGCCATTGCCCAACCGGAACTGGTTGAAGCCGGCCGTTCCGCGACGGAAATCCCTTGCCATAACAAAGCCTGCGTTGGGAGCACCGATACGACGGAAGGCGTCGATGTTGAAAGCACGACCATCGTTTGCACGCGGGTCGAGCAGTTGGAACGGAGCGCCGAGGTCAGCATTCGAAAGAACGCCACCGCCGGTGCCAACCGTGTCGAATGGGTTAGTTACAGTGAACGGAGTTCCCGATTGATAGCTGTAAATGCCACCAACGTTCCAGCCGCCAAGCACTGTGCGGAGGAAACCATTTCCAGACTTGAAGAACGGCAGATCGTAAAGTGCCGTCGCCGTGAAGCGGTGCGGGATATCCTGCGCTGAAAGCGACTTGCCTTCGGCGCGCTCGACCAGATCCAGCGTGTCGCGCAGCGTATCCGAGTCAGCGATCGACTTGGAGTACGTGTAAGCGACCTGGAACAGAAGACCGTTGTACAAGCGTCTCTGAACCTGTGCCTGCAATGAGTCATAAGACGAATTGCCTGCTGCCACCATCTGGCTGATGCCGAGACGAACGTCGTCGTTCAAACGGCGTGAGTTCACGTTCGCTGCGGTCGCGGCCGGAATTGGACGACCAACACCTGACGCTGGGAAGAACGTACCGAAAGAAGGATTGACTTGCTCGAGAGCATAGAGTTTTCGTCCGCGGTTACCCACGTACGCGATGCTCGCGACGTAATTCCTCTTGAAGGCACGTTCAATGGTCAGGTTGTACTGATAGGTGTAAGGCGTCCGGATGTTGGGATCAATCGCGCGTGAAAACTGGTTCAATGGAGCAGCCACGACAACGTTTGTTGTACCTGCCAGGAACGGATTTGTAATTTGTCCCTGATTCGGCACGTCCCCATCAGCTCCGAAAAGCGGGAACGGATCCGGAAGGAATGGATTAGCCAGCGTGCCGCTGCCCGGGAAGAAGAAGGCGTTGGTGCCTGCATATCCTGGGGCGGTCAACTGTTGGAGAGCCGTGTCGCCGATGATCGCGCCGTACATAATGCCGAAGCCGCCGCGAATCACCGTCTCGCCATCACCAAGCAGAGTCCTCATCGTGCCGCTGTCTGAAGTGTTTGGCGTCCAGGCAAAACCTACGCGAGGTGCGAAGTTGTTTCTGTCTGGTTCAACGCCGCCTCTTGGCACCGTACCACCAAGAACCGGATCGGGATCGCCAACATAAACCAGACCGCGCGGGGCGCGTCCGGTACCGGTTGAGAGCCGCACGCCATCTGGTCCGGTGAAGCCGCTGGTCAGCTGTTGCGAGATAGCGCCGAAACGATAGTACGCAACGCGATCTGACTTGTCGGTCAATGGTGAGTTGTACTCATAGCGCAGTCCTAATGAAAGCGAGAAATTGTTTCGGACGCGCCAGTTGTCCTGTGCGAAAAGTGCATATGCGATCTGCTGGAAATCACGCTCACCGTTTGAACCGAGTTGCAGTGCGGTGGGCGAAGTTCCGATCAGCAGGTCAGCCAGGTCGTCACCCGTGCTGTTGCCGCCGTTACCACTGGCGTAGCTGATGATTCCCTGATTGATGAACAGGAACAGTTGATCCTGCTTGTATTTCGTTCCATCGAAGCCAAACTTGAAGCGGTGGTTTCCAGTCGACCAGCTAACAGCGTCTTGAATCTGGAAGTTCTCCGCAACGCGGGCCTGTGGACCTTGAATCGAGTTTCCGAGAACCAGACCTCGATCAAGCAGTCTCACGCTTGGTGGTCCAGCGAATTGCTGGAGGACCGTGAAGCTCGGCGTAAAGCCAATCGAAGCTGCCGAGTCGTTATTCGCCGGAGCGACGCTCGGCTGATCATTCCGTGCATAACTCGCGAGGAATGAATTAACGACCGTCGGCGAGATCGCGTACGTGTGACGCAGCACGAGGTTTGTCGTCGTACGCAAATCGAGAGCGCCGAAGCCCGGTACGTTGGCACCGCCAAAAGCGAACGGCGTATCTACCGCGCGGTCGAACCAGTTGACGGTGAAGTTTAGTGATTGCGCGTTGTTGATGATGTGGTCTACACGCGCAGTGATGATGTCGAAGTTCTCAACTTCGTTCGCACCCACGCTGGCCGTTCCGGCAGAGCTGCTAGGCAGCGGCAGGAAGTTCAGGTAGTAGCGGGCAATCGGAGAAATACGATCAGCCGGAATTCTGTTTCCGGGGAACGGAAGACCCGTTGCCGGATCGGTAATAGTTCTGTTGAACTGACCACTCCGCTCCGCTGCTGTCGGCAGGTTGGTGACCGTGCGAGTATCGCCGATCAACTGGCCGCGACGTTCCCAGTCGAAGAAGAAGAAGGTCCTGTCTCTACCGCTGATGGTCGAGCGTCCACCTTCACCAAAGCGTGGCAGGTAAACCGGACCACCGATATTGAAGCCGCCTTCTTTGCGTTCAAAGCGACGTCGGAAGTCATTAGTCGTACCAGCTCGTGGTCTGTCACCAGGCTCGTTCTGATCGAAGAAGCGAGCTGCGGACAGCACTGTGGGACGATAGAAGAAACGAACATTACCGTGAAAGTCGTTGCCGCCGCTCTTAGTCACGACCGTGATTACTGAACCGGTGTTGCGACCAAATTCGGCTTCGTAGTTTGAAGTCAACAGACGGAACTCCTGCACCGCATCTGGACGCGGCTGGAAACCTGTCGAGCCACCGACGGCGACTTCGTTGTTGTTTGCTCCATCGAGCGTGACGTTGTTTTCCGTACCACGTTGGCCGTTGGAACGGATACCAAGACCAGCACCGAAAGGAGCGGTTCCTGTACCACCCGGAGCGACCGCAACGCTGGTTATGCCAGGCTGTCCGAGAGCGAGGTCGAGAATGTTACGACCATTCAAAGGCAAGCCTTCAACACGGCGGCCTTCAACAGTGGTACCAATCGTCGGAGTCTCGCGGTCGAGAATTTCTTGCGCGGCTGTAACCGTTACTTCTTCGGTCGCGCCACCAACGGTCAGGCGGGCATCGAGACGAAGCACTCGGTTTGGTTCGAGCGCCGCATCTTTCAAGCGGGTCTCGTTAAAACCCGTAGCCGTGATGACGACCTCGTAAGTGCCAGGTTCGATTTCGAGAAACTGGTAAACTCCCGAATCGTTGGTCGTGGCGGTCCGTACTTCTTGCTTGGTGTCAGGTTTAATAAGTTTGACAGTGGCGCCGGCAACAACAGCGCCCTGCTGGTCGGTTACTTCGCCGCTAATCGTGCCGCGCGAACCCTGAGCGAATGCAGATGACATCGCCACAAGCACGATGCAGATCGCGGCCAATAGAGACGGAAACCAACGTGTCGTCGAGAGTAGTTGCCCCCGTTTCCTAGACCTAAATTCCAACATTAAGTTACCTCCTAGAATACTGAGCTTCATTGCAGTGTTTTTGCACTGGTGAGTACTGGCTGACCCGTAGCAGGGGAGACCTGGGTTCAGGCCGCTTAGGATTAAGCAACCCTCATTCCACCTTGACCGACGCGGGAAACCATCCTATCAAAAGGGTTTTTTGCACATTTTTTTGTACTTCGCTGGATTTGACTCCAGCCCTCTAAAGATCCATCCAAAGTTTTGGAATCGACACGGCTCGCAGGCGTGAAGTAGTTGGAGTTGTACTTTAACAGTTTCACTCGAAGAGTGTGGGCTTACCGACCTAAAAAACTGATGAGAAATACAGAAAAGTGAATCGCAGACACGGCAGGTAGCACTTCACAATCCAGGCACGCCGCTCAAACTATTTCTTTGTCCGTGTTAGAATTCTGCGGCATGGTTGACCGATAGACAGTCCCAGTAGATTTCCACCCACATCGACTGGTCCTGTTACGTGTGACGTACCTCGCGTAAGCCTCACGTTAATAATGTCAACTTAATCTGAAATTCTGTTCTCATTCAACGTTGAGCTTCAGCGCCCGCGCGCATAGTTGTACTTATGAAGACTGAAGCCCCTGACCTGGTCGAACTGTTGGCCCGCGAACAAACCATTCGCCGGGAAACTGAGATCCTCCGCGATGCAAACGAAGCGCTTACGCAGAATCTCAGTCTTGAAAGAGTGCTCGAAACGCTGCTCGACTTTCTCAGCAAGCTGGTTCCCTACGACAGCGCTAACGTGATGTTGCGCAGTGGCGATTCCAGGATTGTCATCAGGGCACTGCGGCGTTACGAACGTTACCAGGATGTGGAAACTACTCGAGCAATCACTTTCGATGAAAACTCTAATTCCCTGCTGCGACAGATCTGTCTGACTAAACAAACGGTTATTATTCCCGACACTCATCTCGAACCTGAATGGCAGTGGATGAGTGGCGCCGAACACGTGCGCAATTGGATGGGAGTGCCGCTGGTAGCCGCAGGCAAAGTCATCGGCTTGTATTCAGTTGATAAGGTCACACCGGATTTCTTCCAGCCGGAGCATGCGCGCCTGGCCGAGACGCTTGCAGCTCGGGCCGCGAGTGCGATCCAGAATGCGCAGTTGTTTGAACAGAGCCAGCGCTATGTTGCGGAACTCGAAGAAAGGATTGCTGAGCGCAAGCGAGCGGAAGTCGCGCTACGCGAAAGTGAAGAACGCTATCGCGAGTTGTTTGAGAACGCGAAAGACGCGATGTACGTCCACGATCTTGAAGGAAACTACATCCGGGTAAACCGCGCGGCTGAAGAACTGTCAGGTTACACTCGCGAAGAGATCGTGGGTCATAACTTCACCGAGTTCATTCCTAAAGAACACATCAAGCTTGTGCGCCAGAGCTTCTGTTCGAAGCTCGCCAGGGTAGGTGCAACGAGTTATGAAGTCGACGTGCTCGCGAAGGATGGCCGGCGCGTGCCCGTCGAAGTCAGCAGCCGCGCCATCTACGAGAACGAAGTACTGGTAGGCATTCAAGGCATGGCCCGCGACATCACCGAACGCAAGTTGGCCCAGGATGCCTTGCAGGTGTTCTCGCGCCAGCTCATTGAAGCGCAGGAGGACGAACGCCGCCGCATCTCGCGTGAACTGCACGACCAGATTGGCCAGATCCTGACGGCGGTGAAAATGAATCTGTACACGGTCCAGCAGTTTTGCAAGACGTCTGAAGCGGGCTCCTATGTGAAAGACAATATTGTGGCGGTCGATGAGGCGCTGCGTCTGGTGCGCGATCTATCTGTCGATTTACGGCCGCCGGTGTTGGACGATCTGGGATTGGCTACGGCGCTCCGCTGGTATGTCGATCGCTATTTAAATAGGACCGGCTTGGATGTCGAAGTAATAATTGACTTGCCCGATCCCAATCAACGCTTCTTACGCGAACTCGAAACCGCCTGTTTCAGGATCGCTCAGGAAGCGTTGTCTAACATCGCGCGTCATGCGCAAGCGAGTCACGTCCAGGTGCAACTTGCGAAAGAAGGAAACGTGCTGCTGTTGACCGTGAAGGACGACGGTGTGGGTTTCGATCTCGAAAGCTTGCGCAAACGCGCGCCGCGAGCGGCGACCCTCGGGCTCGTGAGTATGCAGGAGCGCGCCCATGCCGCGGGTGGCGCAATTGAAATCGACTCGGTGCGTTTCCGTGGGACCGAGGTTCGCTTTACGCTTCCCCTCGAGCCTTGACCGCGCTGTCCTGACAAACAAACTCTGCCATTCTCGCTTCAACTGTTCGATCAATCTCGTCGCACTCGTCTTCGGGTGGCTCTGTATGTAGAGATAGCCAATCATTTTGAAAGGCAGCACTCAGCAACCCTGCGTCGTAGTCGAAAGTCGCCATAAGATCGATGCCCTGGTCCTTCATGGTGTTGAGCCACGTCTCGTAAACGAAGCGTTGCGCTTTGGGTGAGACTCGACGCACGTTTCTATTGTTTGGTGAGCGTGCTTCGCACACTTGCAGGTAAATGCGTGCCTGGACCAGCGCCGCGAGCAAGCCTCCGCTTTCGAGTTGCACGATCTGTGTAGGCACAGCTTCCGGTGCGCGAGAAGCGAAGGTGTACGGGTAACCGAGGTAGGCGATCTGAATTGACCCGGAGGGTCCATGTTCTGACGTGATGGTCAGGTTTTCAGGATCCACCGCAAAATCAGGTCTCGCCTTTAGATCGTCAATGATCGGGCCAAACTCCTGGTCGCCGGTCGAGACGCTGAAGAGTTTTATGCCGGGCCGATGGTTTAGTGGCCATCGATCTCTAAAAGGATTGCGGCCGGAACAACCAGCTACGTAGTCGGAAGTAAGCATCAGTTCTTCGAGACAGTGTGTGCGCGTGATGATTCCCTGCAGCGACGCAGGAATGTATACATCGGGCGCCCGATCGTAGAAGACCACTTTGAGACCCTGGCGAACCGCGAGCTTTGCGAGTGACCTGCCGACACTTCCCATCCCGATGATGCCCAGTTGTTTTCCCCGAATTGATCTGCCACCGAGAAATTCTGTGTTCAGTTTGTCGAAGAAGCAGCGAGAAAAGATCGGACCGCCGACCTGTAATTTCACGGCTGATCTGGCCCAGGCGATCACTGCAAACGGCGGCGGCTGTTCTTCAAAGAGGAACATGCCCTGAGAGGTTTGCTCCACACCACATATCGCATATCGGCGCAACACCTCCGGCGGCGCGTTGATAATACAAACTCCATCATCGTCCAACACCAGGATGCGTTTGATATCGCGCTGGGCCAACGTCTCGGTAGTAACCTGCCAAAGCCTCTCCACGTCGCGCTCGAAATCGGAATCGAATTGTCCGGGTTCTGGCGTCGTGCTGTCGATGACAGTCACGCCACGGTCGCGGAGCGTTTCGATCACGGGCGGGCTATTCGAATAGATTTTGCCGAGTGCGAAAATGTTTTTTGGGTTGAGGCCCATCGCGCCGGCGATCTCGAACAGATCAACTGTTTGCAGGAGCATGTGTTGGACTGCCACGAGTGCCGTGCCGGCGCCAAACTGAAACTGGGTGGCCCTGGCCCGGTTAAGTAGAGCTTGAGTGACTTGCAAAGGAAGTGATTGTGGGTGTGACATGACAGTGGGTGTAATGCGGACATGAGTAACGAGTTAGACTGTCCCGGGAGAAAGGGACGTAAGTTTGGCCAATCATGCGAGCGATTCGCTTGGCGTTGCTATTGAGATGCTTAGATCTTAAGGGCGGTAACCGAGTCTTAATGACAAAGACACTAAAATTTTGTGGCGTTGTGGCTTTGCAGTTAAGTCTCAGGCGTGTTTTCAAACAGGACACAACTCATAACGCCGCCTTGACACCCCGAAACGCAGACTGCTAAAGTACGCGGTCTTTTTCTGCACTGAATTCGAGTCTGTCTATACATAAAGGAGCTGTTTTGACTAGCGAATCCGGTTACCTGTTTACCTCTGAGTCCGTCACTGAAGGTCATCCCGACAAAATCTCCGATCAAATTTCCGATGCGGTCCTTGACGCCGCGTTGACCGCCGATCCAACCGCGCGCGTGGCTTGTGAAACACTCGTCACAACTGGTCTGGTAGTTGTCGCCGGCGAGATCACAACCGACACTGTTATCGACTACGCCAGGCTCGCGCGCGAAACGATTCGCGAGATTGGTTACACGCGAGCCAAATACGGTTTCGATTGCGATACCTGCGGCATCCTGTCGTCGATCGACAGACAATCGCCCGATATCGCGATGGGCGTCGACACTGGTGGCGCCGGCGATCAGGGCATGATGTTCGGGTATGCTTGTAACGAAACGCCTGAACTGATGCCGATGCCGATCCAGTTGGCCCATATGCTGGCGCGCCGGCTGTCGGAAGTACGCAAGTCAGGTGAACTGCCATACCTGCGGCCTGACGGAAAATCGCAGGTGACGATCGAATATCGTGATGGCCGTCCTTTCCGCCTGGAAGCAGTGGTCATCTCTTCACAACACGCGGACGACGTCAGCAATGAACAGTTGCGTGCCGAGATTGAAGAGAAAGTCATCAAGCACACTGTCTCTCCTGAGTTACTCGACAAAGACACGAAGTATCACATCAACCCGACGGGTCGTTTCGTTACCGGTGGTCCACAGGGTGATTCCGGACTGACGGGCCGCAAGATCATCGTCGACACTTACGGTGGCTACGCCCCTCATGGCGGTGGTGCTTTCTCTGGAAAAGATCCGACGAAGGTTGACCGTTCCGCTGCTTACATGGCGCGTTACGTTGCGAAGAACATCGTCGCCGCCGGGCTCGCCGATCGCTGCACGGTCCAGCTTGCTTACGCTATCGGCGTGGCGGATCCGGTTTCGGTGTTTGTGAATACTGAAGGCACTGGTCGCGTCAGTGAAGCTGTGCTCTCGAAGCTGGTGCGCGACAATTTCGAACTGACACCGCGCGGCATCATTGAATCACTAAACCTGCGCCGTCCTATTTATAAGGCCACGGCAGCGTATGGCCATTTCGGACGCAATGAGGAAGGCTTCAGCTGGGAAAAAACAGACAAGGCTGAAGCACTGCGCGCGAGTGCCGGAATCTGATCCGGTATAAATCATTCAACCAAAGGAATAATCGAGTATGAGTTCTGCACCGTCCGTCGAATTCGACGTGAAAGACATCGGCTTGGCCAATCAAGGCAAACAGCGCATCGAATGGGCCGAGCGCGAAATGCCTGTGTTACGCCTCATCCGTGAGAGATTTGCGGAAGAGAAACCACTTACCGGCGTCAAGCTAGTTGCTTGTGCCCACATCACCACCGAAACCGCAAACCTGGCCCGCGCTCTGCAAGCGGGTGGCGCGGAAGCAGTGCTGATCGCGTCCAATCCTCTTTCAACTCAGGACGACGTCGCCGCGGCGCTCGTCGCTGATTGGGGCATCCCGGTTTACGCGATCAAAGGTGAATCAACCGACACGTACAATCGTCACGTCAGGACTGCACTCGATTCGCACCCTGACATCATCATCGACGACGGATCGGACGTGGTCGCGACTCTGTTGAAAGAGCGCGGCAACCAGATCAAGGAGATCATCGGTTCAACTGAAGAAACGACCACCGGTATTCAACGTCTCAAGGCAATGGAGACGGCGGGTGTGTTGCCCTTCCCTTCCATCGCTGTCAACAACGCGCAGACTAAGCACTTCTTTGACAATCGTTATGGCACGGGCCAGTCGACTCTCGACGGCATCATCCGCGCTACAAACATTCTGCTCGCCGGTCGCACGCTCGTCGTCGTTGGTTATGGATGGTGCGGCAAGGGCGTCGCGCTGCGTGCGCGCGGCATGGGCGCGAACGTCGTTGTCACTGAAGTTGATCCGATCAAGGCAGTTGAAGCAGTGATGGATGGCTTCCGCGTGATGCCGATCGGTGAAGCATCGGCGATTGGCGATATCTTCGTGACCGTCACTGGCAATCGTCACGTGATCGATGGCGAACATTTTTCGAAGATGAAAGACGGCGCGATCGTCTGCAACAGCGGACACTTCGATCTCGAGCTCAATCTCGTCGCATTGCGAGAGATGGCGAGTGCTCCGGCGACGGTGCGTCCGTTTGTCGAGGAGTACAAGATTCAATCAAGCGGCCGCAGGGTTGTGGTGCTTGGTGAAGGACGTCTAATCAACCTTGCCGCAGCCGAAGGGCATCCGGCGAGCGTGATGGACATGAGCTTCGCGAACCAGGCGCTCTCGGTTGAGTACCTGGTGAAGAAGAAAGGAATCCTGCCGCCAGGCGTGCACCTCCTGCCGGCTGAAGTCGACACCGAAATCGCGAGCCTCAAGCTCCGCGCCCTCGGCATCTCGATCGACACGTTGACGGCGGAGCAGCTTGAATACATCTCGAGCTGGGAAACCGGAACTTAGCCACAAAAAGGCACAAAATAAGCAAGTCACAAGAAGGCACAAAATAAGCAAGTCACAAGAAGGCACATAGAATTTTTTCTAAGTGCCTTTTGTGCTTTTTGTGGCTATTTCTTTCTTGTGGCTAGGTTCGGACGCGTGAGAGGAAATAGGTTCCGGCGGCGGCGAAGATCACCAGCGGTGACCATCCCGCCACCGACGGTCGCAGCAGGCCGTGATTTCCGAGTTGCTGAAACCCGCCACCCACTGCCCAGTAAGCGATACCCACCACCACTGCTGCACACAGCGCGATCACAGTTCCCTTCCGACCAAACGATACCGCCAACGGCATACCGATAAGCGCCATGATGATGATGCCGAATGGTCCGGCGTACTTTCTTTGCAGCGCCACGGCGAGTGTTGACACGTCCATGCCACGCTGTTTCGCGGCGTCCAAATAAGTGCGCAGATCGCGTGAGCTGAGTTGTGATGGTCTATCGATCGTGGGCTTGAAGACCGTGGGTGATTCAACCCCCGCAAAAGTAGTCTCAGCGTCCGTGCGACGCTCGACACCCATGCCTCGCAAAGAAAGAGTTTCAGCTTCGGTAACTTTGAGGTGAGTGGGATCCGACCAGACGCCGCTCTTTCCGTTAACCACTTGCGCGAGATGTACCGCCTCAGAATCCAACTCATAGATCGTCGGTTCGATCAGTCTTCCATCCTCGGCAAACTCGTACGAGTAGAAGCGTCCTGTTTCTGTCGAAGCAAGCCACTGCCGTCCGGTGCGTGTGGTCGCTCGCGCCTCGCCACCGCGAATTCTCGCGCGCAGCGCATCCTGCTTCAGGTTGGTTCCGGGCATGATGTGCTCCTGGACCAGCCACGATCCGAACGCCATTGCGAATGCGAAGAAGAGGCCGGGCAACATCAGGCGATAGACACTCTGACCCGAAGCCCACCACGCAATCGCCTCCTGCCGCTTCGCCAACAATGCGTAAGTGACGAGCACTGAGATCAGCATCGTCGCGGGAAAGAGTTCGACCGTAATCAGCGGCAGCAGAAACAAAAGATACCTGCCAACTAAACCTGCACCTGCCTGGTTCACCGCAATGAAGCGCCACAGTTCAAACAACGTGAAGATGTTGAAGATGGCGACCAGCGCAATGAAGCACACAACAAAGCTCAGCGCCAGAGAGCGAAACAACGTCGCATCCATCAGGTTCGGAAAACCGAACGCTGAAAACCCGCGATGCTTTGTTTGCCGTGTCTTCTCTGAGCCACCGTTGTCTTTTGCTCTGCGAGGCAGGATGGAAACGGAAGATATGAACGGGAGTCGATTGACAAACAGGAACAGCAAGCTCAAGCCGAAGATGAAGACTGTTGCCAGCCACGGTCCCACGTAAGGCGAAACTGTGCCGACGCGCGCCAGTGATTCGCCGAGCAACGAGACCAGGTAATAGACGATGACTACGATCAGCGTCAGCAAAACACCAACGCTGCGGCCGCCGCGCCGGACTCGTAATCCGAGCACTGCCGCCATCAACGCAAAGAAAAATGGCGCCACCGAAAGAGCCCCTCGCCGGTTGAGGATTCGGATAGCTTCTTTTTGCTGCGCCGGTGTTCCCGAAGCCGCTCGCTCACGCAGATCCTTCCAGTCCATTGCATCTGCATTGAGGTCTTGCCGGTTCAGTCTCTCGATGATTTCACCGCGACCGGTGTTAATCGAAAACCTTAACTGAGCAGAGCGCTCGACGACATACGACTTTTTCCCATCGCTGCCGAGAGGATTCGTCCCTGGAGTAGCTTGCGGCTGCGGGTTTGCGGTCGCGTTTGGAAATCTTGTGGCGAGCACGTCAGTTAACACTAGTTCCGACTGATCACCTGAGGAATCGATTCGTCCGGAACGCGCGGTGTAGACCTCGTTGCGGTCTTGCGCGTAGATGAAAACACGTCCCCACGTCCCCAACTGACGGTCACCATCGCGCACGTAGATCACGTATCGCGGCAACGTGCTGAAGGTGCGAGGCTCTACAGGAGACTCGAGTTTCGCAAGTGCTCCCTGAAGTGCGATGCGCTCGAGATCTCTGGCAGCTTCCGGCGCTTCCTTCAGGTGCAGGTAGGCAGTCGCGCCCGTGAAGAGCAAACCGATCAGCAACGCGGGCCAGATCATGGTCCACGAGCCTACGCCCGCGGCACGCATGGCGACGATTTCGCTGTCACTTCCCATGCGTGAATAGCCGACGATGATTCCCGCGAGTGTAGCGAGAGGAATCGAGAAGATGAGCACTCCTGGTAGCAACGCGGCGCCGATGCTGGCCAGTAGAGAGAACGGCAGATCCGCGTAGATAACGAGCTCCGCCAAACGCGCCGCTTGCTGTGCCAACAAGATTGCCGTGAGCATCAGCCATGAGAGCAAGATGTACGGCGCCATCGCGCCAACGATGTAACGCGGGATGAGGAAGTACTTGAAGTTAAAGTTTCTCTTAAACAAATTACAGTCTAACTCTCGGCATTCGCTCCAACACGCGCCCGATCATCTGAAACGTCAACTCAGCCATCTCTTTCTTTGTGTCACTGGCGACTTCCCTCGTTCCTTCCGCAAACCTTGCCGGCGACAGTTTCTCCGTCGTTCGCAAATGTGTGCGCAGACGTTTCGAAACTGCACTACCTCGGCCCTGGCTGCACTGGTAACAACGAAGCGATAAATCCGGAGCGAGGTAAACCACCTCGTCAGCACCAAACGTGTTATGGCAGTTAACGCACATGCGCAAGTCGGGCATAAATCCTTCGAGCTTCAACAACCACACTTCAAAGTAACGCAGCACTGCTTCGAGATCGTCAGGAGTTTCTGATGCCGCTTCAAAACACGCCAGCGCCATGCGGAAGAGATTATCGTTTGCCTGGTGTGGAGGCGAAAAGTCGATAAGCAGATCGCCCATGTAAGAGAAGCCGGTCAGTATCGAAGTATTTGAAGAAAGGTTAAAGCGTGACTTTAAGATCTCGACCTGTCGAAACGAGACGAGTTCCTGATGTTCCTTCTCGTAATATGTGAGGTTAATGAGCGTGAAGGGTTCGAGTGCGGCGCCAAAACGGTTCTTCAGTTTTCTACAACCCTTAGCGACGCCCCTGATCAATCCTGCTGAGCGACTCAAACAGACGACAATCTTGTCAGCCTCCGCCAGATTGTAACTGCGCAGGATCAGGGCCTCGGTTTCAAATACAGCCATTTCACGACCAGGGGATGAAGTAGAGAATCCAACCCAGCGCCAGCCCGATCACCATAAACTCGGCAAAGACTTTGGCCCCGTAGAGCAACCGCTCGTGCGGCGTGTCTTTCGTCATCGCTCCGAAGACAATCGAAGCGAGTGCTGCAAATAAAGTCATCACGAGGAAGTGTCTCAAGGCTTCCTCCCGGCGGCGATGTCGAATGCGTCGAGCATAGTCAGGTAATTCATCAGTCCGGCGATTAGCAGGAAGGTATTGCCATATTCATAAGTCGCTCGCGCGGCCTGGACGGGGTCGTCGGCGAAGCCGTATCCGAGGAGCCACGAGATGATGTAGAGCGCGCCGGTGCCGAGATTGGCGATCATCGGCGGCACTTGCAGTATTTGTGATGAGCCTTCGGGCGCGTGCAGGTCAAACATGTGCCCGCCCATTGCGAGCCCGATGAAAAATGAGAACCAAACAGCGCCACCCATCAGGAGCCCCCGCCACCATCTTTTTTGCAGCAGATGACCGAGGCCGGGAACAAACCAGGCCGCGGCGCCGATTGCCCATGCAGAACCGGGGGCCGGTTCTGCCACGTCGGCATGCATACGTTCAGTCTTAACCAATTAGTCCTCCAAAATACCCATGCAGATGATTAAGGTTTTACATTAGAGCGAGGCTTCGCGCAAAGTCACAAGAGGCGCAAGGTTAAGTATTCACCTTAGCCGTCGGCGTGTCGACTCCTAACGCCTCACATTAGCTTTTACCGGTACAGCAGATACGTCTCACGTAATTCTTTAAACTCCTCAAGCGGCGCTTTTGTTTCGTTTTCGATGTCGTCGAGCGGAGATCCCTTCTCAAACGCCTCTCTGATGTTCGCGGTTCCGGCGATCACGTCAAATGGATTCTTGTCGTAGACGTATTCGTACGGAGGTTCTTTCCAGCGGAACTCGTCTCGGTACATGTCGTGAATCAGCTTCGTCATTGCGATGCCTGCGAGCCATGGTTCGAATGAGTTGCGATCGGTTACGTGAATCTGCACGCCGCCGCAAGTGACTCCGGCATGCTTTTGGAAAGTCGGCTGGAATGCGCAGCTCCGGAAAAACACGCCTGGCAATCCGAGCGCATTCAGTTGGTCCGCGTAGGCATCGGGATCAATGTAAGGAGCGCCGATCAGCTCGAAAGGTCTCGTGGTTCCTCTTCCTTCTGAAACCTGCGTGCCTTCGAAATGCACAGTGCCCGGGAAAACAGTCGCCGAGTCCAGGGTTGGCATATTCGGTGAAGGCATGACCCATGGCGCATCGGTGTCGTCATGCCAAAACGCGCGCTGCCAGCCTCGCATTGGAATCACTTCCAAATCGCATCCGATCTGAAAGTGTTCATTGAACATTCGCGCCAGTTCGCCGACTGTCATTCCATGTCGTGTAGGCAGCGGAAACTGTCCCACAAACGATGCGTACTCGGGCTCGAGAATGTTGCCGGCGATCTTTGCGCCGTTGATTGGATTTGGCCGATCGCAAACGACCACTTTCTTGCCTAACCTGCGCGCCGCCCTCATGCAGTTCGCGAGCGTGTAAACAAACGTGTAGATGCGACAGCCAACGTCCTGCATGTCAAACACCAGCACATCCACGTCCTGCAGCATCGCGTCCGTGGGTTCTCTCGTTTCGCTGTACAGTGAATGCACCGGCAATCCGGTTTTGCGATCGATGCTGTGATCGGTTTCGATCATGTTGTCCTGGACGTCGCCGCGAATGCCGTGTTGTGGACCAAAGAGCGCTCGTAGTTGAATGTCTCTGTGGTTGTGCAGGATGTCTGCGGCGTGATGATAAGAGTGGTCGACGGAAGCTTGATTGCAAATCAGACCGATGCGCGCTCCGCGAATGGCGGAATGACCTTCTTCAAGTAATCTCTCAAGTCCTAATTCAACGTGATGTGCCTGCGTCTTCATCAACTCTTTTTCACTTTCTCTTTCGAGAGTTAAAGTCATGCTTTAGCTCCTAGCCGCACAAAACTGATCCGCCGTTTACGTTAAGCACCTCGCCGGTGATGTGATCGGCCCACTCACTGCACAGAAAAACTATTGGTCCGGCAATCTCTTCCGGTGTCGCAACGCGACCTAAAGGAATACTTTTAATGATCGACTCGCGGTTTGCACTGTCAGCAAGCGCTTCGTTGGTCATCTCTGTTTCGACCCATCCGGGCGCGACGCTGTTGACGTTGATGCCGAAGCCAGCCAGTTCAGGCGCCAGCGATTTCGTGAACGAGATCTGCGCACCCTTTGATGCCGCGTAGTTTGAAACGTAAGCCTCTCCTCGCTGACCTGCTGTGGAACTCACAATCACGATGCGGCCAAACTTCTGTTGCTTCATGAATGGAACCGCCGCGCGACAAACTGACCACGTACCTTTGACGTTGATGTCCAGCGTCTTGTCCCACAGTTCTTCCGGTATTGTTTCTACCGGACCGCCTTCCCAGATACCCGCGTTGCAGATCAGGAAATCGATGCGACCGAAATGTTCAACTGTTTGTTGAAGTAGTCGCTCTGCTTCGTCAAGCTGCGCAACATCTGCCTGAATCGCGATTGCTTTTACGCCGGATGCCTGAGCAATGTTTACGGTGGCGGTTGCCGCAGCTTCGTCTCTTACGTAATTGACTGCGACGTGAGTACCACACGAAGCGAGCAGTGCAACGACGGCTCTTCCAATTCCGCGCGATCCTCCGGTAACGAGCGCAACTCGATCAGCTAAGCGCAGCTTGCCATTCTGCACGAGTGTTCTCTTCCCTTTCCGATCTTTGACTGGCGGCTTCGTCTACAAACGAGCGGAACAGTCGTTGTGATAATCCGTCGTTCTCCCATCCCATTTCCGGATGCCATTGCACGGCCAACACAAACCGATCCGGACGTGGATCTTCCATCGCTTCGATCACGCCGTCAGTGGTCCAGGCCGTAGCGATCAGATCGGCGCCGACTGATTCGATTGCCTGGTGGTGATGACTGTTAACTACGGCGTCGAGGTCTCCGGCGATTTGCGATAGCCTGGTGTTCTCCAGCAGTTTGATGCCGTGAGAAGGTCGATCGCGTGGCGGTCCCTGTTCGTGTTTGATCGCGTCAGGTACTTGCGATCTGATGTCCTGGATTAACGATCCGCCTCGATATACGTTCAGTATCTGCATTCCGAAGCAGATCGCGAACAGCGGTATTCGCCTGCGCTCGACCGCTTCCATCACTAACAGGTCAGTTTCGTCTTTAATCGTTTGGACCGTGCCAAGCTCCGGGTGTGGTTGCTGGCCGTAGCGCAACGGATCGACGTCCGAGTTGCTGCCTGGAAGCAGAATCCCATCCAAACCTTCGACCACTGAGTCGATGTAATCCGGGTTTGGAATCAGGCTGATGTGAATCGGAGCGCCGCCGGCCGCTTCGACTGCCTCGCTGTAGTGACGTCCCAGATAGAATCGATCGGTGGTGTATTCAATGCGCATCGTGATGCCGATGCGTGGTCGTTTTTGCATAATTTACTTCGCCGCAGCCTCTTTTTGGCCGCAACCCATAATAACTCAGCTTGCTGAAAAATAGTCTCATTCACACCGGGCTTTAGCCCGGTGCCAGCTCCGCAGACAACAACCGAAAACCGTTTCAACGGTTTACCCGCCCCGCTTCGAAACCGTTAAAAACGGTTTCTCAACCTTGTGTGAGGCCCTTCACACCGGGCTGAAGCCCGGTGTGAATGAAAGGCTGCACTTTGGGATTGATCGACGACAGAAGGCGTCCTTGACTTACATTCAAACGAGTTCCTATAGTCTCGCTAAAGAAAATGCACAAACAAACCAATCGGGTTCGCAGTACGACGGTGCTGCTCGTCAGGAAAGATGCCACCGTGGCGCTTGCCGGCGATGGGCAGGTGACGATGGGTGAAACCGTGATGAAAGCGAGCGCTAAGAAAGTGCGCCGCCTGTATAACGACCAGATTCTGGCTGGTTTCGCGGGAGCAACTGGAGACGCTTTTTCGCTGTTGACGCGGTTCGAGAGCAAACTCGAGCAGTATCACGGCAATCTCGAACGTGCGGCGATCGAACTGAGCAAAGAGTGGCGTACCGACAAGATGCTGCGCCATCTCGAGGCCTTACTCGTCGTCGCTGACAAAAAGTCTTCGTTTCTCTTATCCGGGAATGGCGACGTGATTGCGCCCGACGAAGGAGTGCTGGCGATCGGTTCCGGCGGTTCGTATGCTTTAGCTGCTGCACGTGCGTTGATAAAGCACACGGAGTTGTCTGCTCGTGAGATCGCGGTGGAAGCGCTACGCATCGCGGGTGAGATTTGCATTTATTCAAATCAAAACATCATAGTTGAGGAGCTTTAGAAAGCTGTTTTAAGAAATGGTTATTTATCTGGCTGGAGAAGTTGATGAGGAAGCTCGGCTCGACGAGATGTCGCCTCGTCAGATCGTGACCGAACTTGATAAGCACGTAGTCGGACAACGTAACGCGAAACGTGCAGTTGCAATTGCCTTGCGCAATCGTGTGAGGCGACAAAAGTTGCCACCTGAAATGGCAGTCGACGTGATGCCGAAGAACATCATCATGATCGGCTCCACCGGCGTCGGTAAAACCGAGATCGCTCGCCGGCTCGCGCGCATGTCTAACTCGCCTTTTCTGAAGGTCGAGGCTTCGAAGTTTACTGAAGTCGGATACGTCGGCCGCGACGTGGAGAGCATGATCCGCGACCTCACCGAAATTTCGGTGGAGATGACGCGCCAGGAAAAGAGCGAAGAGATTGCCGAAAAAGCAGAACTGAACGTCGAGGAACGAATACTCGACCTGCTGCTCCCGCCGCCTCGCTCGAGCATGGGCTTTTACGACTTCGATGCCGACACCAGCGAGGAACAATCGACGGAGATCGACAGTCCGGCGCGTGACGAGCAATTTCAACGAACACGCGAGAAGCTTCGCACGCAGTTACGCAGCGGCAAGCTCGACAATCGTCTGGTCGAGCTCGAAGTGAGAGAGAAAAACTTTCCCGTGATCGAGCTGGCTGGCCCACAGGGCGTCGAAGAGATGGGCATCAACATGAAAGACATGTTGGGCAATCTGTTTCAGGGTCGCACAAAGCGACGCAAGCTGCGCGTCGACGAGGCGATGGAATACCTGATGCAGGAAGAAGAAGAACGCCTTATCGACATGGACCAGGTGGCGCGCGCGGCGATTGAACGTGTCGAGAATTCAGGCATCATATTTCTCGACGAGATCGACAAAATTGCCGGCAGAGAGTCCGGACATGGTCCGGATGTTTCTCGTGAGGGTGTGCAGCGCGACATTTTGCCAATCGTCGAAGGAACGACGGTCAACAGTCGTTATGGAATGGTGCGCACCGATCACATTCTCTTCATCGCGGCGGGCGCCTTTCACGTCTCGAAGCCGTCTGACTTGATTCCGGAACTTCAGGGTCGTTTCCCGATTCGTGTCGAGCTGGAGTCGCTCACCGTCGACGACTTCAAACGTATTCTGACCGAGCCGCGCAATGCTTTGATTAAGCAGTACCAGGCGATGATGGAAACTGAAGGCGTCACGATTGAGTTCACGTCGGATGCGATCGATTCCATCGCCAACTACGCCGCGCAGGTCAATCAACAAACTGAAAACATCGGCGCGCGTCGTCTGCAAACGATCATGGAAAAGCTTCTGGAAGAGATTAGCTTCGAAGGCCCCGATCTCGATCCGAAGCACCAGCGCATCGACGCAGCTTACGTTTCCGGCATGCTCTCCGAAACTGTGAAGGATCAGGACCTCAGTCGTTACATTCTGTGAAGCAACGGCCTAACCACAAAGGCACTAAGGCACAAAACTCCGGATTAAGGCTAAGAGCTTTGTGTCTTTGTGTCTTTGTAATTGGGCTTGTTTCTGTGGCCGGATGCGGCAAGCGCAGACCACCGCTGCCCCCCGTTGAACGCGTGCAGCAACGCACGGAGTTTCTCTCGGGTGCGCAGCAGGGCAACGAAGTTATTCTGAGTTGGCCCGCACCGCAGCGAAACGCGCCGGACAGTAGCGTACAGAGCATCAGACGTATCGACGTTTACCGGCTCGCGGAGAAACCGGGTGCGCCGCTGGGTCTAACCGAGGATGAGTTCGCGGCGCGTGCCACCCTGGTGGGCTCGGTGACTTTCGAGCAGATTCAGACTGCAGGCGACACGCTCACCTATCGAGACGCACTCGAGCTTGCCGGACAACCCACTCGCCTGCGTTACGCGATTCGTTATGTAAACGCGTCAGGCCAGCGCGCTGCGTTTTCAAACTTCCTGAACATCGAGCCGGCCGCACGCATCGCTCAGGCGCCCACGCTCTCAAACAACGTCAAGCAAGCGGAAGATTCAATCACGCTCTCGTGGCAACCACCCGCAGCCAATATCGACAACTCTACGCCCGTAAACCTCCTTGGCTACAACGTCTATCGCACCGACGAATCACAGACTGCGCCGGGCAATCAACCACTCAACCCGGCGCCGATCTTAGGAACGGAGTACGCAGACAAGAATTTTCAGTTTGGCAACAACTACCGCTACATCGTTCGTGCTGTTTCACTCGGCACCGGAGGCGCGCAGGTCGAGAGCCTTAACTCCAACTCGGTCGTGGTTACGCCGAAAGATGTGTTCGCGCCGGCTGCGCCTGAGCGTCCGAGCATCGCCGCGCCGGAACCAGGGTCAGCGCGGCTCGCGATCTTTTTTGCCGCGAATAAAGAGACGGACATTGCAGGTTACAACATCTATCGCTCGACCGATCCGGATCTTCCGAAGCCCTGGACCAGGCTGAATCAGACACTGTTGACGCGCACGACTTTTCAGGACGACAAGATTGAGTCTGGCAAGACGTACTACTACTACTTGATCGCCGTCGATAAAGCCGGCAACGAAAGTCCGCCCTCTGAAGTCGGCTCGGAGAAAGCGCCGTAACGCATGAAACTCTGTCGCATCTCACATCCGAGTCTGCCCGGGCCTCGCTATGCTGTGCTCTCCGGCAACAACGTCTTCCCTCTTCCAGCCGATTACAACTTCGACAACATAACGATATCGAACGATGCGGGCTCGCTCGCGCTTGATGAAGTGAAACTGCTTGCTCCCGTTTCTCCATCAAAGGTCGTCTGCATCGGCCGCAACTACCGCGAACACGCGGCCGAGCTCGGCAACAAGATGCCTGATGAGCCTCTACTCTTTTTGAAGGCGCCTTCGGCGGTGATTGCTACGGGTGATTCGATTGAGTTGCCGGGCGCTTCACAACAGGTCGAGCACGAAGGTGAGCTTGGAGTAGTAATCGGACGTGTCGCGCGCAAGCTTTCGAGCAGCGACGATCCGTTGAGTTACGTTTTTGGTTACACCTGCGTAAACGATGTCACCGCCCGCGATCTCCAGCGCAAAGACGTTCAATTCACGCGTGGTAAATCGTTTGACACGTTTTGTCCTGTAGGGCCGTGGATTGAGACTGACATCGATCCCACCAACGTTGGGGTCAAGACACGTCTGAACGGCGAAGTGAAACAAAAAGGTAACACCGCTGACATGGCATTCCCTGTCGCCTTTCTTATAAGGTACATCTCTGAGATCATGACACTGTATCCCGGCGATTTGATTGCGACTGGAACGCCCGCGGGTGTTTCGCGCATGAAGCACGGCGATACGGTAGAAGTGGAAGTATCCGGGATCGGCGTTCTCCGCAACGGCGTTTCCGATCCCAAAGAATAATAGGAGTCTTGCAATGAAATTTTTTCTTGATACCGCAAACCTAAACGAGATCCGCGAAGGCGCGTCGATGGGTCTGGCTGATGGCGTGACCACAAACCCGTCGCTGATCGCGAAGGAAGGCGACGTCGACTTCAAAAAACATATTGCCGCGATCTGTGAGATCGTCCAGGGGCCCGTCTCAGCGGAAGTTACGAGCCAGGACAAAGACGGCATGGTTCGCGAAGGCCTGGAGTACTCGAAGATTGCTCCAAACGTCGTCATCAAGTGCCCGCTGACGCGTGACGGTCTGAAAGCCACGCGTCATCTGACGGATGAAGGTATCCGGGTGAACGTCACTCTGTGTTTCTCACCCGCGCAGGCGATCGTCGCGGCGAAGGCCGGCGCCGCTTTCATCAGCCCGTTCCTGGGTCGTTTGGATGACATCGGCGAGAACGGACTGCTGTTACTGCAAAACATCATCGAGATTTATCAGAACTATCCCTGGAAAACAGAAGTGCTGGCCGCGAGCTTGCGCCACCCGGTTCACGTGATCGAAGCCGCGCGCATGGGTGCAGATATCGCAACGATGCCGTTCAAAGTGATCGATCAACTGTTCAATCACCCGTTGACTGACAAAGGACAAGCGCAGTTTCTGGCTGACTGGGCGAAGAGTGGAAGAAAATAGGTGGAAGGAAATAGGCGATCCGACAATAGTCGTCAGCGTGCTGAAATACGATGGGCGTGAGCATCGTCGCTGGCCGGCGCGAATCGCGAAAACCGAAGGCTCGCTACTCGTGCTCGACGCGGTCTTCGATGAGGAGATCAAACACGAACTGCTGGGCACGATTTCATCAGGAACGATCAGTACGGAGTACTACTGGCTCGATCGCTGGTACAACGTCTTTCGGTTCAGTGATTCAAATCAGACGTTGCAGAACTTTTACTGCAACGTAAATCAGCCGCCGAGCTTTGACGGGCGCGTTCTGAGCTACATCGATTTGGACATCGACGTGCTGGTCGCGCCCGACTTCACCTACAAAATTCTCGACGTCGACGACTTCGAAGAGAACGCGAAACGCTATGCTTATCCGGACGAGGTTCAGGCAAATGCGCGACGAGCGCTGGCGGAGTTAATGTCACTCATCGAAGCGCGAGCGTTTCCGTTCAACGAGTAGATATGGCCTCAAAACAGCAACCGGAACAATCCAAATCACGGCTCAACGTCCTGCGCGAACGCAGTGTGCAGGCGGAACAAGGCGGCGGGACCGCGCGCGTGGAAAAGCAGCACGAAGCAGGAAAGATGACGGCTCGCGAGCGCATCGAGTTTCTGCTTGACGATGGTTCATTTGAAGAGTTTGACAAACTCGTGGTTCATCGCTCGCGCGACTTTGGACTCGACAAGCAACTCTACCCCGGCGACGGCGTGATCACCGGACATGGATTGATCGACGGTCGTAACGTGTTTGTCTTTGCGCAGGACTTCACCGTGTTTGGTGGTTCCCTTTCCGAGACCCACGCTGAAAAGATCTGCAAGGTGATGGACCTCGCGATGAAGGTCGGCGCTCCGATTATCGGTCTGAACGACTCGGGCGGCGCGCGCATTCAGGAAGGTGTAGTCAGTCTCGGTGGTTACGCCGACATCTTCCTGCGTAACACGCTGGCGAGCGGAGTGGTGCCGCAGATCAGTTGCATCATGGGTCCATGTGCCGGTGGTGCTGTTTACAGTCCGGCAATTACCGACTTCAACATCATGGTGAAGGACACGTCGTACATGTTCATCACCGGTCCGGACGTGATCAAGACCGTGACGCATGAAGAAGTCACGAAAGAGGCGCTCGGCGGCGCGATCACGCACAACAGCGTTTCCGGGGTCGCGCATTTCGCCGCCGACTCCGACGAGCATGCGCTGCGGATCGTGCGCGAGCTCTTCTCGTTTATTCCATCGAACAATGTTGAAGATCCGCCGCGTGTTGAGGTCAGCGATCCGGTCGATCGTCATGAGCCGAAGTTGAACGACATCATCCCGGAAGCTTCAAATCAACCTTATGACATTCGCGACGTCATCAACGCCGTCGTCGACGATGGTTACTTCTTCGAAGTGCAGCAGATGTTTGCGCCGAACATTTGTGTTGGGTTTGCGCGACTCGGTGGACGTTCAGTTGGGATTGTCGCGAACCAGCCTGCGTTCCTGGCGGGCGTCCTGGATATCGCCGCGTCCGTCAAAGGCGCGCGTTTTGTTCGGTTCTGCGACTGCTTCAACATCCCGCTCATAACGTTTGAAGACGTGCCGGGATTCCTGCCGGGCGTTTCGCAAGAGCACGGCGGCATCATCACTCACGGCGCCAAGCTGCTCTACGCCTTTGCTGAAGCGACGGTGCCGAAGGTGACTGTGATCACGCGCAAGGCGTACGGCGGCGCTTATTGCGTGATGGCCTCCAAGCACATACGGACTGACGTTAACTTCGCGTGGCCTTCAGCGGAGATTGCAGTGATGGGAGCCGAAGGCGCGGTGGGAATTCTCTACCGGCGCGAGCTCAACGACGCACAGGACAAGGAAGCAGCACGCAACAGCAGGATCTTGGAACTGCAAGACAAGTTTGCCAACCCCTACATCGCCGCGGAACGAGGTTTCGTCGACGAGGTGATCGAGCCCGCGCAAACACGTCCAAAGCTGATCAGGGCTCTGGGTCTACTGGAAAACAAACGCGACAGTAATCCACCCAAGAAGCACGGCAACATCCCTCTGTAGCCACAAAAAAGCACAAAGAAGAGTTAGCCACAAAAAGGCACATAAGGCACAAAAACGAGTGTACGTTTGACCCGTTAACTCCTAAATCATTTTGTGCCTTATGTGCCTTTTTGTGGCTAACTCTTCTTGTGCTTTTTTGTGGCTCTATTCGGTGGGCTCGAAGGATATGAGCCTTGAGGCGGGATCGAAGGTGATACGGAATGGGAAGAGGGCGCGGCGCCCGATGATGATAGGCGTTCCCGGCGCGACTCCCGTCAAAACATCCGTCGGTACTTTGTTTAGAACGAGCGATCCAATACTCACAGTATGTGGTTCGACTCTTCGAGATTGAACTGTACCTCCACCCAGGTCGTGAGTCGTGTTTCCACTACGCCGGTGATTTGCTCCGCCTGCTTCATTCAGAGCGAGCCCAAGACTCGATCCCGTATCGATCAGCGCCAGGCGTCCATCGCCAAGCCGGACAAACGGCCGATCGTTCCCTACCCAACGCACGACAGCACCATCAGGTGGCACATTATTCAAACGCAGCCGGTAAGTACCGGTATCAAAAACGTGTAACTCGCGATTCGGCAGGTCAAACGAATATCCAAAACCTTTGAAGACCTCGGTCGGATCGAGGACTCCATCAATCGAACCCGGCAAGTTCGCTACGATCGCAGCCGAAAAACTCCCGGGAACGCGATTGTCACGCCCGCCCAAGGCTAACCCGGAGATTCGTGTCTCCTGATCTGAAGAAATTGGTGAACTGCTGAGGCCACCTACGAGCGGCCTGCGAGACTTTGTTGCCTCCAGCCGCGCCCGCTCGACCACGCTGCGCCTGATAAGTGAGACGCCCGCGCCGGTGTCAATCGCGAAAACAAACGGGCCTGCTCCATTGATCCACCCGCTTGCCAACAGCCCACTGCTTTCGTCACGCAGGCGAATCGGCGCCACAGGTTCGCTCACACGCATTGCTCCCGGTTGCTGAACACGTTGATGGGCGATTCCTGAAATCGGAATCGCCCATGCAACTAATGCAACACTGAGAGTGCTTAGAGCGATAGCAAGTTTAGCTTTGCTCACTACTCCGGACCTCCAGGCTTAGAAGTTCCAGTTAGTAGTTACGGTCTCGGTTGCGCAGTTTGTAGGTCCACAACGCGGAACCACCGGCACCCGACAGCGCACCAATCGCAGCGCCCTTCTTACCACCGATCAATCCACCGACAGCAGCGCCCGCACCGGTACCGATAGCAACCGTCAACTTATCACGGTGCTTGTCCCAGAAGCTGCGCTTGCGCGGCTGATAGTCGTAGTAAACCCGGTTAGACGCCGTGCGGCTGCCACCACTGTTGCGATACACAACTCGCTGCGGAGCGCGCCTGGTAGTCGTAACCGTACGCTGTTCGGCTTGTGTGGCGGCGGCGAATCCGTCCGCGAAACCTGTCTTGTATGCCGTCTGCTCGCCTGCTGTGTCGAAGCCGGCCGGAACCATCTCATTGTCCGAAACCGGTTCAGCAGTTGGAGTCGCGGTCTTCGCGGTTTCCTGAGCTGCGGCAACTCTCATCTCAGCCGTAGCAGGCTGACTCTTGTGCATAACCAATGCGCCTACCGAACCACCGACGAGGGCAGCAATCAGGGCCACTGGCAATAACTTGTTTGTCATAATCATCGCTCTGCTTCTCCTTGCAAAAGATCCAGTACTTCCCAACGCAGTCAGGTTTTGGCAAGCGCTATTCCACAATGTCGGGGATTGGGGGAAGACTGGTAACTGCCAGTAATTTTAGCAATCAACGCGTGAGAATGGCTGCTTGCAACAATTTCACAAGCTAACCCCAATGATGACTACCCGATATGGGAAACAGAAAAACGCGGATGGGATACGAATTTAATGCGTATCCCATCCGCGTGATCTGTGTTTCAGCTTTTAGGCAGCGCGTTGTGCCGGCTTGTCTTTTAAGATCTCGAGGGCTTTCTTCAGTTGTAGATCCTCGGCAGCGGGCTTGGTCGCGGGAGCCGGAGTCGTTTCTCGCTTTTCATTCCCTGCTTCGGGTTTGACGATCTCGTCGTCATCGTTACCAGTCAGTTCGTCAGGGTCGACGCTTTCGGCGACCTCGGGACTCTTCACTTCGACTGTCGGAGTAACACCAGAACGAGCGCGATCTTCGCCGAGGAATGTCTTGCCGTTGGCGCTTGCCCACTTAATGGTCGTCAAAAGCAGACCGTCACCGCCGCGCAGTGAGAAGAGTTGTTGTTCGGTTCCTGCACCGAAACTCTTCTCGCCCACTACCTGGCCACGATTCCGCTCCAACAACGCTGACGCAACTACTTCAGCTGCGCCTGCGGTGCCGTTGTCGATCAGCGCCACTACCGGTCCTGAGAATATCGCCAACTTCGGATCCGCCGAGAAGGATTTCAATGCCTTCCCTTCACGACCGATCGTTTGAGCAAGAACACCATCCTTGATAAAGAGATTCGCAACCGCTACGGCTTCATTCAGCGAACCACCAGCGGTATCACGCAAGTCGAGCACGATCTTTTGCGCGCCCTGCTTGACCAGATCCTGAAGGCGAGTTCGAACCTCGGCTGATTCGCCGTCTGCAAAACTGTTGATCCGCAGGACGCCCACGCGTCCGGCTTCCAGTCGTGATTCCGCCGCGGCAGCGCGCGAAGAACCACGCTTCACAGTCACCGTCAGCGGGCTCGAATTCGCACGCAATACACGCAGCTTAACTTCGGTGCCGGCGCCGCCATTCAAAAGTTGCTTGGCGTCGTAGAGCGAAATGTCTCGCGTGGCTTTGGTATCGATATATTCGATGATGTCGCCCGCTTTGAGTCCCGCCTGATCCGCCGGCGAGCCTTTCATCGGTGCGATTACGTAGAGGTACGAGGCATACTGCGAAAGCTCGGCTCCGATACCAGCCTGATTGTCTTTGTTGGCAGCGTTGAACTCGCGCACCTGCTCAGGTGTCAAATAGGTCGAATAAGGATCCAGCCCGTAAGCCAGGCCGCGCAAGGCGCCTGCTCGAACTTTCTCCATGTTTGGTTCATCTACGTAATCGTTCTGAATGTGCTGGAGCACGCTCTCAAAGATACGCAACTGCGCATTCGGATCGTTTGCAGGTGCGGGCTGTTGCGCGCGCGTCGAAATCCATCCACCCACAGCCGTATAGAGAGTCAGTGTGGCGGATAGCAGCGTCAGAATGAACTTGGTGCGAAATGACATTTAACTACCTCATCGATTACGTTAGAGCCCGGATCAACAAAAGATCGCACGTTTTGCGAATCGAAACGTATGATACAGGCGGTATTTACGGGGTGCAAGCTAATCCACAGATTACGCAGATTTGCAAAATAATCTGTTTAATCTGTGGATACAAACTCTGAGCGGACGTGCAAAGATCAACGAATAAATCTCAGGTTACAGGACCAATTCTCGCTCTCGATCTCGGCGAAAAACTTGTCGGGGCGGCCATCTCGGACGAGAGGTTGATAACCACTAAACGTCTCCCACCGCTCAAACGTTCGAGCTGGAAGAAACTACTTCAGGACATTCGAAATCTGGTCGAGCGCTTTGACGCCCAAACGATAGTGGTTGGTTTGCCGTTACGAATGGATGGAACTGAAGGTGATGCGGCCCAAAACGTCCGTCGCCTGGCGTCGAACCTGGCCAAATCTGTCGCGCTGCCGGTCTATCTCCAGGATGAGCGCTTGACTTCCTTTGCTGCCACGGAGAATTTAAAGGCCGAGGGCCTGAAGCCTGAAGACATCCCGGCACTCGTAGACGGCGAAGCGGCAGCCACGATCCTGCGAGACTTTCTCGTTACCGATCAGGAACGAATGCGCGTCGATCCGGCTAAAGATCAAAATCAGGACACAACCGAAGAATGAAGCGGCTAATAATTCTGGTCATCGTGGTGGGCCTGCTCGCCACGGCTGCTCTTGGAGCCTGGACTTACTACGACCTCCACAAACCTATCGCACATACCAAAACCGGACAGTACATCGAGATTCCCAAAGGAACATCTCCCAGCTCGATCATCAGAAAACTTGCCGCTGAAGGTGTGCTCAAGAACGAATGGCCCTTAAAGCTTTACTTGAAGACCACAGGCGCCGGATCGACGCTAAAAGCAGGTGAATACGACTTTCCGTCGCCCATTTCGCCACTCGGGGTCCTTGCCAAGCTTCAACAGGGCCAGCGGCGACTTAATCGCCTAACCATCATCGAAGGCTGGACACGCTGGGACATTGCGCGCGCTATGGCGCAGGTACCGCAGTTCAATCTCTCCGGCGAAGCTCAGGCGTTAGAGTTAATGGATAACGTGAGCCTGATCGCCGACATCGACCCGGAAGCGAAGAACCTTGAAGGTTATCTCTTCCCCGATACCTATGAGTTTTCTCCGGAAACGACCGGAGCCGAAGTGATCGAGATGATGGTCAGACGGTTCAGGGACGTCTGGAAACCCGACTGGACGGATCGAGCGCGTAGTCTCAACTTCTCTCCACGTCAAATCGTGACTACTGCATCGATCATCGAGACTGAAGCCAAACTCGCCCAGGAAAGACCGCTGGTAGCCTCCGTTATTTACAACCGCCTGCAGAAGGACATCCCGCTCGCCGTCGATTCCAGCATTATCTATGCGTCGAAACTCGAGGGTAAGTGGCGCTACGACGGCAAAGTCTATATGAGCGATTTACAGCGACGCTCTCCATACAACACGCGAATCTACGCGGGACTGCCGCCGGGACCAGTTGCCTCACCCGGTGAGAGTTCGCTTAAAGCCGCATTGCATCCAGCCACGTCTGACTTTCTCTACTATGTCCGCAATCCCGATCGCGACGACGGTGCGCACAACTTCTACACTAACGGCGCTGAGTTTGAGACTGGCGTCCAGGCATTACGCCGGTGGGAACGCGAGCGCGACGCGAGAGAAGCACAGGAACGAAAGTAGGCCACAAAAAGGCACAAAAAGCACAAAAGGATTTTCATTTGACCCGCTTCGTCCTTGATCGATATGTGCATTTCGAGCCTTTTTGTGGCTGAGTACTTTTTGTGCTTCTTTGTGGCCCCACAAGGCAACAAATCCTTTAGTTTCTTACTCCAAAAGTCTAGCTTGTCTTTGACTGACCGTTAATCTATTCTCAGTTTACGAGTCCCCGGTGAAGTTCATTGCAAAGTGAAAGCGAAGGGTGTTGCCATGCTGCGCATAATTACTGGTCTCCTGATTTTGATCGCCTGTTCAGTCCCGGCACTTGCACAGGCAGCCAAGGGTGTCGACAAGCAAAACGAGCGAGTTCGCGATAGCGGTTCGGAACGAACGCCGGCCAACAACGGCAACAAGACCGACGTCGGCGCCGGTCGCGGAATGGACTTCGGCGGTGGCCGCACTCCTGAAGCAGTACCACTCCCGAATCCTTATCGACTGAGCGGACGCCGCGATGTGATCATCAACGCCGTGCAGGAGCTGATGCGCGATCGCAAATTAGTCGTCGACGAAGCTGCGTCGCGACTCTCGGACGGAATAATCGTCAGTCAGCCTTTCACGTTTACCAAAGGATCCGTCGTCGCGGAAGCCGACCTTGGCAGGTACGCTGACGTGCCTGCGTCGAGCGGGCGTGGATGGACCCGCGGTCGTTACACTTTGACGGTTGAGATTCAACCCATCGACGGTTCGACTGCAAACGTGTCAGTTAATGCAAAGGTTGAAGGACGCACTGACGGAGCGACTGGCGCCGAGTGGACCACCTTGCGCAGCACTGGTCTTGCTGAAGATCAATTCATTGAAGGTTTGGTAGCGGCTGTGACCGGCGCGCCTCCTCCGGGCCGCAATCCACAGCCTTGAGTTAACGCAATACGTGAGCTGAGTTTTAATGATTAACGATCCATTTCATCCAGAAGAAGCCGTTGCCAGGGAGCAAGAGTCAAACAAACGAAAGCTGCTCGCAGTTGTTTGCGCTGTAGCAGTCACGGCAGTGCTCCTTGCCGGCTACGGCTACGTTCGCAAATACCACGCACAAGAAGTAATCAATAACAATACACCGCCGCCAGTTGTTGAGACCGGCCCAAAGGGACCACCACTGGCGCATGTAGTCATCGATGAGCCTTCGCTATCAAAAGGCAAGACGACGATCGGTGGCGTGGTAAAGAACATTTCGAAACAGGAATTAACTGGACTTTCCGTGGTGATTGAACTGCGCAGGCGAAAAGATCGCGGCCTCGAAGAAAGCGTGCTGCCAGTTACGCCGGCTCAACTACAACCTGAACAAGAGGGTTCTTATGCCGTAACGCTGCCGGCGCAGGATGTCGCTTCGGTTCGTCTCGTTGGTTTGAAAGCAGATCCGCAGTCAACGCTGATAGCTCATAGCTGGGCGCAAGGAAAGAAGCGAACACCAGAACGACTCGAGCCGAGAACGATCGTGGTGAAGCGTGCGGGTAAACCCGGAGAGTTTATCAACTCACCCGACAATCCGGGTCGCGTCCCGTAGTCTCCCTCCCGTAATGTTTTGAAGTTTTGGTTTAGGGGTCGGCGTGCCGATTGTTAAAGTGAACTCTCAGAACCGAATAAAGAACATGGTGGACAGGATGCGCGTGGTTTCCATCCTGAGCTTCGTCGTTCTGTTTGGTGGCAGTGTCGCTGTCGCTCAAGTTGCTCCTTCGGCGCGGCCGATCGTCCCTCCTCCTCCGCGTCCCGTCGATGGATCGATGAGGCCTTCTGATAACAGACCGCTCACAACGTTTGAAGAAGAGATGCGTGCGACGCGTGAGATCAAGATGGCCGAAAAGGAGCATGAAGAGAACCTGAAGCGCGCGCGCGAAGTTGCGCAGATCGGCAAAGAGCTTCATCAAACTCTGAAAGACAAGTCAGTCATCGATCGCGACTCGTTGAAGAAAGTCGAACGCCTCGAGAAGCTCACGAAGAAAATTCGCAGTGAAGCCGGCGGCAACGACGAGGATGTGATTATCGAAAACAAGCCCAGTGATCTCTGTGGCGCTGTTACGCAAATCGCCGAAGCCAGTGAGTCGTTATCAAAAAATGTCCAGGACACGCCCAGGCAAGTCGTGTCGGCATCGGTGATCGGCAAGGCTAATGTTTTACTTGAGCTGCTCCGGATGGCCCGCAGCTTCGTTAGTCGATAACAATGCGCCAGACAATTCCCTTCCTGCTCGCAATCTTATGCCTTAGCGCGCTGATAGTTTCCGCACAGGACGACGACGTGATTCGTGTGAACACCGAGCTCGTAGTCCTGAACCTCACTGTTACCGATCGTGACGGCAAATACGTCAAAGCGTTGAAGAAGTCGGACTTCAAGATCTATGAAGATGGAGTTGAAGTACCGCCGTCGATGATCGCGAGCTTTTCGCTGCACGAGTCGCCGTATGCGGCAGTGGTGTTGTTGGATAGTTCGGGGAGCATGGAGGCGCGGTTCTCACTCGCACGCTCCGCGGCGATCAGGTTTCTCGATGGGCTTCGGGCCGAGGATGTTGCGGCCGTCTACAGGTTCGACTCGAAGGTTGAGCGTGTGCAGGAGTTTTCCGGTGGAAGAGACCTGGCGCCCATTGCCTACGCGATTCGCGCGAAGGGCATGACAACTCTTAACGACGCTATTGTCGAGGCTGCGAAGACGCTTGCGGATCGGAGCGAGCAGCGCAAAGCGATCGTGATTCTGTCGGATGGGATGGACACTTCCAGCAAAGCATCGAGTGGTAAGGCTCTCGAAAGTGCGTTGGCGGTGGGAGCGAGCATCTACGCAGTTGATATGTCGAGCATGGAAGTAGCGGGATCCAAGAAGAACCAGAGCGCAGCTTCGTTAAAGGAATTTGCGGAGAAGACCGGCGGAAGGTTTATCGCGACTCCCGGTGGACCAGCGTTGCGCGATGCTTTCACCGGTATCGCTGAAGAGCTTGGTCATCAATACACGATCTCTTATCGTCCGGTGAATACAAAGCGTGATGGAAAGTGGCGCACACTGGAAGCCAAAGTTTCGCGCCAAGACCTGACCGTACGCACCCGCAAAGGCTATCGCGCCCCTAAATAAGCGATATTTTTAGCCACAGATTACACAGATTACACGGATTCCATTCATATAAATCCGTGTAATCTGCGTAATCTGTGTAATCTGTGGCTAAGTTTTACCGCGAGGTCTTGGTAAGCGACTTGTCTTTGTGACGTTCGAAGGCGAGTTCAATCAAAGTCTCAAGTAATCTCGCAAACGGCAATCCCGACGCTGCCCACATCTTCGGATAACCCGACACCTCAGTAAGTCCGGGCATCGTGTTCAGCTCGTTCACCACCAAATCTCCGCCATTGCGCGGCAGAAAGAAATCGACTCGCGCCAGTCCCGCTCCATCGATCGACTGAAAAGCTCGAATCGCCATCCGCTGAATCTTCGTCGTCATCGACTTCGACAAAGGAGCAGGCACCACAAAACTCACGTTCCCGGTATTAGTGTACTTCTCCGTGTAGTCGAGAAATCTCGCCGCCTCGTCGTAAACCACGTACTCACCGGGCAAACTCGCTTTCGGTTCGTCGTTCCCGAGCACCGCACACTCGATCTCGCGTGCGATCAGTTCTTCCTCGACAATGATCTTCCGATCGTATTCAGCCGCGAGATCGATCGCGTCACTCAAAGACTTCCTGTCAGTCGCGCGCGACACGCCCACTGACGAACCCAGGTTCGCAGGCTTAACAAAACACGGCAGCCCGATCTCACTCGTGACCTTACGTATTACCTTAGCTGGATCGTTGCGCCACTGAGATCTCAGAAACCAGATGTACTTACAGATCGGCAATCCCGCCTGCACAAACAGCGACTTCATCGCGACCTTATCCATGCCGCATGACGAAGCGAGTACTCCGCAGCCGATATAAGGCACATCCGCCATCTCAAGTAATCCTTGAAGAGTGCCGTCTTCACCATACGTGCCGTGCAAAGCCGGAAACACAACGTCGAGCTTTTCACCCGTAAGCGGCTGCTCGCTGTTGTCGAGAGAAATTAAACCTTTGTGTGAAGGGTCGCCGAGCAGCGCGATTTCGCCTGTGACGGTGTGAGTCTTCGAAGGCAGTAACGAGTGAACAGCGGCGGGAAGCAGTTGGGCCGACTGCGCCGGCGACAGCCATTTCCCTTCTTTGGTAATGGCAATCGGCACTACGTCAAACTTCCGTCGATCGATAGCTTCGACGATTGCGCGCGCTGATCGGACCGAAACTTCGTGTTCACCCGATCGCCCACCGAAGATGACCCCGACGCGAAGCTTTTTCGCCACTCTCCTGGTCCAGCCTTTACAGAATCGTCTTGCCTAACGCTGACAGAATCAGTTCTACACCTAATTCCGCCGTCTTATTATTAACATCAAGCGCGGTATTGATCTCGACAATTTCGAGCATACGCATGCCGCCAGCTTCAGCAACCTTCTCCATCCCCAGATGCGCTTCGCGATAAGTCAACCCGCCGCGAACGAGTGTTCCCGATCCAGGAGCATCACCGGGATCCAGAACATCGATGTCAAACGTGACTGAATAACCTCCGGTACCACGCGAAGCAATAGCGATCGCCTCGTCCATGCAGGCGTTCATGCCGCGCTCGTCAATCTCGCGCATGGTGAAGAAACGGATTCCCAGTTTCTTGATCAGTTCCCTTTCGTCAACGTCGATGTCACGCGCGCCCACGTGAACACACAGCTTCGGATCGAGCTTGGGCGCAAAACCGCCGACGTTCGTGAGTTCGGGCGCTCCATACCCTAGCAACACGGCGAGAGGCATGCCGTGAATGTTGCCCGACGGAGTTGTTTCCGGCGTATTTATGTCGGCGTGCGCGTCAAACCAGAGCAAGCCAACGGTCTGATCTTTTTTCTTGTAGTGAGACGCGACACCGGCAAACGACCCGATCGCGATCGAGTGATCGCCGCCGAGTATCAGCGGCAGTTGCTTAGCTTCAAGTATTGCTTCAACTTCCTTCGCCAGTTGTTCGCAGGCGTTACTGATCTCGCAAACGTATTTGAGTTTATCGTTTACGTCCGGAAACGTCTTTGGACGTTCGAGTCGCATATCGCCGAGATCCTCGATCGAGTATCCAAGTCTCGCGATGCGCTGGTGCAAACGTGCGACACGCAACGCCGCCGGCCCCATATCGACACCGGCCATGCTCGCACCGTAACCAAGCGGCACGCCGAGCATACTCACTGCTTTGTTGAATTTTGTGCTCATCCGCCTAAGTTGAAATTAAAACCGCCACTGCCGCCGCCCTGGCTTGGGAAGAATGGCCTCAACAAGCCCGCGAGCGCTGCGAGATTTCTGGTTTGGATTAACAGTTCACCAGGTCCGGTAAACTCAGCCACAATGCCTTCGCCACTCATCATGCTGCGGAAGAATCCGGATGCGGCTTTGCGAAGTGTGTATTGAGTTGTGCCTTCCCAGGCTACGAGATGACCTGTATCGACGACGTAACGCTCGCCGGGTTGCAGTCGTTTGCGATGGATCGCACCGAACGAAGAGACCAGCAGTAGTCCCTGACCCTGTACCATCAGCACAAACAGTCCCTCGCCTGAGAAGAACGACTTCGCGCCGCCCCACTTGGTGTCGACCGTTAGACTGGCGTCGCCGGCAAGGTATGAACTCGATTGCACGAAGAATGGCTGACCACTCAGTTCAATTGCAGCAACGTCTCCGGGTGCGCCGGGAGCAAGCGTGACTTCACCTGGACCACCACGGGCCGTGAATGTCGAGATGAATGCTGACTCACCGCCGGCGGCGCGTTTGATGGCGCCGAACAATCCACCCTTCATCTGTGATTGCAACTCAATATTGGCTGACATCGACACCATTGCGCCTGCTTCCGCCTGGATCGCTTGTTCAGCCTGTAGTTGGAGAACTGCGAGCGAGAACGATGGTTGATGTAATACTTCATAGCTGTAGCCTCTGCCGCGGCCGCGAGCATCTTCATCGATCTGAATTCCACGGCCCGCGCCCGGATTCATGGGCTGCGTCGCAGCCGGAGCCAGACGAGTGCCACAAGCCCCGCAGAAGGTCGAGCCCTCAAGTAATTGAGCACCACATTTCGGACATGTCATAAATTCAACTCCTGAACTTTAGCCACGGATTAACACGGATTTATGGCCGGATACGGTAAAGCATACGCGGGAAGGGGATCGTTTCTCTAATGTGCTCGATGCCGCACATCCATGCCGTGCAACGCTCGATACCCATGCCAAACCCACCGTGCGGAATGCTGCCGTAGCGCCGCAAATCGAGATACCACTCAAACGCTTCCTGCGGCAGATGGTGCAACGCGATCTGCTCTTTCAGAAACTCGAGTGACGTCGCGCGCTCACCACCACCGATCACTTCGCCATAACCCTCCGGCGCCAGCACGTCGACTCCCAGCGCCAGTTCCGGCCGCTCCGGATCGCGCGCCATGTAAAACGCCTTAACAGCCGCGGGATAATGATGCACCATCACTGGTCTATCAAACTGGCTCGAAAGATACGTTTCATCAGGCGCCCCAAAGTCTCCGCCCCATTCAAACTTCGACTCCAGCGCACCTTTCTCAAATCCTTCCTGAAGCAGCTTCACCGCCTCATCGTAGTGAAGACGCGGGAACGGCGCCACGATCGCTTCAAGCTTCGACGTGTCGCGCTCCAACACTTTCAACTCTTCACTTCTCTTCTCGAGCACCTGCGCCGCGATGTACGAGAGGAAGCGTTCCGCCAACTTCATCACGTCGTCGAGCGTGGCGTACGCCATCTCCGGCTCGACCATCCAGAACTCCGTCAGGTGTCTTCGCGTTTTGGATTTCTCGGCTCTGAAAGTCGGACCAAAACAATAGATCTTGCCGAACGCAGCGGCAGTGGCTTCGTTATAAAGCTGACCGGATTGCGTCAGATACGCCTTCTCGCCGTCGAAATAATCCACTTCGAAGAGCGTCGTGGTTCCTTCGCAGGCTGCGGGGGTAAACACGGGCGCGTCGCAAAGCGTGAAGCCATCTTCGTCGAGGAAATTCCTGACCGCCTGGACGACCGTGTGTCTCACTTTCAGCACTGCATGCTGGCGTCGCGAGCGCAGCCACAGGTGCCTGTGGTCCATGAGAAACTCCGTGCCGTGTTCTTTCGGCGTGATCGGATAATCGTGGACCTCATGCAACACCTCAGCATTGATCACGTCGATCTCGTAGCCACCGGGCGCGCGACTATCCGCGCGCACAGTGCCATTGACCACGAGCGCTGACTCCTGGCCGAGTCCTTTCAACTGCTCGAACAGTTCCGGCGTGATCGCATTCTTCAAGACTACGCATTGCACAATGCCGGTGCCGTCGCGCAACTGCGGAAAGAGGATCTTGCCGCTCGAGCGCATGTTGTAGAGCCATCCTTTAAGCACTACCTCAGCGCCTTCGTGTTTTGAAAGTTGGTTGATGTAAGTGTGGTTGTTTGAAGCGATAGCGTGTGGTTGAGTTGTCATCTAAAAACCGAGAGTGTAAGCAGTTTAGTTAATACGTTCCTTTATCATCCTACGCAGTGTGGGGAATCTTTCCAGCCATTCGGCGGCCTGCAGCACGATTTGAAGTGTGGGTTCAATAAAATGCTGGTAGACGGCGGCCCTCCCGGACACTGCGGTCTGGTACGAGAAGGTGCCGGTTGCTTTCAAGCCGCGCTGAATCGTCATCAGACGAAATTCGAGAGCGAAGTCATCCGGATCGATTGGGCTCAGTCCGATTAAGCGTCGCTGTTCGAGAAAGAACAGCCGGTGAGCACGCAGTTCGGCGAGCGATGGTGGACAGGGTTGGCGATCCAGTAAAAACGAAACCAGGTCATAACTCGCCGGACCCATGCGCGCATCCTGATGATCCACGATCCGGATCCGTTTCCGGTTATCGATCATCAGGTTTGAAGCGTGATAGTCGCGATGGCAAAGCACGCGCGGCACGGCTGCGAGTTCGGCGGCGATGTCGTTCAATTCAGCCTTTAACTCCGCGACTTCGGCATGACGCAGTGTCTCGCCTCGCAAGCTGCCGAAATAGTGGTCGAAGAAGAAATCAAGCTCCCATGAAAGTTTTGCTTCGTCAAACGCGAGTCGACTCGAGATCGAATGTGTCTGGTAAGCCCGTTCAGTTGCGTTCTGAATTTTCGCAATCAGTGCAATTGTCTGCTCTTTGTACACGTCGCACTGTTCGTCTGACTCTTCTTCGTAAACCTGGAAAAGCTGCCGGTCGCCCAGATCCTCCTGCACGATGATGCCGGCGTTACCGTCAACAGCGTAAATCTCCGGCACCGGAATCCCGCAATCGAGAAACAAACGGGTTACATCGAGATAGGGGTGAAATTCGGGATCAAACGGCTCCGCATAGACGGCGGCTATGGCGGTGCGTTTCTTCCAGCCGATGCGGTAATACTTGCGCGTTGAGGCGTCAGGCGTGAGAGCGATGACTTCCTTACTCGCGATTCCCTGTTGCGTGATGAATCTCGCAAGACGATCTGACGCCGAGGATTCAAATACGTTGGAAATCACAGGTTTCGGAGCACTCATCTGGGTTCATTTGGGAGCTTGCGGCGTCAACTCGCGGATTGTATCACAGGGGAACGATAAAGTTTTCACCCTGAAAATGACCGGGTAACGCCTTTTCCGGAGGCTTTTTGCCTTCGACTAACTGGCGCGGTACGACCACTGCATTCTCGACGATCTCGCCGGCGCGGATCTTGACGTCGTCTGCGAGTATGGCGCGGACTACACGTGCGCCCGCACCCACTTCGACGTCGTCCCAAAGGATCGAGTCCGTAATTGTCGCAGATGGAGAGATCACTGACTGTACTCCGGCGACCAGAGTCTTCCCTTCTTCCTTCAACAGTTCAACGCTGATGTCGAGATATCTTCTCAGTGTGGACAGCTCGCGCCAATTGCCGGAAGCAACGTGTGCCGCGAGCGTTTCGCCGTGTGCAATAGCTGGCCGATAAACGTCGGCAACAGAGTCTGAAAAGACGCCACGTGGAATGTAGTCGAAGATTCGTGGCTCAAGAATGTGGATGCCCGTAAACATCAGCGGCACAGGTCCGGTTCCATCCTGAGCAGGCATGCCGCCGAATCCTTTGATTTGGCCGTTTTCAGTTTCAACTACACTGAAGCGTTCGCGACGAGTGTTCGGAAGCAGCA
>DASVGE010000179.1:0-33582 GCA_036379695.1 Pyrinomonadaceae bacterium | reverse complement strand
GGTGCCTTGGCAGCGCTTTGGTCTAGTTCGAGGTATTGGCCAAAGCGGTGCCAAGGCACCGCACTCCAAGGAGGCGTCTGTAGAAATCCGTCGTCCTCAACCGTCACTACTATGAGAAATCAAGAAGGAGTCTAAAACGTTATGTGTCCTTTATGCGTGACAAACGCGGCGCTTGTGGTTGCGGGCGCTGCTTCGGGAGCCGGTGTGGTCGGTTTCGTGGCGGTGAAGGTTCGGGCTTTGCGGCAGCATCGTCAACGCCGGCAAGAACAACAGAGAACAAGGAGAGAAACATGGCAGAGCATGTCGTAATGAAGACGCCCCCGATCGTATCGGCGGAAGAGTGGGAGGCTGCGCGTCAGCAGCTGCTCGTGAAGGAAAAGAGTTTGACCCGCGCGCGTGACGCACTCGCCGCCGAGCGCCGGCGAATGCCGTGGCTGGCGGTGTCGAAAACGTACGAGTTCGAAGGGCCGAGCGGCAAAGTGAGCCTGCTCGAACTGTTCGAAGGCAGGCGTCAGTTGATCGTCTACCGCGCGTTCTTCGAGCCGGGTGTGTTTGGCTGGCCCGAGCATGCCTGCCGCGGCTGTTCGTTCGTGGCGGACCAGGTTGCGCACCTCGCGCATCTGAACGCCCGCAACACGACGCTCGCATTCGCTTCACGTGCGCCGCAACCTGACATCGAGCGGTTGAAGACGAGCATGGGTTGGCAGATGCCGTGGTACACCATCACGGATAGTTTCGACAAAGACTTCGGCGTGGACGAGTGGCATGGCACGAATGCATTCATCCGCGACGGCGAGAGGATTTTTCGAACCTACTTCATCAACAATCGCGGCGATGAGCAGATGGGAAACACGTGGAACTATCTCGACATAACTGCGCTCGGGCGGCAGGAGGACTGGGAAGACTCGCCTGAGGGTTATCCGCAGACGCCGCGGTACAAATGGTGGAACTGGCACGACAACTACGGCGCCGAGGCATCGCCCGATCCGAAGTGGGTTCAGATTTCCAGTGCCGGCGAAGCAGCGTTCCGCAAGCGCGACGGGTCCTAATATTCTTAAACGTGAAAGGAAGAAACCCGAGTATATTGACTGACGTTGATGTCACGAATCGGGTTAATAAACGAGAAGCCGCTACACGCATCACTGAAACAGTGGTATGCACGCCCGGGTGATCGGTTTGAAGTCCCGGTTGATGGGTTCGTGATTGATATCGTGCGGGACGATCTGTTGATAGAGATCCAAACGCGCAATTTTGCGTCGATCAATTCAAAGCTCTGCAAGCTCGCGAGGTCGTATGAAGTGCGATTGGTTTACCCCGTAGTCCTGGAAAAATGGATCGTGCGGTTGGATCAGGGCGGTATCGTCGTTCGGCGCAAGTCACCGAAGAGAGGACGATTGGAGGATCTGTTTCGGGAACTGGTTAGTATCCCGCAGCTGCTGTCGAATCCGAACTTTTCTCTCGAAGTACTGATAATCAGGGAAGAAGAGATGAGGCGCTACGACGGGAAGCGGAAAAGATGGCGCAGGAGAGGATGGGTTATCGAAGGACGTCGATTGGTGGACGTGGTGGACCAACATTTGTTTGGCAAGTCGACAGACTGGCTGGCGTTTGTTCCCGACGGACTGCAGTCATTCACGACGAAAGATCTCGCTACTATTGCGGACACTGACAGGGACCTGGCCCAGAAGATGGCGTATTGTTTACGGCATGCGAGAATGATCGAGCTGATCGGCAGGCAAGGTCGAGCGAACCTGTATCGAGTTGCTCAAAGTAGTTAACGCGGAAGTATGCAACTCATAAGTTTCTTGCCATACGTTCTCACGGCATGCGAGCAGAGCGTTGCTCAGACCCTGAGCTCACTAGTTATCGAGGGCTTTTCCCTAAAAGTCAGAAATCACTGTTGGGACCCGATCCAAGTCCAGGTTGGACTTTGGAGGCAAAGCTGTTATCGAGAGCTAGACTGATAGGTGGTAAGTGGCGACGTTGCCACAAACGTCATCTTATTCACACCGGGCTTTAGCCCGGTGCTAACCAAGAGGGACGAGCAGAAAACCGTTTCAACGGTTTTCGAGCGTAACCAGCGAAACCGTTGAAACGGTTTCTTTAATTTTCTTAGCGCCTTTCCACCGGGCTAAAGCCCGGTGTGAATGAGAAAGGACTGCCCTACCCCACCACCGGACCCGCCGGCACAACCGCCTCGACTGTAAACGCACCAAAGTCCGGTCGAGCCGGATTCGGATCGTTAAAATCAACGCTGATTCCACAAAGATGCGCTTCCGGAGCGCGTTGGGCCAGATGGAACTCGCCCGCCTCCAACGCCGCTCGCGTTCCTCGAAAGCCTCGCGACATCGCCAACCAGGTAAGTTGAATCAGCCCCTCACTCGTAAGCTGGGAACTAACTAACCCCGATCCGTACACTCCGATACGGTAGTGCTGATTTCCACCGCCCTCCTCAATGAATGCACGTCTAACGCCCCGGAAGTACGGAATAACGTTGTTCGTTATCTCACTGTTGCTGGCGTCGAAATCCACGGAGAAATAGATTCCCGAATTAGCGGGTTGTCTGATGGTGTCCCGCGCGTGCCGAAAGGCAGTGCTACCGGCGTCAAAACCCTTCGATTCGCTAAAATCGCCGACTCGATCCTGCCGCTGCTGGAACACAACCGCGATCTGAATGTCGTTCGCGCTGAGCGCCTCAGCCTCGGGCAACTGGAGTTTTTTATCGGGAAAGACATTAGAGTTGCGGAAATTGTAATAACGGATCACCGTGCTAACACCTTCTGATTTCAGGCACGATATCCTGTTTTTTGTGCTGTTTGGAGTGTCGATAATACTCATCCTACTCACCTCCCCTGAGTAATTGTTCAAAGATGACACTTACATATGGAATGAAGATTAGGGTGAATTCATTTCGGGTGCTTTGTACCCTTAATCGGTGGTCGAAGTTTCTTTCAAAGAACAGGGCTGGACTTTGATATGCTTCGCAGAACCACTCGTTCGGCATTTTGTCATGCGCTCTAACACGATACGTATACTACTGCTCTTCTGCACCTTAGCTTCAGCGTGCACAAAGTCTGCAACCACTGCTGAAATAAGCAAACAATCCCCTTCCCCGGTTGCAACTGCTGCACAAAACCAACCAGGCAAAGTCGAACAGGAACTCGAGCAGCGCCTAAAAACGATCTGTGATGGCGCACAGGGGACGGTTGGGCTGTCCGTTGTTCATATCGAGAGTGGGAAGACGGTCTCCATCAATGGCAACTCTCGATTGCCTCTCTATAGCGTATTCAAACTCCCTCTCGCGATTGCTGTACTGAAGGAAGTTGAAGAGAACCGCCTGCGGCTCGACCAGATGATTCATGTAACACCCGCGGAGATCGTGCCGGGCACGCCCGGGAATACGGCGCTCTGGCAAAAGCCCGTTGATGTTTCTGTCGAACAGCTTATCGATTTTTCAATCTCACGCAGCGACAACACCTCGAGCGACAAACTGCTCCAACTCGCCGGTGGCCCAGTCAAAGTCACCGAGCAAATGCATTCTCTGGGTTTTCAAAATCTTGACATCCATTCAACCGTCGCGGAATACGTCAAGGGACGCCAAAATCCCAACACCGGATCTGCAGACGATCTTGCGAAACTCCTCGTGCAACTGCACCAGGGAAAGCTTCTGCAACCTGCTCAACAAAACCTGCTAATCGGATTCATGCAACGAGCAACAACAGGGTTGCGTCGACTGCGAGGCGACTTGCCAACCGGCACACTCGTCGCCGACAAGACGGGTTCGGGTGAGAAAGATACGGTTACGCAAGTGGCCAAAGTGACGAACGACGTCGGGATCATCACGCTTCCTGCCGGTCGAGGTCATCTCGCAATCGCGGTCCTCGTGAGTGGATCGAAATTGCCTGACGCAGCCCAGGAAAAGTTGATTGCCGAACTGGCGCGAGCAGCGTACGACGCGTATTCTATCAATCGTTAACCTGCTGGATTGGAGTTCCTCATGTCGGAAGAAAACAAAGCCTTAATCCGCCGTTGGTTTGAGGAAGTTTGGAACCAGGGACGCGCCGAAGCGATCGATGAGTTGTTTGACGAAAACGGCATCGCTCACGGGTTATCGGATGATCCTGCGAATCCCATTAAAGGCCCGAGCAACTTTAGACCATTTCACACATTGTTCCGCCAGGCTTTCCCAAACATTATGGTCGTCGTCGAGGACGTGGTTGCTGAAGGTGACAAAGTCGCAGCGCGTTGTTCCGTGCGTGCGAAGCACGAAGGAGACTTCCTGGAAAAAGCTGCGACTCAAGCTCCGGTCGAGTTTACGGGCATTACAATCGTCCGGATCTACAACGGAAAGATTGTCGAGGCCTGGAACAACTTTGACTTCATGACCATGCACAAGCAGATTGGACTTCTCGCTTAATAACCAACGCCTTCGTCTTTATTTATACAAGCGGGCAGCCGTGATGATGTTAAAGCTGTTCGTCTGTGTAGCTGTGGTTGGACTAAACCTCGGTCCAGTTCACTTACTCGCAAACGCCCAATCGAAAAAATCTCCCCCGCCACGAACTATTTTCAACGAAGTCGCGGACAAGGTTGGTTTGACGTTTCGCCACTACAACGGCATGACGGGTAAGTTTTTCCTGCCCGAGATAATGGGTGCGGGCGGCGCGCTTTTTGATTACGACAACGACGGCGATCTCGACGTCTATCTCGTGCAAGGCAGCGTGCTCGAAGCGACCGATAAACCAGACAGCACAATGTTTCCGTGGCGCGAAACTGTCTCACCGCGCGGCCGGCTCTTCCGCAACGAACTAAACAGCACGCGAAAACTCCAATTCACTGATGTAACCGAAAAAAGCGGCATCCTTGCGACGAGATATGGGATGGGTGTTGCCACCGGCGACATCAATAACGACGGTTGGACCGATCTCTATCTCACTAATCTCGGTGCAAACCAAATGTATCTCAACAAAGGTGACGGTACGTTTGTCGATGCAACCCAAAACACAAAGACTGACGATGTGCGTTGGAGCACAAGCGCTGCTTTCTTCGACTACGACCGCGACGGCTGGCTCGATTTGATGGTGGTGAACTACGCTGACTTTTCCGCTGCCAACAGTCCTGCATGTTATGCCTCGACCAGCGCGCGAGATTACTGCACGCCGCGCGCTTTCCGCTCACCCGGCAATCGTCTCTTTCACAACCGGCGTGACGGCACGTTTGAAGACGTAACCGCAATCGCCGGAGTCGAAAAGGAATTCGGGCACGGCCTGGGGATCGTCACGGCTGACTTCGACGACGACGGCTGGATCGACATCTACGTAGCCAACGATGGAGATCCCAATCAACTCTGGATCAATCAGAAGAACGGCACGTTCCGGAACGAAGCGCTACTCGCCGGCGCCGCCGTGAATCGAGACGGCAAAGCCGAAGCGGGCATGGGAGTTGACGCCGGTGATTTCGACGGCAATGGCACTGGCGACATCTTCATCACCCACTTGATGGAAGAGACAAACACTCTCTTCACAAATTTAGGCAAGGCAATGTTTGAAGATCGCACCCGTGAAGCCGGCCTCGGAATGCCCGGTCGTCGCTTTACCGGCTTCGGCACGCTGTTCTTTGATTATGACAACGACGGCTGGCTGGATTTGATCGTCGTCAATGGGGCCGTGCAACTGTTGCCCGAGTTGATGAGAAAAGGCGATCCTTACCCGTTGGGCCAACCGAAGCAGATCTTTCGCAACCAGCAAAATGGCAGCTTTACTGAAGTGATCGATCAGGCTGGTCCAAACTTTCAGCTTCTCGAAGTGAGTCGCGGAGCGGCGTCTGGCGACGTTGATAACGATGGCGATACCGACGTTCTCGTTACCAACAACAATGGACCGGTCCGGTTACTGCTGAACGAAACCGCCAATCGTAATCACTGGTTAGGATTGCGACTTGTCGACAAGACCGGTCGAGACATGCTCGGCGCGTCGGTGGAAGTCGTTGTGACGAAAAACAGGATTTTACGACGACGAGTAAGAACGGATGGTAGTTATCTATCAGCAAACGACCCGCGCGTGATCGTCGGCTTAGGGAGCGCGACGCGAGTGGAGGCAGTGCGAGTGCGATGGCCCGATGGCGCTACGGATGAGTTGAGAGCGCCGCAAGTCGATCGATACACGACGATAAAACAGGAACGTCCCGTGAGGTAATCGCCGTGATGGCAAGAAGCACAAGGATGCTTAGCACAGCTAAGAATAGAACAAGTCAGGAAGAGGGGCTTGCCCCCGCCGTTCGAGGATTGGCAGAGCGGGGGCAAGCCCCTCTTCCTGACTTGTTCTATTCAGTTGTATTGAGATTTCTCTGTGCGCTCTTCGTGTCTCTGTCGTGGGTGAATTGCTACGGGCAGCACAGAGATAACCTTGTTGCCGTACATCACCCGGATCTGTCTCAGCTCGAGAGCGACGTAAGAAACCAAATCACGTCGCAACAAAACGCACTCGCCGCCGCCATCAAAGATCCAACGACAAGCGACGCAAAGCTGAGCGAGGCCTTCGGCGCGATGGGTGAGCTTTATCACGCGTATTCGCTGACAGCACCCGCGCGCGAATGTTACATGAATGCCAACATACTCGCGCCGCAGGACTATCGCTGGATTTACCTGCTTGCCAAATTGGACCAACTGGAAGGTCGGGTCGATGTAGCGATCCGGCGTTTCCGGACTGTAGCCTCGCTTCGTCCGGAACTGGTGGCAGCGCCGGTAAACCTCGGAAACATCTACCTCGAACTAAATCGCCTTGACGACGCCGAGCAAAGTTTTTCCGCAGCCCTCCAGATCGAAAAACAGAATCCCGCTGCTCATTACGGTTTGGGACAAGTGGCGCTCTCGCGGCGACGCTATGCCGACGCTGTAACCCAGTTCGAAAAAGCACTCGAGCTGGCGCCGGCGGCGAACCGGATCCATTACGCGCTGGCAATGGCTTATCGCGGATTGCAAAACCCGGAGAAAGCCAAACTGCACCTGGCCGAACAAGGCCCCGTTGGCGTGCGCGTCGCGGATCCGCTCATGAATCGACTGGCGGAACTGGTCCAAAGTGCGCGCATCTACCTGATTCGTGGCAAACAGGCGCTCGAAGCAGGAAGGTTCGAAGAAGCTGCCGCCGAATTTCGGAAAGCCATCGCAGCGAATCCGCAGAGTGTCCCGGCTCACGTCAACCTGGGGGCGACGCTCACTCAACTCGGAGATCTAAAAGGGGCGGCTGAGGAATTTGAGAAGACGCTGCTTATCGATCCCAACAACACCAACGCTCATTACAATCTCGCTTTTCTCCTGGCGAACGACAAGAATCACGAACGCGCGATCGTCCATCTGAAAGCCGTGTTGACTATTAATCCGAACGATCTCGGGGCTCGGCTGTTGCTCGTTCAGCAACTAGCGAAGCTCAGTCGCTGTGATGAGGCAGCGGAGTGGCAGCAAAAGTTGATCGAAGCCGGATACAAGACCGTCCCATGCCCACTTAAGTAGCCACAAAAAGGCACAAAGGCACAAAACATTTCGTGAACTCAATTTTGTGCCTTCTGTGGCTGATCTTTTGTGCTTCTTTGTGGCTAAGATTCGTCGTACGACTTCTTGGCCTTCACCGTGACGAACTCGTCCTCTTCGATGATGTATGCCGTCAGGTTGTAACCGTAGACACAACCTGTATCGAGTCCGATAGCTTTGCGGCCGCGGCGAGGCTCAGGAGCCGGCCAGTGTCCGAAGAGTATGATCTTCTCGCCGTGATAGACGTGATACCACGGCGTACCTTCGTCACTCTCCGGATTCGCGCCCAGCGTTCGGATCAACGTCATATCGTTGGTGGTTTGTGAGTAGAGCTCGACGTTGGGTCGCACACCAGCATGGACGACAAGGTGTGTGCCCAGGTCGATCATAAACGGCATGCGGTTAAAGAACGTGACGTAGGAATCCTTTTCTCCCTTGAGCTCTTTGTGCGTCTCTTTCTGCGCCGGCTTGAGCTCGACCTCTTCACCATTCCATTTTCGACGCAACGCCAGATCATGATTGCCGATAACAGCCGCAAAGCGCGCGTCAGTCATGAAAAGATCGAGAACCTCCTTGCTCTTTGGACCCTTCGTGATCAAATCCCCGACGGAGAAAACCCGGTCGTCGTCGCCGATACCGATTTTTTCAAGCAACTCCATCAGTTCGTCATAACAACCGTGAATGTCTCCAACTACAATTCTGCGACCTGCCATCACCCCTCCGACCTACTAATTCCTGCGTGAAACTCGCAGTCTATTGCATAGCGCAGATTCAATCAATTCGGATTCTTGAGTTTGACACTTCTGAAATGGTAAGCTTCGGGCTGACTTACCTGTTTTACGAAAAGGAAATAAGGAATGCGAATCTCGTTGAGTTCAAAGAAGCACCACGCCCTGCTGGCATTAATCGCCATTCTTTCGCTAGCCACCGTCTCTTCAGCACAACAAAACAGCGCGCAAAACATCACGATCAAGAATTTTGGTCAGATGGACGAGCGTTTCTTCCGCGGCGCTCAGCCAAAGGAGCAGGAGTTTAAAGAACTGGCACAGCTCGGGATTCGAACTGTTATCGATCTGCGCGAGGATCCGGAGCCATACGAGAAACCGGCGGTGGAATCACTGGGGATGACCTACATCAACATTCCCATGATCGCCAAGAAGTATCCGACGCCTGAAGCGCTGGATCTGTTCCTCAAAACCGTAAACGACCCCAACACCGGTAAATTCTATGTTCATTGCGCCGGCGGGCGACATCGCACGGGCGTGATGGGCGCCGTGTATCGCTTCAAGTTCTACAACTGGGATTTCGAGCAGGTGTACAAGGAGATGAAGCAGTACGACTTCTACACCCGCTGGGGACACGGCGCTTTCAAAGACTTCGTCCAGGATTACTACGCGCAGATGCAGCAGACCAAGAGCGCCGCTAAATAGCTGTACCCACAGATTACACAGAATGACATCTGTGTAATCTGCGGATGGTTTTAGCGGTAAATGTAGGTCTTACTCTGTTTCTGATCCCACTCAACGCCATCGATATTGTCGCGGTCGGCTGAAAGTATCTCCTCACTCAACTTACTCGTATTAGCAGCCGGATCGATATTTACCAGGTAGACAATTTTGCCCAGCGGCTCATCCGCATCCTCACGATTCAGTTCACGCAGCTCGTAGTCAAACTCGTAACGCTCAAAAAGTCGTTTGAGCACGTAGTCGGTACGATCGACATTACGCGTCGTGACAGAAACCTCCATCGATCGAAACACCTGGAACGGTTCCCAGAATTCCAGAACAGTCAATGCGATCAGCACAAACAGCGTCAGGATAACTGCCATGTCCCAACGCCCGACGCCCGCTGCGAGACCGACTCCCAAACAAACCAGCAACACGGTAGTCTCTTTCGGGTCGCGAATGTTCGTGCGGAATCGTACGAGCGAGGCTGCCGCAAAAATTCCGAAAGCGCGCGCCGCGCTGTCGCCCACGACCATCATCATCCCGCCTGCCACCACCGCCATCAGAATCTGTGTCTGGGCCACGTAAGGATTACGGCGTGCGACCGAGACGCCGCGCCGTGGACGAAACGCGAGCACTGCAGCCAGGAACGCGGCCAGTGAAAACCGCAAAGCAATCATCGCGGACGTTGATTCCCAACTCGCGAAGTTGCCCGGCGAAAGACCAGTTGCGTCTGGTCCAAAGAGTGCTCCGATCAATGGAATGTCAGGTTGCGGTTGGCTGGTCTGAGTCGTGCTCGGCGCTACACCAGGCTGTGAGCTGTCACGAAAAAAATAAGCTAAAAGGCCGGTACCGATCAGCAAGAGAACAAACGTACCCAACACCGCAAAAGTCACACGCTTCATACTCGTATCCTTTCTCTCACACAAAAAGGCACAAAACACTTAGACACAAAAGCACAAATTTTTAGTTTGGCAGTGCCAATCCACCGATAAGAGCTTTTAACTATTTCTGTGCCTTTTGTGCCTTTTTGTGGCTAAGCTTTTTGTGCCTCTTTGTGGCTCATTATTGCTTAGACCACAATCGTTTTCTTAACGAATGAACGTTTCCGACAGGCGGTGAACTGTTTGGGCCTTCGAAGAATAGCTGGCTGTTGAAGAGCTCTTCGCCGATGTCAATTGGTGGACACACATAGCTGCCATCAGAGGTCATGACCCTGGCTTTCACGTTATCTCGCAGGTATGCAGCGATCACGGTGTCTTTCAAATACGTCTTCAACTGCGGATCGAGCACCGGCGCTACCACTTCCACCCGGCGATCGAGATTGCGCGACATCCAATCAGCCGAGCCGATATAGACTTCTTCGTCACCTGCGTTCGCGAAGTAGAAGATGCGACTGTGTTCGAGAAAGCGCCCCACCACGCTCCTGACGTGAATAGTTTGAGAAAGTCCCGGCTCACCAGGGCGAATCATACACGCCCCCCGAACGATCAGATCGATCTTCACGCCCGCTTGCGATGCCTGGTAAAGCGCTTCGATGATCTGAAGATCAGTCAGGCGGTTGACCTTCGCCGCGATGTGTGCCGGACGACCGGCTAAAGCATGTTCCGTCTCGCGCTTGATCAACTGCATCATGCGGCGACGCAAATTCATCGGCGCCACCATCAACCGGCTGAACTCCTTCTGCATCGAGAAACCGGTCAGGAAGTTGAACAGGTCAGTCGCGTCATCGCCAATCGCGGAGTCGCTGGTCAGTAGTCCGAGATCTGTATAGAGCCTCGAAGTCGTCGGATTGTAGTTGCCGGTCGCGATGTGAGTATAAGTTTGTAGTCCGTGCTGCTCGCGTCTCACTACCAGCGTGACTTTGCTGTGCGTCTTGAATCCCACTAACCCGTAAACGACGTGCACACCGGATTCGGCAAGTCGTTTGGCCCACTCGATGTTGTGCTCTTCATCGAAGCGCGCCTTGATCTCGACCAGTGCGGTGACCTGTTTGCCACGCTCGCTTGCCTGGATCAGCGCTTGTGGAATCGGAGACTTTTTACCGGTGCGGTAAAGACACATCTTGATCGCCACGACTTGCGGATCCTGCGCGGCGGCGTCAATGAAATCTACAACCGTTCCAAACGACGAGTAAGGATGATGCAGCAACACGTCCTGCTTCTTGATCGTGTCGAATAGCGATTCCCTGTTCCGCAACGCGGGCGGCACAACTGCCTTGAGCGGTTTGTCCTTCAGCTCAGGCAAGTCGAGACCGTAAAGCTCCATCAAATCCGGCACGTCCAGCAGTCCATCGATTTCGTAAACGTCTTCTTTCTCGATACGGAGTGAGTTGGTCAAATACTCAACCATCTCGCTGGGCATCGAAGACGAAACTTCCAGGCGAACAGGCAAACCAAACCGGCGTTCGCGCAGCGACTCCTTTATGAGCGCCAGCAGATCCGCGGCTTTGTCGTCGCGAATCTCGACATCGGCGTCGCGTGTGACGCGAAACAGATGTCCCTTGCTCAGGTTCATGCTCGGGAACAAATTATGAATGTTGTTCTCGATCACCTCTTCTACTAACGCAAACTTCAACTCACCGTCTTTTATGGGAATCAATCGCGGCACGACGGGCGGCACTTTTATGCGCACAAACCTGGCTTCATTGCCTAACGGCGCTCCGGCAAGCGTGTCTTCAGGATTACTCTCAACCGTGAGACCGATGTTCAGACTGAGGTTCGAAATGTAAGGAAACGGACGCGCGGGATCGACAGCCTGTGGAGTCAACACCAGGAAGATGTTCTTCCTGAAGTACTCAGACAGGCTACGCTTCTCATCCTCGGAAAGCGATTCATAACGAGCGATGACCACGCCGTGCGACTCGAGTTCCGGCAGCACTCCGTCATGCAGACAACGGGTCTGCTGTTCGACGAGCGTCAGCACTCGTTTGCGAATGACGGGCAGTTGTTCCTCCGGCGTGAGTTCCCCTGGCATTGGCCCGATGTCTTCGATAGGCAGCATCTCCTTGATCCCGGAAACACGAACCATGAAGAACTCGTCGAGATTCGAGGAAAACACCGACAGGAACTTTAATTTTTCCAGGACCGGCGTCGATTTGTCGGTCGCTTCTTCAAGCACACGCGCGAAGAATTCCAACTGGCACAAATCCCGGTTCAGTACTGACCAGGCAAAAAAGCGTTTTGGTTTTGGATCTGATTGCATCTACCTTGTTTACCCTGAAGTATCAAAAACTATCCACAGATTACACAGATTTCTCCTTCTGTACCCTGCGTAATCTGTGGATGGCTTAGTTTGAGCAGCGCGCATCGATGATCATCCGTGCCTTGCGCTCGAACTCCGCAGTCCACTCTGCCGCCGGGCGATCGCGTTCCGCATTTCGCGAAACCTGGAACACCCTGGTGATTGTTTTGTTTTGTTTCTCCGCATCGAGCAGTCTCTGAAGTCCATCAGCCAGCAGCTTGCGACCGGCTTCGCTGACGTTCGTGTCGCCAACGCTCTTTGCATTTGCCGTACAACGCCCGCCACTCACCGTGATCGGCTCTTTCTTGCGCCAGCTCTCGAGCCGCGCCTTCTTTTCACTCGAACTCGAGAACCCAAAAGTCGATCCCATGTCGCTGACGTAAAAAACCGCCTCCCCCGGTTCGCAGATCCGGGTGTCGCCTTTCTTCTTTGATTTCAGACACGCGAGCTTATGGTTGTCGGTTTTGGTGTCGCCATGATCGATAAACGCAAGCCACAATTTAAACGCGTCAATCTCTGCCCGCGCGGACCCATTCTGCGACAATTTTTGGAGCGTCTCAGCCAGCGAGGCGGAATCCTTGTTATTACACTTCACATCGATTCCCGGAGCCAGCGACAGTTCTATCCCCGCAGCCGGTTGAAAAGGTGAAAAACGCGCGCCCTGAAAACCTCTCGTCAGGCTCTTCTCGCAGTCGGGACAATTAACGTCCGCAACCCACTCGTCATCCGCGAAAAAGCCCAGCGCTTTGGAAAACCGCGACGACAGAAACTCGCCGTAGATCTCGCCGTTTCGCTTGTCATTCGAGTTTCCCTTGAAGTGTGGCTTGATCTTGTAGCGGATCAGGTCGCCGTCTTCGTCAGTCACGCCCGGCACCGAACAATGAAATTTCGGCGTGGTGCCGGCGCCCGGAGATTCATCCTTGTTCGCAACACAGTTGATTGGCTTCGCTAAGCCGTTTGCATCGACGGGTGGCGCCCCCCGGCGTGGACCCGTCGCGGGATTGTAGCCAAGCACCGGGTCGTAGCCCGGATCGGGTGTGCGATAAACTTTGGCCGTCTGCTCAGCTCGCGCGCGCTCTTCAGCGGTAAAACAAGCCTCTTTTTGAGCGCCGGCCGGCCAGGCAAGAACGAGTGTTGCGAAGAGAATCGATAGGAGCGGGAGCCATTCCCGAAATGGATTCTGGTGCATGCGTTTACCTTGAGAATTTCGATTGAACTGACCGGGGCTTAAGATAGCATAGCGAAGCCGCTGGCGCATTTTCGGTTAACCGAAGACCTATGCCATGTAGGCCAACCGCTCTATCTCGTCTTGTTCCGCTAATCTAAAGTGATAAGCAAAAGAAGGTTAGCCACAAAAGTTCACAAACTGAATTGCGAAACTCAAAAGGTAATTCCACCAAATCTTTTTGTGCCTTTTTGTGGCAGCTTTCTTTATGTTCCGGCAAGCCAGCGGGCGGCGTTGGTGACGTAGGTTTTGATGTCCGAGAGACGTGAAGGGTCGCGTTTGATCTCAGAGCCGGGAGGTTCGATGAGGAAGCTGGGACAGCCTGCGGAGGTGTCCCAGTTGTAATCGACAAGGTGATGAAAACTCGACTCAGCCATTGCTCGTCCGAGGCGGTTGCCGTGTTGATCCAGTCTGCGCTCGAAGGCCACCACCAGATTGAACTCGCGTCCAGTCACCTTGCTTGTTCCCGTCGCGACGACGCGCGCGTGCTCTTCATCATCAGGCACACCAACGCTGCCCTCGTGCGGATGCGCTGGAAAATACTCAATCACGCCGGCAGAACTTTCGAATAATTCATGCGCCGGATCGACAGCCGTAATCTTTTGATAATCACCGTTCGCGCCTGAATGGTAATTAGGCCAATCGATCATTGTGTTGTCCATGTCGTCGCGCACGTGGCGCGATTCATCGGGTTCCTGATGTTGCGAGTGAAAGAAGTGCGCACGCCCAACCCCGCCCAGCGTACATAACGACGAACCTAAATCCTGGTGATCGCGCGTAGTCAGAATGCCGCCACCTCGCTGGTGGAAAAGTGTGATGCCTTCGCAATCCGCGCGGCTCAATCCGTCGCCCGAATCAACCGCGAAGAGCCAGAGTTGGTCGAAATCAGTTGTGTCCAGCACGCTCAACACAACGTCATTGCCTTCAGCGTCAACTGCACGATTGCGCGTCGTGACCTGGTAGACCGGCGCCTCATTGTGATCTTTTAGCGAAGCCAGATGATCGCGTAACAACGAAAACCGCTCAATGCTCCAATCGTCTTCAACCGGAGGAATGGTGGTTTGCAACAGGATGCGAATCGGATTAGCCATGCGCCAATGTAAGCACAAAAGAAGGTCAACCACAAATAAGGCACCAAAGTCACAAAAAAGATTCTGATGGAATTAGCTTTTGAGTTTACGCATTTCAGGTTTTGTGACTTTGTGCCTTTTTGTGGCAGCTTTTCTATCCCGCTGTGGCAGACTTCTCGCCCTTCACGAATGCAAGCAGGTCGGCGTTGATCTGGTCCTTGTGCGTCGAGCACATTCCGTGTGGGAGACCGGGATAAACCTTCAAAGTCGCGTCTTTGACAAGCTTCGAAGACATCAAAGCCGAAGCGCCGATGGGAACGATCTGATCGTCGTCGCCGTGCATGATGAGTGTCGGCACATCGAACTGCTTCAGATCCTCGGTAAGGTCAGTTTCGGAAAAGGCCTTGATGCAGTCATAAGCGGCCTTCAACCCACACTGCATGCCTTGCAGCCAGAAAGAGTCGCGCAGACCCTGAGAAACTTTCGCGCCCGCGCGATTCGCGCCGTAGAAAGGCGCGCTCAGATCTTTGAAAAACTGCGAGCGGTCCGATTGCACGCCGGCACGGATCTCATCGAAGACCTCGATCGGCAGTCCACCGGGATTCGCCTCTGTCTTCAGCATCAACGGCGGAATCGCGCTAATCAGAACTGCCTTTGCAACTCGCTTCGTTCCATGACGTCCGATGTAACGAGTGACTTCGCCGCCACCTGTCGAGTGACCGATGTGAATCGCGTCTTTCAGATCGAGCGCTTCGACGAGTTCGGCAAGATCGTCAGCGTAAGTGTTCATCTCGTTGCCTTCCCATGGCTGGCTGGAGCGCCCGTGACCGCGCCGGTCGTGCGCAATGCAGCGATAGCCGCGCGACGCGAGAAAGAACATCTGGTCTTCAAACGCGTCTGCCGAGAGCGGCCAGCCGTGACTGAAGACTACGGGCTGACCCGTGCCCCAGTCTTTGTAATAGATCTGCGTACCGTCTTTGGTTGTGATCGTGCTCATAAATGCCTCCGGTTGTGAATCGTCATTGATTGTGTAGATTTTCGTTGAATTAGACAACGCAGGACATCACGCGAACGAAGGTTTTTTGAATAACCCGCTCGGATCATCGGTCAATACCACGATCGTGGTATTAATCGCGTTGACGTTGAAAAGAGGTTGAGTTGATAATCCGCTGTCAATGGACGCCAAACACAATGGTCCGATGAGTGGCCTGCCCCGGCCTGTGCGCGCCGCAGTCTGTCTGCTGGTTTTATTACTCAGCGGCTGCGCAACTTCGAGCGACATTCATCCCTCAATCGAAATCACCGACATACCGCCCGAAGATAAAGGAGGTGTTACGCAACTCGACACGATCCGCGGTCGTGCGATCGGCGCGCGCAGCGAACAACGTGTGGTGCTGTATGCGCTCAGCGAAGCGTGGTACGTGCAGCCATGGGCCGACCAGCCGTTTACAAAGATCGCACCGGATTCGACCTGGACCAGTGAAACTCACCTCGGTACCGAGTACGCCGCGTTGCTTGTAGACCCCGGATACGTCCCACCATCGGTGACGATCACGTTGCCAACACCGGGCAATGGCGTTGTTGCAGTCGCCGTAGTCGCAGGACGTCCGCCTTTCTGGCGCATGTGGTGGTTTCGTCTCTTGTTAATCCTGGTGGGCCTACTGGCGTTGTTCGCGCTTTACCGTTGGCGTGTTCATCAACTTCGCACGCAACTGACTCTACGTTTCGAAGAGCGACTCGCGGAACGCACCCGCATCGCGCAGGATCTTCACGACACGTTGTTGCAGGGTCTTGTCAGCGCCTCGATGCAGTTGCACGTTGCGAACGATCACCTGGCGCCCGACTCACCTGCGAAACCGCTCGTCGGGCGCGTCATGGAACTGATGGGACAAGTCATCCAGGAAGGACGAGACGCGGTCAGGGGTCTTCGTTCCACCAGCGGTAACGCCGACGATCTGGAAACCGCCTTCTCGCAGGTGGGACAGGAGTTTGGTAACGAACGAGTGAAAGATGTTCGTGTCATTGTCGAGGGCACGCCGCGACAGTTGCATCCGCTCATTCGCGATGAAGCTTATCGCATCGGCCGCGAAGCGTTAGCAAACGCGTTTCGCCACTCGCACGCAAATAAGATCGAGATCGAACTCGACTACTCACCCAAACACCTGCGTGTTCTCGTTCGTGACGATGGCGCGGGGATCGATCCGGAAGTGTTGCACTCCGGTCGCGACGGTCATTGGGGACTCGCGGGCATGCGTGAGCGCGCTGAAAATATCGGCGCACGACTGAAAGTCTTTAGCCGCGCGAATGCCGGAACTGAAGTCGAGTTGATTATTCCGAGCCACGTGGCTTTTGCTACAGTATCTACTTCAAACGAAAAGAAACAAATATTATGAGTAATCGTCCGCCGATCCGCGTTTTTAGTGTTGACGACCACCCGTTGCTGCGCGAGGGCATCGCCGCGCTTATCAATAACCAGCCGGACATGGAGCTTGTCGCCGAAGCAGCGAATGGCGCTGAGGCTATTCAGGTCTTCAAACAACACCTGCCCGATGTGACGTTGTTGGATCTGCGGCTTCCGGACATGAGCGGCATCGATATCCTGATCGCGATTCGCAGCGAGTTTCCGGAAGCGCGGATCATCATGCTGACGACGTTCGAAGGCGACGTTGAGATTCAACGCGCGTTACAGGCGGGCGCGCGTGGTTACCTGCTGAAGAACATGCCGCCGTCGGAGTTGCTGGACGTGATTCGTCAGGTCCATGCCGGTAAGAAACGAATTCCTCTCGAGATCGCGTCGCAACTGCTCGAGCACATGAGCGATGAAGTGCTGACCGAGCGCGAAGTCGAGGTGTTGCGCGAAGTCGCCGGCGGCAATCGCAACCGCGAGATCGCCGCGCGACTCTTCATCTCCGAAGAAACCGTCAAGGTCCACATCAAGCACATCATGGAGAAGCTGGGCGCCTCCGACAGGACACAGGCAGTCGCCATCGGCCTGCGCCGCGGCATCATCCAACTCTAGCCACAAAGAGGCACAAAACCAGATCAGCCACAAAAAGGCACAAAAGGCACAAAAATAAAAAAACCGAAAACGGACTCTTTAGCTCGGTGACTGGTTCAACTCAAATCTTTTTTGTGCCTTTTGTGCCTTTTTGTGGCTAAGCTTTTTTTGTGCCTGTTTGTCGCGTAACACGAAAGAGGTATTGAAAGTTAACGCAATCTCTGGATTCATTTGGGTTTCAGAGTGAGTAGAGTGGTGCGGTGCAAAAGTTGTTTTCTGCCTTTCCCGGTGGCTGGCCGGGGCTGGGCCTACTGTTGTTGAGAGCATTGGTGAGCGTTACGTTGATTGCTGAGATCCTCGCTTACGTTGGATCGACAAAGTTCAGTGTGCTCAGCCTGGTGGTGACCGCGCTCGTCCTCATTGTCGCGAGCTGTTTGTTGGTGGGTTTTATGACGCCTCTCGCCGCGATACTCATCGGTGTTGGTGCGACAGCGCTCGCTGTTCTCAGCCTCATCGAGACGAATCAAACGTTGCTCAACGCGATCGTACTCCCAATCGTTATCGCTCTACTTGGCCCAGGCGCGTTTTCGATCGACGCGCGCATGTTCGGACGACGTGAGATTCTCATTCCGAACACGCCGCGCTACTCAAAGTTCTGAAGACTGCTTCGGCTCGACCGCCAGTATCGCACGCAACTTGCCACTGACGTCCTGCTTCTCCCATTCGCACCAGCGCGAAAAAGCATCACGCAAGTGCTTCGTGCGCAGCTTAACCAGGTAACTCAGCAACCACATCAACGCCACTACCCGCTCGGTTTGCTTCTGCTTCCGCGCACTGAGGATCTCTTTGCCAACGCTTTCCATCCAAACGTCGCAGTCGTGAACGTCGCCGAGCGCGGTCTGTAGTCGCGCGGTGCGTTTTGCATAACCGGCGATGGAGCGTCGCCAGCACTGTTGAAAAAGCTCGATCGCATAACGCAAGCGCTTGGCGGCAATGCGCATGTCGTGCAGGGTCTCGATCTCAAACGGCTGGAACAAACCAACGCTGAGTTTTTCCAACTCTTTCAGGCGTCCGAGAATCACCACCCGCGACATTTCCTGATACGTGATTTGCGGTTTTGACTGGTCACGCGTCGCGGTGGCCTGATCCACGCTCGCGACAAAAGCAGACTCCAGTTGTTTCAGCTCGGTCTGCTCGAGAGTCGCTTTCAATTCTTCACGCGCGCGATCGCGAATTTCCATTCTCGCGCCAATGAATTGCTGAAGCGCGGGTGACAACTCCGCGGGTGTGTGGTGCACGATCTTCTCGAGTGCCATGATGGCCACGTCCTGATCGCGTACTTCCCCGAGCGCGTCCGCAATGTCCTTCAATTGTTTCAGAACGCCACTGAGAGCTCGCTTGCGCAGGTGCGGCGCGAAGTCTCGCAAAGCACTTCGTAGCCGGCGCGAAGCGACGCGCATCGAGTGGACGCCTTCCGGGTCGCTCCAATCGAGTGCCACCTCGTGAAAACCGTACAACTCCTCAAATCTCGTCAGCAGCACCAGCTTTATGCCTGCGGAAGCGACAGATTTGCACTTTATGCCTTTGATTCGTTTGGCTTTTGCCATCGATATGATTCAACGGGGGTAATTTCGGTAGAGCTTGTTACACCAAGTAAATCTTAGCACTTCATTTCTTTGCAAGTGACCGTTGAGTGAAATTACCCGCTTTGTCACCAGCCTGGGCCGATTCATCACATCGTGCACCACAAATCTATCCGCAACGGTGTTTTCTCATTGGACCCTTCATTCCACCAAAAGGTGAAAACATATGGTTAACCTAAAGCGACGGACTTTTCTCCAGCACGGCACTGCGGGACTGGCCACTCTCGGCGTCACCGGACTAATCCTGCGCTGTGACGCGCAGCCAACTCAGCCAATCGGCTCGGACCAGATCCTGATTCAGATGGGATCGGCGCCACAGGAAATCACCCCAAAAGGCGAACTGCGAAAGATAACTCCGCAGCCGTATGGACCATTCTACCGGGCCGGCGCACCGTTCAGAGGCAAGCTGAGTCTACCTGGAGAGCCGGGTACGACGTTTGTGCTATCCGGTCGCGTCTGGGCCTACGATACGAAGCGACCGCTGCCCGGGACGGTGCTCGACTTCTGGCACGTCGATATGCAGGAGAAGTATTCCGACGGCGTTACTGACTTTCGTAATCGCGGAAGAGTGGTTTCGGCTGAGAGTGGTCAGTACGAGGTTGAAGGGATTCGTCCGATTCCCTACCGGCCGAATCCGACGGGCGCGCCTGATTTCTGGCGTTGTGCGCATTTTCATCTCGCCGCGGTGTGTCCGGGGTATCAACCGCTGGTCACGGAGATTCATTTTCAAGGCGATCCGAAGAAGAATGATCCGATGTATCGAGCGGAGAATGCGATCGTTGTTGAAGAGCGGAACGTTAATGGAAAGGTTTTTCAGACGGGCGTGTTTGATCTGGTTCTGGAGCGTGCCGACAAAAAGGCACAAAAGTCTTAGCCACAAAAAGGCACAAAAGTTCTAGCCACAAAAAGGCACATAAGGCACAAAAGGATATGTGGGTCTTCTCAATCACTTTTGTGCATTTTGTGCCTTTTGTGGCTAGTTCTTGATTGTGAAGCGATAGCTGTCGGCGCTCTCGAAGGTTCCGCTGGTGTTGAGGCCGTCAACTTTTATTTGGTATTCGCCGGGGGGTATCTGCTCGGTGTTGACAGAGAAACGGAGCGTTGGGCCGGTGAGGTTTTCGTGTATTTGGATCGTGCCACCGTCTGAGTTGAGGAGTGTTGCGCGATACTTCTGAAAGTCGTTGCGCGTGAGTTTCAAATCGAGATCGAGAGTATCCGTGCCGGGCGGAATCGTTATCCGCTGCACTGTCCCGCCTTCGCGCGTTTGTCCTCCCGGCGTGAGCTCAGCCCTGTGAGATTTACCGGTGCTCGCAGGCAGCCACGCCCAAACCAGAGCAGCAATCACAACTGCCGCTGCCACCAGCGACATCGCGGCAAATGGCCAACGACGCTTTTCTTCTGTTGTCGACTCGGTCTCCTTCGCGTCGCCAATGTAAACCCGCAAAGCATTCGCAATGCGAAACTGTTCCTGTCTCTCGGGCGAGTTCATGAAATACGACTGAAACGCCGAGCGCTCGTCATCACTGAGCCGGCCCGCGATGTAGGAGTCGATCAACTCCTCCTCGACGATAAACAATTCATCGTAAAGCTCAGAATCGGTTATCAACCGCTCTTCCAGTGATTGACTCTCCTGCTCGGGCAACAGACCAAGCAACCACAACCTGAGATCTTCCTGTGCTTTTTCGTTAGTTAGCATGTGCAGTCTGAACCGATTTCTTTTCCAGACAGTTGATAATGCACTTGCGTAAGACCGTTCGCGCGCGGTGCGCCCTGATACGCAAAGCGTTCAACCCAATGCCGAACCGCTCGGCCAAACGTTGATGTTGCACGATCTTGTCCTGCTGCTCGTGTTCATAATATTGAAGCACCAGATCGCGGCTGCGCGCGGGCAGATGACCGATGCAACCTTCAAGACAAACGTACTCGGCTTCGTAATCATCCATATCCGGCACCGGCGGCAGTCTCTCAATCGGCTTCTGTTTTCTTAACTGCTCCATGTGAATCTTGTTAGCCACGCCATAAAAGTACAACGCCGGATCGCCTGTATACGTCGTTGAGACCTCCTTGACGCGCTTTGCCACGCGATTGATAGTCTCGTCCGCTAAAACATCAGGTTCGGCGCAACCGCGACTACCAAAGATCTTAATCAGACGGGCGCGGATGTCTTCGTAACGCTTACCAGCCTGCTCCCGGTCGGAGTGCAACCATTGCAGTAGCGATTCGAAAGACTCCTCATCCAATTCCCATTTCTTTTTCTGCCGCTCTAAATCTGGGTGGGGGTCAATAGGCATATCTCTTTTTACGTAGTTTCTTTTGCCAGAAGAAAAAACCAGCCGCCACAAGAAGGGCCGCTATTGCCGCAGCGGACCAGGGGAATCGTTGTGGACGACGAGTGTCGTTAACTCTTCCTTCGTAATCTCCGTGTAAAACAAAAGCCGCCCAGAAGTAAGGAGAATGCCACCGCTTCTGCTCCCACATCTCAATCTGGGCCGCGCGTAAAGCCGCTGACGGCGACTTACCCGCTTGAAACATCTCGCGGTAGAAGTGAGTCATTAACTGTGCGGTAGCATCGTCGTCTACCTTCCACAAACTCGCGACTACGCGCGTGGTACCGGCGTACATAAACCCATGGACCAAGCCAACAAGACCTTCCCCTCTAACGTCTTTGCCGAGTCCGGTGTTGCAGGCGCTGAGCACTACCATGGCCGCCGACAGACTCAGATTATAAATATCGTCGAGACGGAGAAAACCTTCTTTAGGCCGTCCATCCTTGTCAAACCGTGACAACAGCAGGCCCGACAGTTCCGGGTGCCTGCTATCAAGAACACCGTGCGTCGCTATATGTATTATCCGAAATTGACTCAAGTCAAGACTGGTGAAGGCAGCCTTGTTCGCTTCGAAGCCAACGGCACTGAAGTTGGTTGAAAACGACGTCAGATCAGTAATCGCCCTGGCCTCCTCGCGCGAAGCGAGCAGCCGGGGAATGTGTCCGGTGCTCCAGGAGCTGTTTACGTCGCGCAGAGCGCTCTCGGTGGTCACGTCACGCGTGGGATTTGCTGCCTGCATCTGCCCCGATCCCGTTTGAAATCGCGAATCGTCCAACTCAAAGACGGGATCGGCAAACACCGCTATGGCTTTCTCAGCGGGTTTGTCCGCTCGGCTGCGGAGCATAGCCAGAATCGAGGCTGAAGGTTGAAGTGAGATCTCGTGCTCGAGCATCAACGGCCTTACATCGCCGCCGCGGGCGGGAATCGGAAGCGCCGCGAACGAGATGTACTGGAGAGCGCCGTCGGGCACGATCAACAAACGCTCTGCCTTGAGGTCACCGGCAACTGGTCCCAGTAGCGTTTCGGAAAACGCCGTCGCCTTGCGCCAGTATTCCGACTCTGCTTCTATCACTCTCGCCTGTAGCTGATCAAACGACTCACCCGGCAACTGCGTGGGCTGAATCAGAAGCTTCCGTAGGGCAACAGCCGACTCTTCAATCTCACCGCGCGGCGGCAGCGACAAACTCTTAAAAGAGTTTTTCGTAACGATCCACAGGTAACTCCGCCGCTGTCCGAGAAAAAACTCGAGCAACGCCGTGTCGTCCGCCAGATCTCGATCGCGAATTTCCTGCAAACCAAGCGAACGCGGCTGAGTTTGCTCCGTGTGCTCCAAACTTGCGGCACGAACCTGCGCTTTGATTTCCTGATAACGCGTCGCCAGATCCTCGAGTTCGCGATCAACCGCAGCGCGCTCGCCTTCCCTTCCCGAAGAAGTCTTGATCAACAAACTCTGCTCGGCTTTCCGGCTCAACTCCTCACGCAACGCACGCTCGCGTGCCAACAGTTCCGGATCGACTTTTTCTCTCACCCCAACCCGTGCAGTCCCCAGCATCTCCAACAGCGATCGTGCCCGCGCCCGCTCGCTCGTTTCGAAAGCCAAAACGTCATAACCGGATTGCGGTTCGCTGGCGTGCAGATCCATCAGCAAGTCTATATACAACTCGTACAACTCTCGCACGGAAGCAAAATACGAGGCGCGCAACTCCTGGCTGCTGACTTTGGTGCGTAGCGATTCGATTAGATTGATAGCCTCTTCGATTTGCTTTCGCGCCTCCGGAAAGTTGTGCAAGGCATAGTGCATGCGAGCGATCCGGTAAAGCGTTGCACTCTCGCCAAACCTGTCTTCAGCTTTGCGGCTTAGTGAAAAGGCTCGCTTGTAGTGGTCGAGGGCGAGTTGTTGTTTGCCTTGCGACTCATACGTTTTGCCGAGGAGATTCCACGTCTCCATTTCCGCTCGCAGGTCCGCCTGCGACTGAGCGAAAGAACGCGCTAACAGGTAATTCTTGATTGCACCCGCCTTGTCATCGCCGGAATCCAGCAGCTTTCCGATCTCGATCAGCACGTGAGACTCCAGACGCCGATCGCCGATCTTGCGGCACAGGTCGAGCGCCTCGCGCTGAGAATCAAGCGCTTTCTGGTGATCAGCAAGGGAGTAATAGACGCGTCCGGCGTTGTAGAGAGTGACGGCCAGACCATTGCTATAGTTGGCGGACTTAAACAACCCGCCGGCACGCTGATAGTAGTCGATGGCCTTCTTCTCTTCGCCGACGCGAACATAGACGTGCGCAAAACCGGTGAGCACTCGCGCCTTCTCCACCGGGTTAGGACTACGACTCAGGAATGCGTTTGCTTTGTGAAAGTAGTCGAGTGCTTCCTGACTCTCACCGACGCGTGAATACAGGCGACCCAATCCGGTGAACGTGATCGCTTCTCCGTGGCGGTCGCCGATGGCTTGCCAGAGCTCGAGGGCGCGGCGGTAGTAGTCAAACGATTCTCTGACCTGCGCCAGGTCCGAAGTTGTGAATCCCAGGTACGTGTAGGTCTCCGCCTGTCCCTGACGATCATTTGCGTCGATCCACAAGCGCAGGGCACGTTGATAAAAGTCGATAGCTTGTTTTTCTTCGCCAGACCAGTAGTAGATCTCGCCTCTGTTATTGAGTGCCTGGGCTTTCAAGGTGCGATCTCCGGTGAGGTCGGCCAGTTTGGCGGCGGCGAGATAGCTATCGAGGGCGCGGGAGTTTTCTCCTAACGAGAGGTAAACAGACGTGATTTGATTTAGAGTTTGGCACTCGCCGCGACGGTCTTTGAGGTTGCGATAGAGCGCTAGCGCCTGATTGTAATAAGCAAGAGCATCTTTCAACTCGTGAAACGATTTATAAACGTCTCCGATGCCTGCGAGTGAACGGGCTTCTTCGGTCCTGTTACGTGCGTTCTTCCAGTAAGAAATCGCCTCTTGGTATAACTCGATTGCCTTGCGAGTCGAGTCTTCGTCTCCAGCTTTCCTGAGTTGCTCGGCCTTTGCGAATGAAGTCTCGGCGGCGGTAGTGTGATCCTTATCGTCAACATTTGCCGCTGTCGCCCGGAACGCAGAAGGTAACCATTGCTCATCCACGCCGAGCGTCACCTCAAAGAGAAGTAAGGTGACGACCACCAATAAAAATCTGCGCTTGCCGCTCAAGAACTGTAAAACTCCGATTTTAGCTCTGGAGGAGCGATGCTATAAACACGTTGCTCCTCCGGAGCAATTGATGACGAGGGATGGTTACCGCTCGTCAGGATCGCATAAACTTTCAACGAATTCGATCGGAGGGTTTTTCATGCTTCCGATGAGGTTCCGTAAACTACGATTTGGCTCGCCATTTCTGTTTGGCTCTCCATTTTTGAACGGTAGTTCAATCGGACTCTCGGTAACGTTGAAAAATGGCCGCAAGAACTGGTCGCGGAACCTCGTGATCTCCTTCTGGGTTCGCTTATCCCGAGCTTCGCGTTGCGTTGCTCGCAGATAAACGTCAAGGAAGTCATGCCAACCTGAGTCTCTCGCGAAATAAAGCTTTTTATATTCTTCCAGTTCGCCCGGAACTTCTGACCAGGGAAAGTAGATGGAAACGCCGTAAGAGTATTGCACCGTCCAACCGCTATAGCAAGATTTCAGAATAAAACCAGGCGCGTTCTGAAAATCGACGGCCCGCATCCGAAACTCTTGTAGTTCCTCATGCTCAGCAAAGTGTTGTTTGTCTTTGCGGGTTTCCCTGAAAAAACTTGCGGTGAATGATTCGGCAGCGAGTTTCGCGTCCTCCCCGTGCTTGCTGGCACCGAGTATGACGTTCAGCACGTTTTGACAAGCCTTGCGGACGTGATCGAATTCCTCTCCGCTGAGCCTGTTCTTTAGCAGCGTACAAAAGTCGTAGAGATCGGTATATTGCTCGTTCTTGTAGAGTTGGGCTTCCCAGTGGGCCAGTATGAGCGCATCTCGCAGCTCGGCATTGATGCATTTCTGTTTTCGCTCTTCATCAGTTGCCGGCTCGAGGGTGGACTGTCTGGCTTCCAGATACTGCTCGAGACGCGGTCTCAGCACTCCGGCGAGACTGTTTATCGCCTTCATCAGGTCGACTGACTGGTCCAAATCGCAAGCAGCTTGATCGACGGAAACGTTCGCGGCCTGATAGATCGTGTAGTGCTTGGTGTACTCACTCACAATCTGTTTTGCCAGCGGTTCGGCCTCTGGGAGTTGGTTCACTCGTTTGAGAATTGCCTTGTATGGCCAGCCGGCCATTGGCTCAAATCCTTCCGCACCGATCATGATCTTGACGTGATTGTGGATGCCGTAGGCAATCTCGGTCATGCTCATCAGACAGCTGTCAAGACCGAGAATGTCCAACCTGTTCCCATCCAACAACTGCCGATTAATCCTCTCCATCAACTGACCAAGATTTATAACGCTGAACCTCTTTCCCATCGGATGCTCGTCTTTGAGGAAGTCGCCGACTGTGCCACTGCCGTGCCCGGAAAGTACCAACATGTAATGCTCAGCCTTGTAGTTCTTTGTGGCGAATTCAACGAACCTAAAAATGCGTTCCTTGTTATCTCTTTCCTTTGGATATTCTTCATCGCTGCTTGCTTTGAGCGCCTTCTTCAACGCCTTGTGTATATCCTCAGGTTTGGACGTGTCTTTGTCGAAACGTATGTTAGTGCTGTCGTGAACGCCAGTGTTGAGTTGCGCCACCAGGGCCACATCGTTTGACGGCACCGCGGCGCCCATTTCAGTGAGCGCGAATACACATTCTTCACTCAAACTATTATTCCCAGCCAGATAGATCATGACTGTCCACTTTTTCTTTTCAGCCATAGCGTTTGCCACCTCTCGAATGTCGGAATTAAAGAGTTGCGAAGATCGGGAAGTAAGTGTGGGCCCGCTTTCTTCCTAATCTCTATGTGTTTATGTCGATCTGGAATAAACGTTTCAGGTGGGCTAATTGAACAACGGCGGGACAGTCGGACGCAATGTGTAAACACGGATTTTCACGGAGGAAAACGGATCTAATCCGTGTTCACCCGTGAAAATCCGTGGCTTAAATCAAAACTTCAGTGATTACGTCTTCGCTTGAGCTTTCGCGCGAACGCGGCCGCCGCTGCGAGACCACTACCGAGCAGCACCATCGCGGTGGGCTCCGGGTTTTGCGAAACGGACGCGTTGCCGATCTGTCTCACGATCCCGAGTCGGGGTCCGTTATGAACCGCCGCCACGCTAAATCCACGATGTTTTCCGTTATTGTTGTTTTCAAATTTCGCCGCGAACAGATAGCTGGTGTCCGCGACCCTTTGAACGTCAATATCCGTCAACTTGTTGCGGAAGCCGAGATGCTTCCCATTATTGTTTTCAAAATGTCCTACGTACTCATAGTCCGTGTTCAGGACGGTTTGAAGATCAATATCGGTTAGGTTGTGTCTTTCAGCAAAGATAAGCTTCTCAAGCGTCAGATTACCGTGAGCCCGGTCGGCCCGCGCAGACGAAACCAGCGTTAAGAAGAACACGGCACTAATAATGCCGGTCAAAACCCTTGATCTAGTCATACTTCGATCCCTTATAGAGACAGGTGTGAGTGTTTGCCGCACAAACGATGCCTGGGGGCCAATCAATTTAGGGGTAAATTTCCGCAGACGATACACGCGCTCTGTCTCAATTCTGTCACTGGCCTGCCACGTGTCTGTAACAATTAGTAATGGTTGGTACGTCTCCGAACTTAACTGAATACTCACGTTCAATCGCACCGAATGAAATGAAACTGAATAGATCGACATTCTAGTTGGAACATCTGGGCAACTTACTAATTTGACGTCCCCTGTCAACGAAGCGCGTCGATCAACGGGTTCACTACGGTGTAACGCTTTGTACTGAAGTTCGCTGGTCCTATCCGTCTGCTTCACCTTCATAAACCTGAATGGAGCGATAACATGTCCAACGAACTCTCCACCACCCAACAATTTCTACAAGTCGTCGTAACGCTCCTGGGAATTGCAAGTCAGGTGGTATTGCTCCTTAGAGCTCGGGCGAAAACCACAAGTGAGGAAGCCCATCCAAAGCCGATCGACGAAGACCACCCGCCCAGTGACACAATCGCGCCGCGGAATTTTATCGATTTGAGCTTTGTGCTCATCTGTTCGGCATTTTTCTCGCTGCTGTTGACCGATTCCCTTGTCATCTCCGGCAGAACTCCCGCACCCGAAGTCAGCACTATTCTCATTGTTATCTGCATCACGACAGTCGTAGTGGGAACAATGGTTGGTTCCTGGCTATACAGAAAAACCGAGTTAGTAACCGGTTTTCTGGCAATTACGACTTTGTGCGTACTGATCATTTCACCGGGAGGGCCAATCTTTAGCTCGGTCAGCGATGGAGAGACCGGGCTGTCGCTGCTGATACCAGTAGTGACGCTGGTGGCACTGTCTGCGGCCATGCTGATCTATTCCTTTGGAAGTCCGCTTAGCAAATCAGTCAAAAAGAGTAGACGCACAGCGATCAGTTGCGGACTGGGAATTATTGTAATTGTTGGGGCAATCGCCCTGGGCCAACAACTGCTTGGAAATGTCACAGCAGATAAGAGGACACCAAAGTTAGATACTGACGCCATAAAAACGGTGCTTCCTGCACTAGCGAACGCCGATCTCAAGGACAAGAAAATCTTCTATCAACTAGCCTCCGAGATCGCCTTGTTGCGCACGTACCAAAACCATTTTCGAGCCGTGCGAGGCGAACGAGCACCGCAGCCCACACCGGCTCCGTCGCCAACATCCTCCGCAACGCCAACTAACGCAACAGCCGGAGCGGCACAACCCGCAAGCAGTCCACCTGCTGAGCCAAAGAAGACCGAAGCAGAGACACTGACGGAAGCTCGTGCGGTAGAGTTGCTGATTCAACGGGCAAGAGCCGATAACGACTGGCAGGCGCTAACGCAGCTCCAATCATTCGCGCGCCGCTCAAATGGAATGGCACTAGCCTACCTTGCCGAACGAGACAAAAACACCGGCAGGGCGAGACCCAACCTGCTCGTAGATTATTTCGATGCGTTGGACGTCAATGAACAGCAGGAATACCTTGCACAACGCTTGAACTGGATTCATCCCGTCGGCTTACCGTCGCAAGTTCAGGCAGGGATTCAATTGCCGGGACTCAGTGCTACCGACCGCTTCGAAGCCATCAGCTCCATCAGAATCATTCAAGTTCTCGATGACCAGGAGAACCTGAGGACCAAACTGTTTCAGGAGTTTGATAAACAACTCGACTATCCGAGAGAAGTGCGCAACGCGTTTAGAGAGGCGGACGAATACGGAAATCAATATGCGCCGTCCTATAATCCCAGACGAACCAGACCGCGCAATCTATTCAAGCCGGTGCTCTTCCCTAAACTGGATCCTAATCCAAATAACTCAAGACTAATCGAACAACTCGCGTTGCCCTTTGAAGTCGAAGCATACGTTGCTTACAGGCAGTACAAACGCCTGGCCCATTCTTTAATCAAGCGAATCTTCAAGGACAAGATTGGCGAAGAGGAATCCGAGCGTATTGCGAATTCCTTCGAAGAATTGGGCGATCAAACACAAGAGGCCTTCCTTGTGTACGTGGTCTATAACAGCGAGTCTCAAGGTGTCTATCAGATGTTGATAGACCTGCACGATAAGAAGGTCGATTTCACGCCGCTCTTGAATTCAAAGGATCCGCTCGTAGTAGACGCGCTCAAATCACTGTTGGATAAAAGCTCGGCAACTCACAGCGATCCGCAGATCCAGCAAATTGCAAACGGCATCAATTCTATCGCCAGCGCCGGATCGAAACGGATTTTCCGCGAACTGCTCGCACGCGAAGAACTGAAGACGCCAATTAAATACTTATTCGATCCCAAGATCTTCGAACTCGTGGATCAAATAAATAAGAACCTGACGGATCAACGAAGAGAGTTTTTCGACGCCGTTGCCGATCCAGTATGGTTAGTTAGCAAAGACGCCGCCGCTACAGCCGTCACTAAAAACGGTTCCAACGCAAATCTTCCGCAAGTGCTCGAGAAGTTTCGCAGCTTAACCGAGAACGACCAAAACCAACTCCTTCATCACCTCGCGATCTCTTTGTACCAACCAGGCGGAGACAATTCGCTGGATCCGATTCGACTCTTGGTGGTAGAGGCGAAGGCTTACAGTAAGCCGGCCGCCCTTATTACGGCCTCACTGTTGTCGCTGCCACTCCTTTTGATCGCAGTTTTCGTGGGAGGATTTTTCGCGCGTAAGCTGGTTGCTCGTGATCGCATGAGGGAGCTCGTGCAAAAAGAAACACTGGCCTACCCGGAAGAAGAAAGCACCTTTGGAACTCCGGTTGAACTAATGGGCCGAGATGATCTGCTGAAAGTTTTGCTCGGACTTACCAAACGCGGCTGGAGCACGATCGGAGTGGTTGGCCGCCGAGGGGTGGGGAAATCGCGGCTGCTCAGGGCAATGCTGCAAACCGGCTATGAGCCACAATCAAAGCCCCTGGTTAAAGTCTGGGTCTCTTCACCCAGCAAGTTTCATGAAGAGGATTTCATCTCGAGCATGCTCGAGCGGCTCGCCTTTAGTACTGAGAGCGCCATCGCAAGTTACTTGAGAGTCAGACCGATTTCGATCAGAAGAATCGAGGTGCGCGCAGCGCAAGTCGGAACCTGGCTTTTCATCGGAGCTTTATTTGTCTTGACGATCCTGATTTACAGCATGGCCTCCAGGCTTACGCGCCCGGACATAATAATCACCTGGATTCCGATACTCGCAATAGTCTGCACCAGCGTCGGCTTCTTCCTCAGTTATATGTCAAACCTGCAGCCTGTTGATCTGTCGTCGTGGTTACAAAGAGATCGGACGCACAACCCTCACACAGTCATGCTTTATCGAGAAGTTTATGCAGTTCTAACGTATCTCCGTCGCCGAAACGCAGAAAATCGCCGCGACCGGCTCTGGGCCAGAGGTCTGCCGCGTTGGGGACTGCTGCTGCTCTTTGGTCTGGCCTTCATTTATTGTGCGGCGGTCTCAATCTCGATTATTGATGACGCGCCATCGGTAACATACGCGCTTCCCTACGTGCTTATCGCGGCGCTCGCGTTAGTGGCTTGGCTATACGTATATCTCCACAGCTCCGCCGGCGGGCATTTGGAAAGCGCGCAGGGCCAGAGCCTGATGTCGCTTATTGCCGAGTATCGCGCCTTCGCTTCGACCATTGTTTACCGGCTCAGGCAGGGGGCGTTGGGGCGCACTACGGAACATGGGTTTTCCGTGCTGGTTTGTGTCGATGAGCTGGATAAGATCGTTGACTTTGAAGATATTCGTACCTTCGTCCGCAGGATCAAGGCAATCTTCGAGGTACCAGGTGTTTACTATTACGTGTCGCTGGCGGAAGACACGCTTAACGAACTCTATCTTGGCCCGGCAGAAGGAAAGAATGAGATCGATAGTTCGTTCGATCACATTATTAGAATTCCGCCAGTACCGTGCGATATAGGCAACACGATTGCGGCGCGTTACCTTGAATCGCGTGAGTTTCCGGATCCGCCACAAAGATTCACCCGGACCATCGCGACACTGTCGTTTGGTGTTCCGCGCGATATTTTAAGAAGGTGTGATGAGTACATTGCACAAAAGAATCCCATTGTGGATCCAAGTCATTTCTGTTTCCAGATCAGGAAGAGACAGGCAGTGATGGGATATGAATTAAAACAGTTAACCAGAAAACAGATGAACATGCTTACCGTGCCAGCATGGGATTCGGCTGTTGAAGCTTCTCAAATCATCGATGAAGTGCCGCAAAATGAGGCAACCAGAAGGTTAGTGCTCTTGCTGTGGATCGTTTCGCTTACCGAAGCGTCGCTGCTCATCCCCGAAGAGGAGGGATGGAACAAGATCACACAGGAACTCTGTGCCACCGGTTACCGTCTGCCGATCGATCAACTTGCAGACCTTGAGTATGAAATCAGAGGTTTGCACGATTCCGTGGCTGACCTCCTTGGAGTACCAAAACTCGGGATTACCCAAACGAGTGTCACACGGATCGTTGCGTGATTCAGGTTATCTGATTTCGACCTGGCGTGCTTTGCCGTCATCCGCAATAGTGACAACTTTGGACGTGCGCTCGTCTGACTTGACGACGAAACTGAATTTCCGCGGCCCGGGATTGTAACTTCCTTCGGGCGCCGCAACTGTGACTACGAACCCTCGTGGTCCGCGCTGCACGCTCAAAGCAGTTCTGCGAAAGACACCTTTTTTATAAGCAGGACTCACGCCATCGTCTTCATAAAGCGTCGTCGACGCCGAACCACGCTCGTCCGGATAAATCGTAAACGTGATCGGATCGACCGGCTTTTCACCGACGTACTTAAGCGCCGGACCAGTCGGAATGATCGCACCGCCACGCACGAACATCGGCACCACGTCGAGAGGAGCTTCGACAGTGATCGCCCGCCCGCCTGAGTATTTTCTATTGGTCCAGTAATCGTACCAGGTGCCCTCCGGCAGGTAGACCAAACGACGCGTGACATCCGGCTTCAGGACTGGCGCGAGGAGGAGATCATTGCCCACCATGAATTGATCGTCGAGGTTGTAAGTACTCTGATCGTCCTGGTAGTTGAGCAGCAAAGGCCGAAACGGCGGGACGCCCGTGCGGTGCGCTTCTTCTAAAGCGGTGTAGAGAAACGGCAACAGCTCGTATCGCAGGTTCAGGTATTTGCGAATGATGTCTTCGTAGTGCTTGCCGAAGCGCCACGGTTCCTGATCGTAGCCATCGTTCTCTTTGTGATTGCGACAGAAAGGCGCCAGAAAACCAACCTGATAAGAGCGCACCAGCAACTCGCCATTGCCGCGGCCAATAAAACCACCGATATCACTGCCGACAAACGGCTCGCCTGACAAACCCAACGACGTAAACATCGGAATGTTCAGGCCCAGTGCGTCCCAGGTGCTGTTCGTATCGCCGGTCCACATCGTCGCATAACGCTGGACGCCTGCGTACGCAGCGCGCGTGATGACGTAAGGACGGCGATCGGGCTGTAGTCGCTCGAGCCCTTCGTAAGTCGCGCGCGCCATCAGCAAGGCAAACGTGTTCCGGTTCTTGGCGTGCGTGGTCTTCTCGCCTTCGTCGTAACTGACCACGTCCAACTGGTTCTTACCGGTCTGATCGACGAAGTCAGCCGGCTCGTTCATGTCGGTCCAGATCCCGGCGATGCCGTTGTCCGTGTAAATACTGTGCAGGTCGCCCCACCAACGCCGCGCTTCCGGGAGTGTGTAATCGACGAAAACACTATCGCCGGGCCACACGCGCGGTACGAACAGGTCGCCATTGCGGCGGCGTTGGAAGTAGTTTTTCGCTAAACCCTGATCGAAGGCGTGATAGCGTTCGTTCTTGTCTGTCGGATGTTTGATACCGGGATCGACGATGGTGACGACCTTCACACCCTGGCGGGCGAGTTTCTCGGTGAGCGCTTTCGGATTCGGAAACCGATCCTGGTCGAAGGTGAAAACCCGGTAGCCGTACATGTAATCGATGTCGAGATAGATCACGTCCAGCGGCAGATCTCGCTTGCGATACTCGTTCACGACTTCTTCGACCATCGTGTCGGGGTAATAACTCCAGCGACTCTGCTGATTGCCGAGCGCCCACATTGGCGGCATGGGCATGTGGCCGGTGAGGTCGGCATAACGGCCGAGGATCTTTTTGATCGATGGGCCGTAGAAAAAGTAGTAATTCATCTCGCCGCCTTCAGCGCCAAACCATGCGCGCTGTTGCGACGTGCGGCCGAAGTTGAAATAGCTGCGATAACTGTTGTCGAAGAAGATGCCGTAGGCGATGCCGCGTTGGAGGCCGATGTAGAACGGGATGGTTTGGTAGATCGGATCTCTGCCTTCGGTGTAGCCGGGAGTGTCGGAATTCCAGTTGACGAACGACAGGCGTCGCTTGTCGAGACGAGCAGCTTTCTCGCCGAGACCGTAGAAGTGTTCGTCGAAGCCTAGCTTTTTAGATGCGGCGACGAACATGCCTGCCTTTGGATCGAACATGATGCCGGCGAGTCGTCCGTTGGCGTCGTAGGACATCGGGCGTTCG
>DASVGE010000178.1:0-10437 GCA_036379695.1 Pyrinomonadaceae bacterium | reverse complement strand
TTCTCACCCGATGAAGTCGGCCAGCGCGCCCGAAGCGTTATCGAGGGATTGAGTGGGGGTTCAGCTAAGTTCGAACTGATACCAGGTGAGTCGACCTTGGGCGGCGGCGCCGGTCCGACTTCGAACTTCCCGACAACCCTCATCGCTATCACTCACTCGCAAAAATCAGCCCAGGAAATTGAGCACCAGCTTCGCACCTCGACTCCGCCCGTCATCAGCCGCATCTCTGAAGGAAAAGTGCTCCTCGACCTCCGCACCGTCTTCGCCGACCAACTTCCCGCCCTCCACGAAGCACTTAAAACCCTCTGACCTAATCCGTGTATGGGAATCCGTGTAAATCCGTGGCTAAGATTCAACTAGATCAACAATGCATGACAATGTATAATTTGACCGGTTTTGAAGTCCTTCCGTTGACTCCATCTCGCCTTGATTCGCTTAAAAACTCTAACCTCTTATCTTTCAGCTGCCGGTATCGGAATCTTTGCCGGGTTAATCGGCTATGCAGCCCTGCAGGTCGGCGAGCCCCCGGCTACAGCAGTTGCTCTCGTCGCCTACGCGCTCGGCGTTAGTCTCACAATAGACCGCTTTGGCCTGCGCCGCTCCTGGCAATACCTCCTCGCCAGTGCGGTGGTCGTGAGCAGCGCGGGCGTCGTTGGCTTTCAATTCTTCCATGTGGATCTTCTGGCGATCCCTTTGCTCTTCGCCGGTGGTGTGTCGTTACTGCTCGTCCAGATCAATCGCCTCTGGTCTCTCGATCGACAACTGACCCGAACGCTCTTTAACTCTTCCGCACGCCACGCCACTTCGAGAGCAAGCGCAGACGCACGGCTCGAGAGTGGGCTCAAACTCTTGAATACCGTGCTGCCGCTCAGCGAAGCCGTGGTCTTCCGCTGCGACGATTCAAGTTCGCTCGAAACCGTCGCGCGCTTCAAAGGCGCAGTCCCAAACTCACGAGACCCACGACGCAATTCGGTCTGGCGTGAAGGCATTCAACTCTCCCAGCAAGCCGCAACCGGCGGAAAATTAGTTAGCCAAACAACGGCGGGCCAGAACTCATCAACAGTCGCTGTTCCTCTGCTGCACGAAGGCGAAACTGCGGGCGTGCTGCTTATTCGATTGGCTTCGGAGTTTTCAGTTGAGGACACGCCGTTATTGGAAGCTGTCAGTTCTCAGTTCGCTCGCAACCTCGAGCGTGAAAGCTTTTCAAAGAGTGCGGCGCACGCACAGTCGCTCAGTTATTTTTCACAAACCGGCAGCAGGAGAAAGCTCGACGCGCTGAACGTGCTCAAAGCAGTAACTGTCGAACAGCGCTGCGAAGCCAGCACGCTCGCGCATATCGACGACGGCGTTGCAATCGCTTATCTCGACGGCACACTCGCTCTCGTCAATCCATCCCTGCTGAGTTTTGCGGGAGTTACCTCCGAGCAGATCGTGAAGATGGACGTCTTTAACCTGCTGCACAAATTCCGCACCGACATTTTCGACGAGCCTGAAATCGCAGTACGACGCGTACTGCAAACCGGTGTTGACTATGAAGGCGAACTCAACTTCGAACGAAAGAACCAGATTCTCAACCTGCGGATCTCATTGCTGCGCGATGACAACAAACCGCCCATCGGCATTGCTATTTACGTTAAAGATCTGACGTCGATTAAAGAATACGAAAAGTTAAAGAGCGACATGATCTCACTGATGTCGCACGAGCTGCGCACGCCGCTCACAAGCATCAACGGCTTTGCGGAGTTGCTGAGCGCGGACGAGTCGATTCCCCCGCAGGCACGCGAGTTTGTGTCGATCATCGCGAACGAGTCGCAACGCATGTCGCGCATGATCAATACCTTTCTTTCCGTGACGCAGTTGCAGCGCAAAGACAAGCAGGAAGTGTTGAAGATCCCGCTGCGTCTCGACGAAGTGGTGCGCGAAACGATCGCCTCGCTACAGCCCGTGGCGAAGAAGAAACGCATACGCCTGCTCGAACAACCCGCCCATCGCATTCCGCCGGTCGCCGCCGACAAGAGCCTGATCACACAGGCAGTGAAGAACCTCGTGAACAACGCCATCAAGTACAGTCCTGAGCGCACAACGGTCACTGTTTCGACGGCGCTCGAAGCTGAGGCAGTACGCGTTTGTGTTGAGGATCGTGGTTTTGGTATTCCCGCCGAGGCGAAGGAACGTGTTTGGGACAAGTTCTATCGCGTGGTGCGCGAAGGCCAGGAGAAAGACGAAGAATCGACAGGCTTGGGCTTATCGTTTGTCCGCGAAGTGGTCGAGCAACACGGTGGCCGCGTCGAACTCGATTCAGAAGAGGGACGTGGATCGAAGTTCAGTTTTACGCTGCCACGACTCTAGCCACCGATTCAAACGCGATTGATTGTGCCGCGACATGTGCTGGCGCCGCAGATGCAGCGCTTGTCGTCTGAATGCAGTGTTGATTCGTAATCGATCGTGATCTCTTCGCCGGCTTCGATATCGCGCAGGGCGATGAAGAGAATGTGATCGTAGAGGATTTGCATGAAGGCGTTCGGCGTACAGGAGTGGTTGATGTAGTGAGTGCCGTTTCCGCCGCGGCTGCCGTCAAGGCTCCAGTGATTGTTGACTTCACAGATGCGGAGCATGCGCCGGTGAGCCCTGCGCCTTGCTTCGGCGTTCGAGATCTTCTCACCGGCGTATTCAGCGATCTTGTGTCTTTTTTTGAAAGGGATAGTGGCGAAGCAGCCCCTGCCGTGTATCGGGGAAGGTTTGATTGCTAGTCCATGGGCCAGCTTCATGTTTACTTGAGTTTGAATGTGCGAGCGATCAGATCCGTTTGATTACGAATGCGAGTCAGCTTGTCCCGCAGACCGGTAAAGCGCAGTGAGTAGACGGTCCGGGGATCTGTCTGCAAGTAATAAGTGCGACCGAGCATGGGCTTGCCTGTTCTGACAAACTCGTAAGAGATCGTTACCCCATCGACCCTGCCGTCAAAATTCTCTTGCTTACCCTCGACGAAGCCAGGCAGAAAACGGAGTTTCAGATCCTGGTCGCGACGCGCAACTTCCCCGGCGCTGGTCCCTGCGTCAACCACTTCTTTACGAATCGTGAGGAAGCCGTCGAGCCGGTCGCCGTAAACAAATTCGGGATGTTCGTGGGCGGCATCAGGTTCGAGGATCGCTTTCCACGTAGGCGACGGCAGTTCGAAACTATAGTCAACTTTCTCGTGCGTGTAGAGTTGTTGTGCCAGCGCAATCGGCGCCATCAATCCGATCAAAATCAGGGTAAAAGCTAAAATCCGTCGCATTATGCCTCCCAAAAGCTTGCGGGTTCAGATGCCTATGCTGAGCAGCGTCGTTGCTTAAATAGGTCCTATATATGACCTATAAGCTACCCCGCGAGATAACCTCTTTTTGAATGCTTATTAGCGCTTCAATTCCGCGCGTTCCGAGTGCGACCAGCTCATCCATTTGCGCGCGGCTGAAGGGCTCGCGCTCGGCCGTCCCCTGCAGCTCGATGAACCGGCCATCGCCGGTGCACACCACGTTCATATCGACTTCGGCGCGAGAGTCTTCGTCGTACTTGAGATCCAGCAACGGTGTGTTGCCTACGATACCCACGCTGATCGCGGCAACCTGATCGTGGACAACCGACCGTTGAATCTTGCCCGCTTTCAACAACTGCTGACTCGCCAAAGCTAAAGCAACGTAAGCGCCGGTGATCGCTGCGGTGCGTGTACCGCCGTCAGCTTGCAGGACGTCGCAGTCGAGCGTGATCGTGCGTTCGCCCAGCACCTTCATGTCTGCCACAGCACGGAGGCTTCTGCCGATCAGTCGCTGTATTTCGTGGGTACGGCCGGACGGTCCGCCGCGGCCGATCTCTCGTCCCGTTCGGGTTTGAGTTGCACGCGGCAACATGGCGTATTCGGCTGTCAACCAACCCTGTCCCTGGTTTCGCAGGAATGGCGGCACGCGATCTTCCAGCGACGCGGAGCAGACCACGCGAGTGTTTCCCATCTCGATCAGGACGGAGCCTTCCGCGTACGGCAGGAAGCCCGGCGTGATGCGTACTGGGCGTAATTCGTCTGGAGCGCGTCCGTCAGTGCGTGCGAAGCTCATCGTGTCCCCAAATTTCTACGGCTTCAAGAATAGCTGGAGCGGAGCCCAAAAATCTCTCGGCTACTTTAGCAAATCTTTCGGCGGCGTCGGTCACATAAAAGTGATCAAGATCATCACAGAGTTGTCGTTCCTGGTAAAGTCCGAGAGCGTCTTCGTGAGTCAGATCGGAACTTTCGAGGAGTGATTCTACGTCGCGGGCGGTCGCTTCACCTGAATCGATGAGAGTGATTTCACGCCCGACAGTTTCGCCGATCACCTCGCGCAGAATCGGATAGTGAGTGCATCCGAGCACCAGGGCACCCAAAGTGGTTTTGTGAAACTCGCTCAAGTAATCGCGCGCCACGATGCGCGTGACGTCGCTGCCGGCCCAGCCTTCTTCGGCGAGCGAAACAAAGAGTGGGCACGCGCGTTCGATTACCTGGCCGGTGGCGCCCATGCTGGCGATTGCCTTTGCGTAGGCGTGGCTTTGGACCGTGGCTTCGGTGGCAATGACGCCGATGTTTGCGCCTTGCGCGATTTCCACCGCGGCGCGTGAGCCGGGTTCGATCACGCCCATCACAGGAATGTTGATAGCAGCACGAATAGCTGGAAGGGCGAGAGCCGAAGCCGTGTTGCAGGCAACGACGAGCAGCTTGATCCCGTGCGCCGCGAGAAATCTCGAGTTTTCGACAGCGTAGCGTTCGACTGTGGCGAGTGATTTTGTACCGTAAGGGACGCGAGCAGTGTCGCCGAGATAGACGAAACGTTCGTTGGGCAGACGCTCGTGTAATGCGCGATAGACCGTCAGTCCACCAACGCCGCTGTCGAAGATTCCGATGGGAAGGTTGCGGTCCAAGTAGCGTTGGCCTACGCGAAGATCTCAGAAACTTTTATTCGGAAGCCGGGAACAGTGTCGTCGACTAACTCGTCGTTTTCGTGAAGCAGTCTTCGATCGTTTAGAGATGAGACTACTTCAACTGTGCGTCGCCGAGGATTCACGAGCCACACCGATCGCGCGCCTGTCTGTAAATACACGGCCAGTTTGCGCTCAACATAGCCTCTCCTGTCGCCGGGAGATAACACTTCAATGGCAAGATCCGGTGAGCCGTTGTAGTAATGCTCGTCCGTCCGGTCGACACGTTCCGCTGAAACGAATGAAACGTCAGGACCCAAAACCGTATCCGGATCGCGTTCCAGGTGGTAGCCGGAGTCACCGTGTACGTCGCCGAGCCGGTTGGCGGTAGCGTGTTGCATAAGAAGAAAAATGAGGTTAGCGACAATCCGCCCGTGAAGAGGCTTTGGAGGAGTCATTGTGAGGAGTTCTCCCTTGATAAGTTCATGACGGTGGTAGTCATCATCAATGTTCATGAATTCTTCCAGCGTCATTAAGTGAGTTTGAGTTGTTGTGCTCATATCTTTGTCTCTGGGCCGTTCGAGGGGAGTGAGGGCTCCCGCAATTTTTATGGTGGAGGCGCCGAGAATTGAACTCGGATCCAAAAACCAACGCCGAAGGACTCTACATGCTTATTCGCTTCTCTTTCTTTACCAGGCGAACCTGATAAAAATTCGCTCTATGCCGAGTCAGTGAAGCGACAAGACCTCGACACGAGCTAGTCCGACTTTGGTCTCGCCCACTGTCACGGACCGAAACAGCGGGCCAGCTCATCTAAGTGACATCTCACTCCGCGCGCATGAGCAACTTGCGGCGAGACGCTCGGTGCTTAATTAGGCAGCGAGAGCCAATTCGTTATTGGCAGTTGTGTTTCCCTACGCGTTTTAACGAGCTGCATAAGGTAGCCCGGCATGCATCGCGACGATCGTTCAGGTTCCTGTCGAAGCCTGTCGCCCCCTTTTTGCGAAGCCAAAGTATTATAACCGCCCCGCCGAAAAGCACAAAAAGCGCTAGTGTCAGTTAAACTTAGCTGCTTCCCCATGTGCCTTCTATGCTCCTTTGCGGCTATAATTTTGTGGCATCTGTGGCTATCCACGTTGCCCCCGGCATCCAACTCAGGGCACCTTGTTTTGGGAGAAATTTTACTTTATGGCTTCAATCCATTCGAAATACTCGCCAACCGCAATTATCAATACACCTCCTGAACAACGTAGACACCTGCTGGCCCGGCTTTGGTTACCAACTGTCCTGCTTCTCGCGCTGGCTGCCGGCGGCCTGACCGGCATTATCGCCGCCTATGAGTTGAACTACTCGCGCGCCGCCAACGAAGTCGCAGCCCTCGCAACCTATCGCCCGAGCGTCGTCACACGCGTCTACGCTGACGACAATGAAACAGTGATCGGCGAGTTTGCCCTCGAGAAAAGAATCCCACTCAAATACGAAGAGATTCCGCCAGTCCTGAAGAATGCGATCCTCGCCGTTGAAGATGTGCGCTTTTACGATCACATCGGGATCGATCCGATCCGCATCATGGGCGCGGCCTGGAAAAACATCACGACCGACAAAATCGAAGGCGGCTCAACTCTCACTCAACAACTCACGAAGAACCTTTTCCTTTCCAAGGAACAAACGTACACGCGCAAAGTAAACGAGTGGATCCTCGCCTTACAGATCGAACGCTACTACACGAAGAACCAGATCATGGAGTTGTACACCAACCACATGTTTCTGGGCGCGAATGCTTACGGCATGGAAGCCGGTTCCGAAACTTACTTTGGAAAACAGGCAAAAGACCTGACGCTTGCAGAAGCAGCGTTGCTGGCCGGAATTCCGAAAGCCCCAAGCGACTATTCGCCCACGTCGAATCCCGCGAAAGCAAAAGAACGGCGCGATCTGGTGCTCGATCTCATGGCCAAGAACGGATTTGCAACTCAGGCGGAAGTCGATGCGGCCAAAGCCAAGCCGATTCAACTCGCAGACACCGCTTACTATCAATCACAACGCAAGTCGTCGCCTTTCGATTATCCAGTCGAGTACATCCGCCAGGAGCTCGAAGACAAGTACACGACGCGCGTGGCCCAGGGCGGCCTGTCGGTCTACACCAGCATCAACGTCGAAGCACAGAAGAAAGCTTACGAAGTCGTGCGCGCCGGTCTCAGACAGTACGACCGTACACACACCTCCTGGCGCTCGAGCTACACAATGATTCCGACCACCGTCAACAACGGCGAAGGTCCGGCAACGCAACAGGAGCTCAGCAACTACAAGCACCCCGACTGGTACGGCAACGAATACGAGCCCGGTCGATACCTGATGGGCCTGATCATGAAGGTCGATCGCGCGCGCAACGAAGCCGCCGTTCGCTTCGGCAACTACACCGCCACCCTAACTGTCGCCGAAATGGGATGGGGCAAACGCCAGCCGAAAGACGAGTTTAAGAATGGTCACCTGGCGGAGTTTGAAATCAAGGAAGTAGACGAAAAAAACCGCCGCTTGAAAGTTGAACTATCGCAAGTTCCCGCTGTGCAGGGCGCAATGATGACGCTCAACGCCAAGACCGGCGAGATCGTCACGATGGTGGGCGGCTACGATTTCTACACCAACAAATTCAACAACGCCACGCAGGCGTATCGACAAACCGGTTCAGCCTTCAAACCTTTCGTCTACACGGCGGCAGTCGAATGGGGCATGACTCCGGAGACTCCCGTCAGCGGCGCACCGATCAGGATCAACGACTGGCAGCCGCACAACTACGACGGCTCCCTCGGCGGCGGCGACTTGCCAATGAAGACGGCACTCGCGAAGTCGATGAACATCCAGGCCGTGCACCTGCTGCAAACCGTCGGTATTCAAACCGGCTCGCAGATGGTGCGTCGCTTTGGTATTAAGGTGCCGATGTCTCCTTACTTGCCGTCCGCGTTGGGCGCGACTGAAGTGCCACTCGATCAAATGGTCTCAGCCTATTCGGCGTTCCCCAACAAAGGCATTCGCGTCGAGCCGCACCTGATTCGCAGAGTTCTCGATCGCGACGGCGCCACGCTCGAAGAGTGGGACAGAACAAGGACTCACAAGGTGATGAACGCATACGTCGCGCTGACGATGGTCTCAATGATGCGCGGCGTAGTTACCGGTGGCACAGCGACCGCCGCGAGTACGCTGCCGCATCCGGTCGCCGGCAAAACCGGCACTGTAAACGACCATACCGACGTTTGGTTCATCGGTTATACGCCCACGTACGTCACCGGCGTCTGGATGGGTTATCCCGGAAAGAAGAAGCCGCTTGGCAACGACATGACCGGCGGTAAGGGCGCGTTGCCGATGTTTGTCGAGTTCATGAAAACGTATCTGAAGGACAAGCCCAAGGAAGAATTTCCGAAAGCTCCGGATATGCCGGAAGACATGCGCGAACTCCAACGCCAGCGCCAACGTGAACTCGCTGCGGAACGCGCGGAACTAATGGCTGAAGCCGAAAAGGCCGAGGATGAAGAGTCGTTGCCGGCGGGCACAACTGAACCGAAGCTGGAACAGGTGACTCTGCCACCACCGCCCAAGGCAGACGACCAACCAGCAACTACGCAACCAAAACCGGAAGTCGCAACACCCAAGGTCGAAACACCGCCTCCACCGGCAACACGACCACGCGAAGCCGAACCCGCAAAGAAGAAAGGCAAGAAAGGCGACGGCGACAACTAGCCACAAAAAGGCACAAAAAGCAAAACTGATTTAAGCGCCATCGTGCAAAAAATCATTTTGAGCTTTTTGTGCCTTTTTGTGGCTGCTAAACTTCTTTCGTGGCCCGAATCGTTTCCTTTCTTCCATCTGCAACCGAAATGGCCTGCGCACTCGGGCTGGCCGACTCAATCGTGGGCATCACGCATGAGTGCGACTATCCGCCTGAGATAAAGAGCAAGCCAGTCGTCGTGCGCGCTGTGTTGCCGCTCGAACGAATGACCCAAAGCGAGATCGATCGCGCCGTCGCCGAGCGAATACGCAACGGCGAGAGCCTCTACGAGATCGACGAACAGCTTCTGCGCGAACTTGCTCCCGATCTGATCGTCACTCAAAACCTCTGTCAGGTTTGCGCACCGTCAGGAAACGAAGTCTCACAAGTCCTTAAAGCCCTCCCACGAGCGCCGCAGATCCTCTGGCTCACGCCACAATCACTCAACGAGATTTTCGACAACGTTCGCGATCTTGGCGCTGCAACTGATCGCACCACAGAAGCCAACGCGCTAATCAACAACTGCCAGAGCCGTCTGGAAACTCTGTCGCAGCGAACTGAACGTGTGCGCCGGCCAAGAGTGTTCTGTATGGAGTGGCTGGATCCGGTTTATGCGAGCGGCCACTGGGTCCCGGAATTAGTAAAGCTTGCCGGCGGCGTTGATGAGCTTGGTCGCGAGCGTGGCGAGTCGGTGCGAATCTCCTGGGACGAGATCGCTGCCTGGGCGCCGGAAGTTCTGGTGATCATGCCCTGCGGTTTCAACCTGCAACAGACAATGAAACAGATCTGGAGCGTCTTCGGGCGTAAGACCAGTTCGCCGTTCTTTGATCTGCCGGCGGTTAGAAACAACCGCGTCTACGCCGTCGATGCTAACTCCTTCTTCGCGCGTCCCGGTCCGCGTGTAGTCGAAGGCGCGGAGTTGTTGGCACAACTAATTCATCCCGATCTATTCGAAGCTACATCCTCCAGCGCCTTTCAACCCATCGACATTCCTCAACTCAAAGGCCAGCTCACCGAAGGAAAAGACTACTACACCGAAGGCGGCGCAATGGTCTTCACCGCCAGCTACCTCCAGCGCCGTGGCTACTGTTGCGGCAGCGGCTGCCGGCACTGTCCGTATTAACTTTGCTGCCTTTGCGCCTTTGCGTGAGTAAATCCAGCGCACTATACTCTGACTTCTGCGAAACTCTCCCAAATTTAAAAGATTGGAAATTCCAAATGATGCGCGACCTGATCATTCGCAGTCTTGTGCTGCTTGTTACCATCACGATGATCGCTGCGATCGTCGTTAACTCCAACAACAATTCCAGCGCAATGAACACCGACAACAATCCGCTGCTCACCAAGTGGGAAGGACCGTACGGCGGTATTCCACCGTTCGATCGTGTCCAGATCCCGCTTTTCAAACCAGCGCTCGAAGCCGCCATGGCCGAACAGCTTGCCGAGATCGACAAAATCGCCAACAATCCGGCGCCACCGGATTTCGAGAATACGATCACTGCGCTCGAGCGCAGCGGTCGCACGCTAAACCGCGTGGCAACTGTTTACGGCGTTTGGGGCGCAACCATGAGCACGCCTGAATACCAGGCAGTCCAGCGAGAAATGGCGCCGCGCCTTGCGTCATTCAACGATCAGATCACGCAGAACGAAGCACTTTTCAAACGAATCGAAGCTGTTTACAACTCAAGCGCTAAAGCGAAGTTCACACCCGAACAGCAGCGCTTGTCATGGTTCTACTACACAAACTTTGTCCGTGC
>DASVGE010000177.1:0-46277 GCA_036379695.1 Pyrinomonadaceae bacterium | reverse complement strand
TTGCCCCCGCTGCTCAGGGAATTCAACAGCGGGGGCAAGCCCCTCTTCCTGACTTGTTCTATTCATCCTTACACAGAGAAGAGATGGCTTTAGTCGCAGCCAATATTTTCCATTAAGCTTCGCCAGCGGTGACCGTTTCGTCTGAGCAGTTCTTCAGCTTCGGCCGGGCCTTCGCTGCCCGCTTCGTAGGTCGCCAGCTTCGGCAGGCCGTAGTTGGCCCAGGCTTCCACAATCGGCGTGATCAAGCGCCACTGGTGTTCGGCCTCATCACCGCGAGTAAACAACGTCGCTTCACCCTGCATCACGTCCAACAACAGCATCTCGTATGCGTCCGGTGGCTCAAGGCCAAACGCCCGTTGATAGCAGAACTCCATGTTGACCGTCGTGGTTTGCATTTCGAAGCCGGGACGTTTGGCGCCAAACATCACCGTGATTCCCTCGTTCGGTTGCAGGCGCAACGCGATCACGTTCGGCTCGATCTCGTCTCTCGGCGTGCGCGCGAACAACGCCTGTGGCGTAGGTTTCAGGTGTACGGCGATCTCCGTCAGATTGCGTCTCAGTCGTTTGCCGGTGCGCACGTAAAACGGCACTCCCGACCAGCGCCAGTTTGAGATATGAAACTCTACTGCCGCGTAGGTTTCAGTCTGCGAATCTTTACTGACACCTTTCTCGTCTTTGTACCCGTTGACCTTCTCGCCGTCGATCGTGCCTGGTCCATACTGGGCGCGCACTGTGCGCTCAGCGACCTCCTCCGGGTTCATACGACGAATCGATCGCAGCACTTGCACTTTTTCTTCGCGCACGGAGTCGGCGTCAAACGCGACGGGTGGTTCCATCGCGGTGAGCGTCAGTAGTTGCAGCAGGTGGTTCGCGACCATGTCGCGCAGCGCGCCGGACTCTTCGTAGTATCCGGCGCGCGTGCCGACACCGGCTGTTTCCGCGGCTGTGATTTCGACGTAGTCGACGTAGTTACGATTCCAGATCGGCTCGAACATCGAGTTGCCGAAACGAAATACGAGTATGTTTTGAACAGTGTCTTTGCCGAGATAGTGGTCGATGCGATAGACCTGGCTCTCTTTGAATACTTTGGAGATTTCGAGGTTCAGTGCGGTGGCCGATTCGAGATCGCTACCGAAAGGTTTTTCGATGACGATGCGGCTCCAGTGATCGTCTTCCTGAGCGAGCCCGGCATCGCCCAGGTGTTTCACGATCACGGGGAAGAGTGATGGTGGAGTTGCAAGATAGAACAAACGATTCCTGCTCGCGCCTTCGGAAGCGAGCTCGTCGATACGCGCCAGGACGCTGCGATACGTCTCGTCAGCATCAAGCTCGCCCGCCATGTAATGGAGCCGCCCGGAAAACTTGCGCCAATGATCTTCGTCGAGATGTTTGATCTTCTTTGACTTGTCGAGAGCCTCGCGCACAAATTTTTCGAATTCCTCTTTGCTCATGGCACTGCGCCCGACGCCGAGAATCTGCATCCCCTCCAGGCATCCCTCTCCCAACAACCGGCACAACGCCGGCATCAGCTTCCGCCGCGTCAAATCCCCGGTCGCGCCAAAGATCACGACCACACACGGCTCCGCCGGTGGGAGGGCCGGTTGCTCAAACTGCACTGGATTCGGTTCTACAATTACTGCTGACATAATTCGATCCTTTTTTAGCCACGGATTTCACGGATGAACACTGATTGAATCCGTGTTCATCCGTGAAAATCCGTGGCTCATTTTTCCTTATGCCCGCCGAATTGGAATCGCATGGCGGACAAGATTTTATTCGCAAAGTCGGCCTCGCCTCGCGAGCTAAAACGCTGGAACAACGCCGCGCTCAAGACCGGCACCGGAACGCCTTCTTCCACCGCCGCGTTGATGGTCCAACGTCCCTCGCCGGAATCGGAAACACGCCCCGAGAAACCTTCCAACTGCGGATGCTCCGCGAATGAGATCGCCGTCAAATCCAACAACCACGACGCGATAACACTGCCGCGCCGCCACAGCTCCGTAATCTCCGCGAGATCGAAGTCGTACTGGTAGTGCTCGGGATTGCGCAGCGGCGATGTCTCGGCGTCCGCAGTCCGTTCCTCCTTGCCTTCGTTCGCATGATGCAACACGTTCAGTCCTTCAGCGTACGCGGCCATCAGTCCGTACTCGATTCCGTTGTGAACCATCTTTACGAAGTGACCTGCGCCCGCTGGTCCACAGTGCAGGTAACCCTCCGCCGCGGTTCCTGCATCAGCTGCGCGACCCGGAGTAGCCGCCACTGCATCACGCCCGGGCGCGAGCGTCTTGAAGATCGGATCGAGATGACTAACAACGTCCTTCTCACCTCCGATCATCTGGCAGTAACCGCGCTCCAGCCCCCACACACCGCCACTGGTGCCGACGTCAACATAATGAATGCCTTTGTCTTTGAGTTCGCGCGCGCGCCGGATGTCGTCGATGTAATAGGAATTGCCACCGTCGATAATGATGTCGCCTGCGTCAACGACTGCGAGGAGCTGTTGAATCATGGTGTCGACGAGCGCTGCCGGTATCATCAGCCAGATCGCACGCGGTGGCTTCAGCTTCGCGATAAAAGCGTCGAGCGACGCGTCACCGGTGGCGCCCTCGGCTTCCAAAGCCTTCACTGCTTCAGGATTGCGATCGTTGACGACGCACTCGTGGCCGCCACGCAGAAGCCGCCGCACCATGTTGGCGCCCATGCGTCCCAGGCCAATCATTCCGATTTGCATTCAAAAGCTCCTTGCTAAGTTTTCGGTGTTCCCTGAAGATAACAGAAACTTCAACCCAAGGAGCACTCCGTATGAGGTGTTTGACCGTGCTTGTCTTCTTGTTACTCGCTTTTCCGGTGATGGCGCAGAAATTTCCTCCGGGGCGTGTCATCGATCTCACGCATGCTTTCGATGCAAATAGTGTTTACTGGCCGACGGCGCAGCCATTCAAACTCGAAACCGATTTTGAAGGCATGACTGACAAAGGTTACTTCTACTCCGCGTATCGCTACTCAGCCGCAGAACACGGCGGCACGCATCTCGATTCGCCGGTGCACTTCGCGAAAGGTCGTCACACGGTTGATGAAATTCCACTGGACCAACTGATAGGGACTGCAGTGCTCATCGACGTAACCAAACAATGTGCGGCCAATCCCGACTACCTGGTGAGCATCGTAGATTTTGAGAATTGGGAGAAGGAGAACGGGCGCATCGGACCAGGCACGATCGTTTTGCTGCGTACCGGGTTTGGCAAGCATTACCCGGACCGGAAGAAGTACCTGGGAACTGACGAACGCGGCGATGCGGCGGTTGCGAAACTGCACTTTCCGGGACTGGATCCTGCCGCGGCGCGCTGGCTGACGCAGAACCGTTCGATCAAAGCGATCGGATTAGACACGGCCAGCATCGATCACGGTCAATCGACGCTGTTCGAAAGCCACCGGATTTTGTTTGAGAAGAATATTCCGGCGTTCGAGAACGTCGCGAATCTCGAGCAGTTGCCGTTGAAAGGCTTTTCGGTGATCGCGCTACCGATGAAGATCAAGGGCGGCAGCGGCGGACCACTGAGAATTGTGGCGGTTATGTAAGGCAATCCACAGATTACACAGATTGTATTAAAGAATCTGCGTAATCTGTGGATGGTTTTTTATGATTCGGATCTTCGAGAATTCTCGGGAGCTTGCACGGGGGGCAGCGGAGCACTTTGTGGCGCTGGCTCAGACAGAGCGCTTTAATATCGCGCTGTCTGGAGGATCGACGCCGAAGGTTCTCTATCAACTGTTAGCCGAGGAGCCGTTTCGAGCACAGGTTCCGTGGGGCAGGACTCATTTCTACTGGTCTGACGAGCGTCACGTCCCGCCGGATCATCCGGATAGCAACTATCGCATGGCGCACGAAGCAATGCTCTCTCGCGTGCCGGTTCCGGAGAGCAACGTGCATCGCGTTCGCAGCGAGAATCCAAATGCGCAGGAAGCTGCTGACGAGTATGAAAAGATAGTCGTGCCGCGTTTGGATCTGATCCTGCTCGGCCTCGGCGGCGATGGGCACACAGCGTCAATCTTTCCCGGTTCTGAGGTGCTACACGAAACAAAGCGCCTCGTCGCCGCACCTTGGGTCGAAAAGCTCAACACCTATCGCATCACGATGACGTTGCCGCTGCTGAATAACGGAGCGTCCGTTCTATTTTTGGTTAGTGGAAAAGAAAAAGCCGAGATTGTGAAAGAAGTCCTTGAAGGACCGAAAAAGTATCCGGCGCAGTACGTGCAACCGGCGAACGGCGAGTTGATCTGGATGCTGGATCGAGATGCGGCGTCAGATTTGAGCCACGGATGACACGGATAAACACGGATCAGATCCCGATGTAACGCGTCGCTGTTCGACCAACAGCTCTTCAAATGCCGCCACCGAAAGCGCCTTGCTAAACAGAAATCCCTGCACCACGTCACACTCGAGCGCGCTCAAATACTGAAGCTGTTCCTTCGTCTCAACTCCTTCCGCAATCACCGTGAGATCCAGCGCATGTCCCAGGTTGATGATCGCGCGCACGATCGCGGTGTCGTGCGGATCTTTGCAGACGTCGGCAACAAAACTCTTATCGATCTTCAAGGTATCGATCGGGAAACGCTTCAAGTAGTTCAGCGAAGAATAACCGGTGCCGAAGTCGTCTATCGCGACTCTGATCCCCATCAACTTCAGCTCGTGCAGTTTCTCAATCGCTTCCTCCGGATCCTTCATGATCGAGCTCTCGGTCAGCTCGAGTTCGAGCCAGCGTGGATCAAGATTCGTGTCCTTCAGTATCTGCGCGATGTCGGTAATGAACGTCGGCTGCTGAAACTGCCGCGCCGAAAAATTCACTGAGAGAACCATCGGCATCAAACCCTTTTCCTGCCACGCTTTGCTTTGTGCACACGCCGTGCGCATAACAAAATCGCCGAGCGCAATGATCAGCCCATTGTCTTCCGCCAGCGGCACAAACTCGCCCGGTTGCAGCAGACCGAGGCTCGGATGTTGCCAGCGTACGAGCGCTTCCATGCCCACCAGATGAAAGCCACGGACGTCTACCTGTGGCTGGTACTTCACGATGAATTCGGATCGATCCAAAGCCGATCGCAAGTTGCTTTCGAGCACGAGTTGTTTGAGAGCGCGCGTCGTTCCACCTGCGGTGTAGAACTGATAGTCGTTGCCGCCCTGCACCTTGGCGCGGTCGAGCGCGACGCCTGCAGTTTTCAACAGACCCGCGGTGTCGCGTCCATCCTGAGGATAAAGACTGATGCCGATGCTGCTCGCAACGAAGATCTCCTGATCCTCAAACAAGAACGCCTGGTCGAGGGACTGCTTGATCGCGCGTGCGGCGTTCGCGGCGTCCTGCGGGCGCGGGATCTGCGTCAACAGGATCGCGAACTCGTCGCCACCAAAACGCGCCACGGTATCGCTCTCGCGCACACAACTCGTGAGACGTTGGGCCACTGACTGCAACAGTCGATCGCCCGCGGTGTAACCGAGCGAGTCGTTGATGGTTTTGAAACGATCGAGATTGAGCAGCAGCACAGCCTGCAGCTGATCGTTGCGACGCGAGAGTGCGATGGCCTGCTTGAGCCGGTCTTTGAAGAGGACCTGGTTGGGGAGATCCGTGAGCGCGTCGTGGTAGGCCAGGTGATTCAGTTTTTCCTGCGTCTGTTTGTTTTGCGAAAGGTCGACGACGAAGCACGCGATCTCTTCTTCGTGCAGCACCGCGCCGAACAATACCGGCACCGGGCTGCCATCCGATTTCAGGAAGTCTTTCTCGAACGGAGCGCAGGCGCCGAACGCCATCAGTTTTTCGAACGCCTCTTCGTCGAGACGGTGGTGCTCCGGCGGAGTGAGATCGTGAATGCTGCGTGGGAGGTTTTCGGAAGTGTAGCCGAGTAGTTTCAGGAAACTGTCGTCGGCGTTCAGGATGTTTCCCGCGAGATCGGTGAACAGGACGGCTACGAGGTTTGTGTCGACGAGACGTCGCAGGGCTGCTTCGACTTTGCCTTCCATTTTTTCGGCAGACGCAAAGCTATGCCGGTCTTTTAACGGTTTCATCTCGTAGTTCTCGAACCAGGCGCCTGAAAAGATTTGAACTGACTTGGGAAAGGTGAGTATTGGGCAAGTGGGTTGGCCGTCAACCCGTTTGTTAGGCTACCACAGATTACGCAGATTAAAACAGAAAAATCTGCGTAATCTGTGGATGGCTTTGGTTTATCGCGCTGAGCTCGTCCTCGCCGGTGCTGGTCCCGGGGGCATCTTTTCGTTGAGGTATTTGGTTATTTGACCAAACAGGTGACGCTGCGTTCCGGGGCCCTCAGAGATCGAATGTGATCGATTTGGATACGGGAAGACGGACACCTGCTTATTCTTCGCGATCAGCGTATTGAGCAACGCCTCCGTGCCCTGGTAGTGAACGTTGTCATCGCCCGTACCGTGAATCACGAGCAGATTGCCCTTCAGCCGGTCCGCGAAAGTGATCGGCGAACTCTGCTTCCACTCCTCCGGATGGTCCTTCGGCAGCCCGCCGTATCGCTCCTGGTAAATCGTGTCGTAGTAATGCAGATCCGCAACGGGGGCCACCGACACGCCGGTCGAGTAAACATCGGGATATCGGAACAACGCATTCAGCGTCGACGAACCGCCGCCACTCCAACCCCAGATCCCGATTCGCGACGCATCCACGAACGGCCACTTGGCAATCGCGCGCGCCGCCGCGGCCTGGTCGCCGGAATTCACAATCCCCATCTTGCGATAGATGATCTTTCGCCACGCACGACTACGCGGCGCCGGCGTGCCGCGATTATCGACACTCATCACGATGTAACCTTGCTGCGCCAGCATCTGGTGCCACAGTCGATTCCGGCCGCCCCAGCTATCCATCACCGTCTGCCCCCACGGCTCGCCGTAAACATAAAACAGCACCGGATAACGCTTCTGCGGATCGAAATCGTGCGGCTTCATCATCCAGCCGTCGAGTTGCACGCCTTCACCGATATCCACCTTGAAAAACTCCGACGGCGTTTGTTTCAACTTCGACACACGATCCTGAAGCTCGCCGTTGTCGATCAACGTTCGCGCGATCTCATGCTTCGGCAAGCGCACGACTTCGGTGACCGGAACCCGGTTGAAGCTCGAGTAAACATGAATCGCAAACTCACCACGCGGCGAGATGTTGTAACTGTGCACACCGGGAACACTCGCCGGCGTCAGTCTCTCTTCCTTGCCAGTTCCGTCGATGCGCACGCGATAGAGGTAACGTTGCGTAGCGTTTTCCGGTGAGGCAAGGAAATAGAGCCAGCCGTTTTGCGCGTCGACTCGCTCGACGGTGATCACGTCGTAGTTACCGGGCGTGATGTTTTTGACGTCGCTGCCGTCACGTGAAATTGAATAGATATGACGCCAGCCGTCACGCTCGCTGGCCCACAGAAAGCGTTTGCCCTGATCGATCCATTCGACGTCGCCGCGCGCGATGCCGGTTCTGTCCCAATCGATGTCGCCCCACGCGATGTCGACCCAGGCTTCGTCTTTTTCAGTCAGGATAGTTTTAGCTTTGCCGGAGCGCGCATCGGCGAGCATTACGGTGTTGGTGTCCTGGCGGCGGTTGAGTTGCTGGACGACTAACTCGTTGGAGTTCGCGGCCCATTCCATACGCGGCAGGTAATTGTTGCGCGCATCGCCGGGGATTTCGATCCAGCGTGTTGGGCCACCATTCGCATCCACGACGCCGACACGCGCGGCGGAGTTTGTCTCACCGGCCTTCGGATATGGAAACGCGGTGACTTCCGGATAGAGGGCGGCGGTGTTGTTGATGAGCAACATCTCCTTGACGCCTTCGGAGTTGAGTTGCCAGTAAGCGATCTGCTTGCTGTCAGGGCTCCAGCGGAAACCGTCGCGACAAAACAGTTCTTCTTCGTAGACCCAGTCGAAGGTGCCGTTGACGATGTAACGAGAGCCATCGGTGGTGAGCTTCGTGATCTTCCCATCGCCGGAGAGGTTTTCGACGTAGACGTTGTTCTCGCGAACGTAACCCACGCGCTGGCCATCGGGCGAGAACTTGGCAAACATCAGGCTCGAAGGTTTAGCGTCGGAGCCGCCGAGTTTGCGCAAAGTGTTTGCGTTGAGATCGAGCACCCAGTAGTCGCCGCGCGTGTTGCTGCGCCAGACGCGTGCGGTGTTGGTGAAGATCAGCAGCTTCTGCCCGTCGGCCGTCAGGGAAAACTCTTCGACGGAGAGTGGCCGCGTGGCGCCGCTGGGCGTGAGTTTCTCAGCGGAGACTTTCACGGTGCGTGCGCCGGTATTCGCGTCGTAGCGAACGATGTCGACGGAGCCTTGCTTACTTGGCGACGGTTCGAGCGCGAGATAGCCGCTGCCGTCTGTCTGCCACTGCACCGGGCCAAGTGACCTGCTGCGATACGTGAACAGCGAATCGAGCGTAAGCAGCGACGGATCTGTTTGTTGTGCGAATACGGGGAGTATTAAGAGAAGAAAAACCGGGATGACTTGTAATCGTCGTCTCATATTTGTACCTCTTGAAATTGCCGCAAAAAGATAAATCTAGAATAAGCCACAAAAAGGCACAAAAGTCACATACCAAGGAGGCGCCGGTCCGCCGATATTGCCACCCGGATAGTTGTACTTGCTGTTCGGCCCTCAAGCTCAAAATTCATTTTGTGCCTTTTGTGCCTTTTTGTGGCTAAATTAATCGCCGCGTCCGATCAGCGCCGCGATTGCTTTAATCAGGTCCGCCTGTTCGATCGGCTTCGCCATGTGTTGATGATAACCGGAGTTGAGCGCGCGCTCGCGATCTTTGCGCGAAGCATAGCCCGTCAACGCGATCGCTGGAATCGCGCCACCCTTTTCTTCCGGCAAAGCCCGCAGCTTGCGAATCAACTCGTACCCATCCTGATCCGGCATACCAATATCGCTAATCATCACGTCAGGCAAATCCTCTTCAAACACGCTCAGCGCCTCAGCCGCGGATTTCGCCGCCGTCACCCGCGCGCCATAGCGTTTGAGCATCGTCCCGAGCAGCTTGCGTGAATCGTCGTCATCTTCGACCAGCAACACGTGTACGCCGTCAAGCCTGACCACTCCGCTGCGACTGCGCCGCCGTTCCACTTCACGCCTACGCTCCTCAGCGCGCGCCGGATCACGTCGCTCCTGCGTCAGCGGCAGATCGACCGTGAACACCGCTCCTTTTCCGAGACCTTCACTTTCCGCCGTGATCGCCCCGCCGTGCAACTCAACCAGGTGCCGCGCAACCGCCAACCCCAATCCGAGTCCACCCTGCTTCCGGGAAATCGAACCCTCCGCCTGACGAAAACGATCGAACACGTACGGCAGAAACTCCGCCGAGATGCCGTCGCCTGTATCGCTGACTTTCAAACGCGCCGTCGATTCGATGCAGTTGAGATCGATATCCACACTGCCGCCACGGGTGGTGAACTTGATCGCGTTTGACAGCAAATTCCAGATGACTTGCCGCAGACGGTTCGGATCGCCTTTGACCAAACACTCTTCCGGGACGAAGCGCGTTTGCAGTCGAATGCCTTTCACGTCCGCGGTCGGTCGCAACGCGTCGAGCGCGGCCTCGACAATCGGCGCCAGATTGAGCGGGTGCATGTCGAGCCTGAGGTTGCCGGTGATGATCCGCGAAACATCAAGCAGGTCGTCGATCAATCGTGCTTGCGAGCGCGCGTTACGCTCGATCGTCTCGATAGCCCGCGTCGCGTTCGAGCCTTCGACCTCGCCGTTACGGATCATCGACGCCCAACCCAGGATCGAAGTCAGCGGCGTGCGCAGCTCGTGTGAGAGCGTTGCGAGAAACTCATCTTTGAGCCGGTCGGCCTCTTCCGCGTGCCGGCGCGCGTCGCGCTCGCGCAGCAACGATGCCGCTCTTTCTTCTTCAGCGCTCTGGCGTGCAGTGACGTCGAGCACGAGTGACAACACTGACACGAGTTTCCCGCGATCGTCGCGCAGCACGGAGTTGTACCACTCGCAATACAAAACTGAACCTTCGCGCGTGTAGTTGCGGTTGCGTTGTATTCCCTGAATTTCGACGCCTTCGCGTTGCCGGTTCGTCACCAGCGCCACTGCATCGACGTCGTCGGCAAACACAAAGCGCCACTCGTTAACGTGTTTGCCGATCACTTCCTCAGCTTTCCAGCCAAACAGTCGTTCCGCCGACTCAGACCAGCGCGAGACACGGAAGTCGCTGTCCCACTCGACCACCGCCAGCGGCGAGCTCTCGACGTGAAATGATAACTGGCGATAAGCGGTGTGTGCGGCGTCTTCCGCTTGCTTGCGCGCGGTGATGTCAGTAATGACGGCCACACCGCCGGTGACCTGGTTCCCCTCGTCAAACAGAGGCGAGTAATGACTTTCGAAGACACCTGTCTCCGACGGACCGTAAGGATGGTTCTCGGACACGAATTGCTTCCCCTCGAGCGCTGCCGAAAAACAAGCGTCGCTGCCCGGTTCGCGCAGGAAAGGAAAGATATCAACCACACTCCTGCCCAACACTGCATCAGCGCTGAAACCGGAGATGCGCTGCATCGCTCGATTCCAGGCGATTAGTTTGCACTCGCGATCGAACGCGAAGATGCCGTCGACGCTCGCGTCGATCAGTCGCGTAAGTAGAGTTGTGGCGTCAATTCTGTGCAGATGTGTGTATTTCTCTTGAGCAATCGGCGCGAACCTGTGGATCTATTCACCAGCCGTGAGAAGCATTAATCCGGTCGCGTCGCGCACCAGTATATTTGATCCCAGTAAAACAGGCATCGACCACGTGGCCGCCTTCGCGACGTCGTCGTAGCGACGCTCGACCGCGAACGCCGGAGTGTCGCGCTTGGCAACGATCAGGTCCGCGTTGTTTGTCAGAAAAACGACGTGTTGCGGTGTGAGCAACAACGAAGCGTGCTCGCCCTCGCGGCCCTCCGTGGTCCAACGCACCGCGCCTGTCTTCGCGTCGATGGCAAAAAACTGACCCTTCCTTTTCGAAGAGTGACCGTAGATCAACCCGTCGCCAAAAACGGGCGAGCTCATGTACATCGCGATGTCGGGGTTCTTCCAGATCTCGTTTGCTTCCCACTTGCCGCCGGTCTGTTTCAACGTGTAAGCATGCGTGCCTTGTCGCGTTCCGGAGACGATGAGATGCGTGCCGGTCCAGAGCGGTGTCGTGATGTTCTCGTGCCATTCATCGGGGAACGCCGCCGACCACAACTCTTTACCGGTCTTACCCTCGAGGCCAACAATCGAGCCTTCGGTCATCGTCACGATCTGTTTCGTGCCGCCCACTTCGATCACCACTGGCGAAGCATAGCCTGGGCCAAGTCCCCGCCATTCCCACTCGGTCGCTCCGGTCGCGGGATTGAGTGCGAGAGTTTGTCCGCCGTGAATATCGCTGCCGACCTGGACCACCAGACGTCCGTCGACGAGCAGTGGTGAAGCAGCAGTGCCGCAGAACATCTTCGACGTGTCGATCGCTTTTGAGAAGTCGCGCGTCCAGAGTAGTTTTCCGGACGCGGTGTCCCACGCGTTAAGTACTCCCGTGACTCCGAGAGTGAACAGGCGATTGCCAATCACGAGGGGCGTCGAGTTCGGACCTTTCGCCATCTCGACGGCATACTGGTTCTTCTTAAACGTGGCCTGGTATTTCTGCTGCCACAGGACCTTGCCGTCGGCGAGACTGATGCCGGCCACAATCTCTTCCGGATCGCGCCGGCCGTGTACAAACACACGCCCATCCGCGACCACGGGCGACGAGTAGCCCTCGCCAATCTCGACGCGCCAGCTTTGCTTCAACGACTCCGGCCACGCGGCGGGAACGTTTTTGCCGGACACCGACCCATCACGCGCCGGCCCGCGCCACTGTGTCCACTCCTGCGCGCTCACCGCCGTCGCTGCGAGAGCCAACACGATTAGAGCGCCTGTAAATCTGATGTTTTTCATGGGACGTCGATCATAGCCACAATAAGGCACAAAGTTAAGCCACAATAAGGCACAAAAGCTCAAAACAATTCGTAAGCCGCTTATCAGATCCATTCTTTTGTGTTTTTTGTGCCTTTTTGTGGCTCAAACCACGTCGGCGAAGCTTTTGCGGGTGCGGGCGAACCACCAGTAGCCGAAGAGAAACACCAGTAAGGCAAAGGCGGCGAAGTAGGCGAGGCCGGGCCAGTCGGGCGCCGAGCCTTCGAGGAAGATGCGTCGATAGCTGCGCACGAGGGGGGTGAAGGGATTGATGTTGATGAATGTTCGGAAACGTTCGGGGACGATCGATTCCGGATAGATGATCGGCGTGAGATACATCCACGCCATCAGCAGCAACGTGACTCCCTGCGTGATGTCGCGCAGGAAGACTCCCAACGAGGCGATCAGCCAGGCCGCGCCGAGGGCGAACAGGAGTTGCGGGATCAGAAGCACCGGGAGCCATAACACGGTTACGTCGAGCTGTTGGCGCACGAGGATCGTTGCGATCAGCAGAGCGACGGTGGCGAAGAGTTGATTCCCGAGCGCCGCGAGCACCTGCGCCGCCGGCAAGGTTTCGAGTGGGAATACGACTCGTTTGACTAGGTTGGAGTGGGCCAGGATGGTGTTCGCCGATTCCTGCACAGACTCCTGGAACATCGTCCACGGCAGCAAGCCGCAAAAGAGATACAGGGCGAAGTCCCAATGAGAACCACCGGCGTTGAAACGAGCGCCGAATATCCCTGAAAAGACAAACGTGAAGATTGCGATCATCACCGCCGGCGTCAGCACCGCCCAGGCGATGCCGAGCATCGATCCCTTGTAACGCCCTAACAGTTCTCGCTTTGCAAACGAAACGATCAGCTCCGCGCGCGATGGCAGTTGCCAGAGCGGTTGCCAGATCCTGCGTTGCGCTGTTTGAGTTGAGAGTGTCAATGGACCACTCCGGTGCCTCGCCAACTGTTTTTATTGTGCCAACCGATGACCACGTCGGTGGCGCCAATGTCGCGCCACCAGGTTTCGAATTCCCCACGCGAAATATAGAACGCGGTCGGGGCTAACAGGTGATCGAAGACTATAGTGTGTTGTTCGCGCCAGCCAAAGTCGGAGATCGCGCTCAGGTAGTCGTTGTAGAAGAGATGTCTTGTCAGTGGCGAACTGCTCCGGTTCAGTGGTCCATAGACCAGCTTCGTCGCGAGATAGACGCAGGCAGTGGGAACTTTCGACAGTTGCAACAGCGCGCGTTGATCGATTCGCGACGTGATCTTTTCGCGCACCGGGTTAACCCAACGCGTGATCCATTCGTTGTTCTCAGCGCCGTAGACCCAGGCTGAGAGGTGTCCACCCGGTTTCACTTTCGACGCCAACGAGCGGAACCCGCCGCGTGGATCGGGCAGGTGGTGCAGGACGCCGACCGAAAAGGCGTAATCAAACTTTCGCGCCAGCGGAAGATGGTATATATCAGCCTGGATAATGTGCGCGTTGGGCAATGCACGTGTTGCGGCGAAGGCTGTCTCAACGGCGGCGCTGAGATCGATACCGATCACGTCGCGTGCGCCCCAACGTGCGGCGAGTTGCGTGTGGCGTCCCTTGCCGCAACCTCCTTCGAGCACAACCTTGTCGCGGAAGAACTCCGGCGTCACGGGCGCGATCCAGCCGAGAAACTGTTCCGCGTAGCGCTCGTCATGTTGTGTGAAGTGTTGCCACTGCCAGCCGAAACCCGTAGCCGTGGCGCGCTTGTCGCTTTCGAGCTGATCGAGATTGGCGAAACGCGGAATACCGGAAGTGATCGGGAACGAGGACGTGCATGCAGGACAGCGAAACTCACCCTCCATGATCTCGCCCTGATCAGTATCGCTGACAGAGAGATCCAGAGGCCCTTCACACGATGGACACACGAGATACGAGAGTAACGATTCCTTCAAGGCTTCGTCACTATAACATTAGCCACGGATTACACGGATGAACACGGATTTAATGCAAATGATTTATCCGTGAATATCCGTGTAAATCCGTGGCTAGTTGCACTGCCGGGGGGTGTGGGTGGCGAGCATGCCGAAGCGATTCTGGTATTCGGTGGAGTGCAGGAAATTGCAGACCAGGGAACGGGCGGCTTCGGGATCGCGCAGTGGTTTGTTCTTGAGGGTGTTGACCCAGGTGTTGTAGCTCGCGTCGTCGGGATTACGTCGCAGGTAACTGAAATACTGGAACAGCACTAACGCCTGATTGTAGTTGGCATCAACAACACGCTGGTCCGACGCGAGGCGCGTGAGCACCATTGCGCGACCATTGGCGCCATCGTCCAACAATCCAATCAACAAACTTCTTTCCGAACCAAGATCGACACCCGTGCTTTGGACTAAAGGCGCAAGCAATGCATCAACGAACTCCGCCGGTTTCATCGTCGCCGGGAACTTGCGTTTGAACTCCGGTCGCTCGACTAACGCAGACGCGAGCGCCATGCGCGTCGCCTCCAGCTCACTCTTCTGATTCGCTATCGTCGCTCGATCACTTTCAAACTCCGCATATCGAGGCTGCCGGCCAAGCGCGGTCGAATAGAGCCCGTAGAGAAACACGCCCGTGCCGGGTAATTCATTTTCGAGCAACAGGTTTGCCGAAATCTCAACGCGTCGTGTGCGCAAACAATCGGCGCGAGAGCCGCACCCGGCAAGTTGTGCGGTGAGTTTGTCAATCGTGGCCTGATCGGGTTCGCGACCAGTCAGATCAGTGAATTGCTGCGTGATAAAGAAGCGAGCATCATCAACCGGATTCACGACTGCCGATCCCACACCCGGATCGATTGTGATCGCGCCGGGTACATAAGCCGTCTCACCAGAGTTGGACTGCAGCCGAAGAGTGTAATCGCCGAACGGCGCATTCGCCGCTACTTGCAATTCAATGCTGACCACAGGAAACGGCGCCGCAATCTGTTCTCGCGTCAGGGTCGCAGGATCGACAGTAAAGAACGGCGAGTTGACGGCGATGCTCGTGCCCGGTACCTGATCGACTCCATCACCACCGAGATAGAGCTTCACGCGTTTGCCGGGCGCCAGCGGCAGTGCGACAGTCGAAAGCTCAGCGTTCAGTCCGATGACTCGTGGGTTGAGTGCGGAGGCTTGCGACGGCACGAGGTTGGAGTTGAGCGGCGTAGGCACGTCGGCCTTCACCGCTACCTGACTCGACAGTTCAAAACTGCGAAACTTCTGAACCGTGTCCGCCGCGGACGACACGATAACTCGATACTGTCCGGGCACGAGACCTTCCAACTTGTAAGTGCCGTCGGCGGCAGTGATGTCACTGGCAATCACGCGCCCGTTAGTAACGCTCTCAGCCCAAACGTGTACGCCGTTCAGCGGCGTCAGCACACCTTGAGTACGGTTATCGACGAGGCGTCCTTCGATGCGACCGAGTTTGAGACTCGATCCATAAAGACTACGCACCTTCTGTCGATCGTCTTCACTCAAAGTGCGCTCAGTCATCGCAGGCAAACCGAAAGTGCCATTGAAAGCCTGCCGGCTCTGCATCGTCGACGACAAGACAGCGGAATGGTCCAGGCCGAGCAGATGACCAATCTCGTGTGTGAACGTCGCTTCGAGATCGTACGTGCCGGCTGTTCCGTCAGTTGAAAACTGCAACTGCGTTCCATCTTCGGCGCGCGGACGCGGATTGATGCTGATGTCAGCTTCGGCGATGTTGCCTGTTTCCGGATCGAAGAAGACGCGCGTGCGTCCGGTAGTTGTCTCGGAATTGAAAGCGTCGTTTTCGGGCGTGCTGGCGATCGTGATCAGGCTGATTCCGTCACCTTCGTCCGCGGGACTGATGGAAGTCGCCGAAGACCACGTAACAACAAAGGTGATGTTCGACAGGTTGGCCCAGCGAGTGAGCGCACGGCGCGCGGCGCCAACCACATCACTGTCCGGTTTAATGCTGGCGCCCGGCGATAACAAAGACGTAGAAAACGAGACCTGTATCGTCTTTCTGGGCCAACGTATTTTGCGAACAGTTTGTGCGGTGGGCTCAAGCTCGAATGAATCCCGGATCTCCAGTCGCTCTCGAGCACCGAGAGAAAAAAACATTGCCACACTGATGATGATGGCGACCGGATACTGCATTCAAAGCTTCCCTGGGCGAGGACGAGTTTTTAAGACACTAAGAACTGGCGCTGGGGGAGACCAGCGGGGCGCATGGTATCACGGTTTGGGTGGGTTTTCTGAGAACTTTTCCACGAAAAAGGCGCAAAGCAGCAAGTTTTTTATGGCGATCTTTGCTGCTTTGCGCCACTCACGTGACAACGGGCGCGGATTCTAATTGATCGTTATCCGAGGCGCGGTATCAGCCGGCCGGCTGACGGTAGTAATACCCCTCGCGAACGAAACCTGTATGGGCACATCTCCGGCGCCCGCCAGTGATGCGGGCAAGTCGAAGATTATGCTGTCAAAACCCGCGTTTTCCCTGATAGGTCCGACGGAGATGATGGAAGCGGTCGGGATAACTGTGGTGCCCACCGTTACCGTGATCTCGCCAGGCGCGGCAAAGCGCACTCCCGTCACCATCAACTCGATTCGTTGCGTAACACTGAACGGTTCCGAAGTGCCCGTGTTCGCATCTACAGCACGCGCACGCCCTCCTGCATCGCCGGTCGAACTGAAGATGTCCGGTTGTCCGACCAGTACCTGAACAAGTCCACGATGAAGAGTGTCCGTATTTGCCCCACTGTCCAGCACGTTGACCGCAACTGTATGTACTCCGATGGGCAAACCGATCGGCATGACGAAGTTAATCTGTTTGTCGGTGTTACTGACGAGATAGAGTCCTGCCGCTGCTCCTCTGACGCTCACTGAAACTCCATTGAGTTCAACAGGCAAAGCGGGACTGCGCTTAGTTTCGGAAGCTACATCAGTACCACTCAGCATCACATCGGACGGAGCAAGTGCCACGGTTGAACGAACAATACTCAAACTTCCCGCTGCCAGACCAAACGGCTGTCCTGGAACCGGACTCGGCGTTGGCGTCGGCGTGGGAGTCGGACTCGGAGGCGGTGTTGCAGCAGTCACGGGCATGTTGCTGGCGCCGGTGAAGAAAGAGAGCACTGCACCGGACGTGGCCGTGATTTGAGGAGTCAGTAAATAGTAGACTTCCTGGGAACCGTCACCGTTACCGCCACCCAACTCCTGGCCTACAACTGAAAACGCGATGCGTTTGCGAGTCTCGCTGGCTATCGGACGCGTGCTGCTCGCGTTGAAGACCGGCATGTTTGTCAGGCGAGTAAACGTATTCGACGACGATGCCGGAATCTGCGTCAGATATATTTCGGGCGAATTGTCTGTATTCAAACCTTCGGGAGCTTCCGCAGCCGATGCCGGGAGCGTTCCATTCGGTCGGAAGTTCAGGAATGAATTAAACACCAGGCTCGATGGAGCGAGCGACGAATCGTAATCAGTGAACATCGGAAAACGTCCGACGTCTGATATCGGTGGTCGCACACCGACCTCGGTAAATGTGTCGGTGCCCACCGTGTAAACCCACAGTCCGAGAATCCGGCCGGCCGGGGCTGCATTCGACTTGGGATCGGTAGCGGTTGATTCAAACGCGATCAGCTGGCCATTGCGACTCAAACGACGCCCGGTGCTGAGAACATTGACGTTGCCCACGTTGTTCTGTGTGCGCGTGACCTGGCGGACGATGCTGGCGGTGCCGCCACTGAAGTTCGCCAGGTAGATCTCCGCATTACCATCCGCATTACCCTGAGTCTGGTTACCACTAGGACCAGCCGGCAGATTTGCACTGGAGATAAAAGCCGCTACAGATCCGTCACTGGATAGAGAGGGACTGGCTTGAAAGGTCGATCCGATCCCGGCGCTGGTATCCTGCGTGGTGGTGGCCTGCGTGAAACCATCCGAGCCGACAACGTGAAAGAACAGTTCCGGATTGCCGTCGGCGTTACCGGTGCCGACCAGACTGCGCGTGGAGATAAAAGCAATGATGTTGCCATCATCCGAAATTGCCGGATCGCGATTGTCGTCTGCGAAAAACGGCAGGGCAGTACTCGAGCCCGGCGATGGCACACGACTGGCGCCCGTGAAAGTAACTTGATCGAAAGCTCCGGTAGCCAGATCGACAAACGGTATCTCGGCGCCGAGGGTTAAGTCCACGTCAGTGACTGGCGGAAGTGTGTAAGTCCAGATCTCGGAATTACCATCAGCTTCCAGATTGCCTAAGCTGCCGTCAAAGAACTCGGGATTCGGAGCGTTTGAGCTGAAGACGATCGTGTAAATGCGCTGGCCCTCTGACACCCTGCCCGTCAGCGAGATCAGGGGAGTCCGGTTGTCGATCTCGACGCGTACTTGAGTCAGGATAGCTGGCGTCGGCGCCGGAGTTGGTGTTGGACTCGGCGTTGGTGTCGGGCTTGGAGTCGGCGTCGGACTGGCTGTGGATGGTGGATTCGGAACGTGTCTGGTATCCGTGATCTGGAAGATGCGGCGTTGCGCGTAGTCGAGCAGAAAGATCTCGAAATTGCCGTCGAGGTTGTTTCTGCCATCTCTCTCCTGTTCGGTGGAGACGTTGCCGTTTGAGGTGAAAACGACGAAGCGCCCGTTAGCGCTGATGTCACTCACCCGCGAAGTGAAAAGCGTGCCGGTGTTAGTGATTTGAACAGTAAACGGGTCCGGTGTTGGACTGGAAGTTTGAGCCGCGACGGAGACGAGCGAGCCACCGATTATTGCAGGCACGATGATGGCGCACAGGAACAAGAAAACTTGCTTCACGAATTCCTCCGCAATAAAGACGCAATTACAAGCAGATTAGATGGCCTCGGGGAGCTAACCGGCAATAAAGAACGGTCATTTTATGCAGAAGCCACCATGTTCGCAAGGAGGGTTAATTCTTAGCCGCAGATTTTCGCGCCTGAACGCAGGTAAAACAATCTGCGTTTACCAGCGAAAATCTGCGGCTAAATCAATCTTGCGGTAGAATCCGGGGCAATGCGTCACGCCTTGCGGGTTCAAGCTGTATCAAAGCAATACCGGATTTATAACCGGCCGGCCGATCGACTGAAGGAGACGTTGACGCGTGGGCGCTGGAAGGCCCATCGCGAGTTTTGGGCGCTCAAGGATGTTTCCTTCGAAGTTGAAGCCGGTACGACCACCGGCATCATTGGTCCAAACGGCTCCGGCAAGTCGACGCTGCTGCAAATAATCACCGGCACGCTCGAACCCACTCACGGCACCGTCTGGACTGACGGTCGCATCTCCGCGCTCCTCGAGCTCGGCGCCGGCTTTGACGCAGAGTTCACCGGCATCGAAAACGTCTTCATGAACGGCGCACTCATCGGTCTTTCAAAGAAAGAGATCGAACGGCTGCTTCCCGAAATCGCGAGCTTCGCCGAGATCGGCGACTTCATCTACCAACCATTGAAGACTTACTCCAGCGGCATGCAGGTGCGGCTCGCTTTCGCTGCCGCCATCGCAGTCTCACCGCAGATACTGATCATCGACGAAGCGCTCGCTGTGGGTGATGCTGTCTTCCAGCATCGTTGCACGCGTCGCATCAAGGAGATGCAGGAGAACGGAACGACGATTCTCTTCGTCTCGCACGACCCCGGCGCGATTCGCGCGCTGTGCAGCCGCGCGATTCTGCTCAACGGAGGTCGCATGGAAGCGGATGGCCCACCCGTTGACGTGCTCGCTCGTTATCAGAAAGTCATCATGGCCCAGGAAGCGGCTTACGCCCAGGCCGAACTGGTGCGAGAGAAACCTCAGCCCAGCGCTACAGCAGCGGAAGAAGTGCCCGCCGCGCTTCAATTCAGCTACCGGCACGGCAACGGGGCCGCGGAAATCCTGCGCGTCGATTTTTTGGACGCTGCACAACAGCCAGTGGCGATCGTCGAAACGGGCCAACTCGTTCACTTGCGCGTCCACGTGATCTTTCATGAAGATCTGGTCGATCCTGTCTACGGTTTCATCATTCGCAATCGACACGGGATTCACCTTTACGGCACCAACACACATGTCCAGGCGATACGCAGCGGGCTTATCAAACGCGGCGCGCGCACGGAAACAACCTTTTCGTTCAATTGCTGGCTGGCGCCCGACCATTACTCGATTTCGATTGCTGTTCACAGTCCAAACGCCGTGAGCTTCGACTGGCTCGACGGTGCGCTCTTCTTTCGCGTGATCAGCGCGATTCCGATCGAAGGTGTTGCCAATCTCAATGCGACCGTCACTACCGAGCCCGCCGGCGAGGCTGCTGATTGGGCGACCACTACAACCGTCCAATCGCTCTCCAGCTAACCAATGAAGAACGATCTGATGAAGCGCGCGGGAATCGAGGATGAGGCGGGGTTCTATCGCGATCGCTTCCTGAGCGGCAGCATTTTCGAAGCGAGTTATTTCGACGCCATCGATCGTTTTGATATCAAGTTTGCACGCACGATGTGGATCTACGATAACGTGCGGCGTGGAGCTTCGCTTCTCGATCTTGGGTGCGGCGAGGGCGTGCTGGCGTTATTGAAACGCAAAGACGTCTATCTTGCCGGCGTCGATCTATCACCGGACCTCGTCGCCCAGGCGCGTCGCAACGGTTATGACACGGCCTGCGTTGGATTGCTGACAGACTTGCCATTCCCGGCGGCGTCTTTCGATTACGTCGTCAGTCTCGACGTGTTCGGGCATATCAGTTTCGATGAGAAAGATCTGGTGCTGCAGGAGATCAAACGAGTGTTACGTCCAACAGGCGTGACGATGCACGGCATCGAGTCGTTGGATCCACAGCTTCACTCCGATTATCACTCGATGTCTCCGGAAAAGCTGGAGCGCTTCATCGGTATTGACGGCCACATCGGCCTCGAAACTGACGAGGACATCGCAAACCGTTTCGCACAGTTTTTTTCTTCCGTACAAACGGAACCACGTTACACGTTGTGTCTGAGCGTCGATGAGTTCATCAAACAGTTCGATCACTACGGTGCGCCATTTGAAGCTGATTTCATCGATTACCTGCGTGGACTCTCGTTTGACGAACGACGTGCGTTCGATCGCGCGATGGGTTACATCTTCGGCAGGATTTCGGATCTGCACGTGCAGCTTCCGAGTAGCGGGCTGTACCTGCTGGTGAAAGCGTCGAATACCGCGCCGGAACCGTTTTATAACGCTCATCGCGATCGGAGCGATCTATTTTCAACGACACGGTCGAACAAGCTGGACACAAACTCGCGTGCGGCCTTTGGTAATGGCTGGTATCCGGCCAATCACCTGCCGCCCATCGCTCGCTGGATGAGTGGTCGTTCCTCACTGCGTTTTGAAGCCGGGCCGTTCTCGCGCATTCGGCTTCAACTCACCACCCACATACCCGAGCTCAGAACTTCGCCGTTGGAGCTGGAATTCAAACTCAACGATGAACACATCTGCGGTTTTTGTTTATTCGAGTATGGCTGGTTAGAGTTGGAGATAGCTGTCGCAGAGACGATCACGCGGGGAGTCTCGGAATTCAAACTCGATATCGTTGCAAGCCGCACCTGGCAGCCGTCAACAGCAAATCCAAACAGCAACGACGATCGTCATCTCTCAATCGCCGTCTGTAATCTGGAGATAACTTAGCCGCAGATGAACGCTGATAAAACGCAGATGAAAACCGTCTTCCAATACGTCGCGGCGGCAGCGCTGTGCATGCTGATCCTCTGCATCTTTTTCAAAATCTGGCGCGCTGACCTGCGCGCTCCTTTTTACTACTCAGGCGACAGCATTTTTTACGCGATGTCCACCAAGGGGACCATCGAGAACGGCTGGTACTGGCGGAACCCGGCCGTCGCAGCGCCCGGCGGTTTGGAGATGTACGAGTTTCCCACTTACGACAATGCGGTCGTCATCTTCATGAAACTGATCGCGATCTTCACCAGCAATCCGTTTCTGGTAATGAACCTGTTTTACCTGTTGTCGTTCCCATTGATCACGGTCACGTCTGTTTACGTTCTGCGACAGTTCAACTTGTCTTACATTCCGGCGCTCTTTGTTAGTCTTTTGTACGCGTTCCTGCCGTTTCATTTCATGCGGAATCAAAATCACCTCATTCTTTCCGCTTACTACATCGTGCCGCCGGCAATCATGGTCGTGCTTTGGCTCACCAGTGAAGTTTTAGCTCCGCGAACAAGAAAGTTCATCATCAGTGTGCTCATCTGCATACTGCTCGGCACCAGCGGTGTCTACTATCCTTTCTTCTTCTGCTTTCTGCTGGTGGTCGCGGGCGCTGTCGGCGCGATGAAATTCAAGAGTTTGCGACCGTTGGTCATGGCCGTCGTGTTCGTGGCAATAGTCTGTACGACGATTGTCATCAATCTCTCGCCGAGCTTCATTCACGCGTACAAGCACGGCAGCCTGGGAGCAATGCGGCGCGCGCCGATCGAAGCAGAAATTTTCGGACTGAAGATCTCGCAGTTGTTATTGCCGATCACGCTTCACCGGATCGATCTTTTCAACCGCATCAAGCGATTTCACAACGCGAACTCCACCGTTACTGAAAATGATGCGACGTCGCTCGGGATTATCGGCAGCATCGGTTTTCTTGGTTTGCTCGCACAGTTGCTTTATCGCAAAGACCTCATGCCGGATATGACTGGTGTTTTCCACGATCTCAGCGTACTCAATATCTGCTCTGTGCTGCTGGGGGTGATTGGCGGGTTTGGGTTGCTGTTCTCACTGTACGTGTCTCCGGGGATCAGGTGCTACAACCGGATCAGTGTCTATATCGCGTTCTTTTCGTTGATGGCCGTCGCGATTGGTCTTGAAAACATTTACCGCAGGACAAAGTTTCGCAGCATCTTTTATGTGCTGCTTGCCGTGGCGCTGATTCTCGGCTTCCTTGACCAGACGACCAGAGGTTACCGTCCAGACTATGCACTAACGAATGCCGAGTTTTACAGTGACAAAGAATTCATAAATCGCATCGAGGCATCAGTGCCGGCGGCGGCCATGATCTTTCAGCTACCTTACATTCCGTTTCCTGAATATCCGCGGGTTCAGAAGATGATCGACTACGATCACTTCCGAGGCTACGTGCATTCGCAGAACCTCCGCTGGAGTTACGGAGCGATAAAAAACCGCGACGGCGATCTGATGCAGCAGCAGGTCGCAGCATTGCCTGTTGGACAAATGGCTGAAAGACTCGTTTTCAGCGGCTTCAGTGGAATTTACGTGGATCGGTACGGTTATGAAGACGGGGGCGCTGGGATTGAGTCGGAATTGGAAAGTGCACTGCAAACCAAACCGCTGATCAGTCCGAACGGCCGCCTGGTGTTTTTCAATCTGGCGGATTTTGAGAAAAGCCTGCGTCAGAGATATCCCGACAGTGAGTGGGAAGCGAAGAAGGAGTTGAGTCTTCATCCGCTGCTTGCGGACTGGAAAGGCGGCTTTTCCGGATTCGAGCACCGGCCGGGCAAGACCTGGCGGTGGTCGTCGAGCGAAGGCGAGGTGGTTATCAGGAATATGTCGCAACGCCCGCGGACGGTTAAGCTCGAGATGGTGTTTGCGACCGGATATCCGGAAATGGACGACTTCGTAATCAGCGGCTTGATCTCGGAACAGTTGAAAGTAAATAACAACCCGGTGCCTTATTCGAAGACGGTGACGATCCCACCGGGTGAGTCGGTCATTCGTTTCCGCAGCGCCGCCAAACGAGTCAACGCGCCAACCGACACGCGTTTCCTCGTGTTCCGGGTCGAGGATTTCAAAATGACCGAAGTGGAGTAAGCCAGTATCCACAGATTGCACAGATTGTTTAATTAAATCTGTAATCTGTGGATAAAAACCTCGATTTAGGGCTCCACCATCGTATATAAACCCGATTGACAACGTGAAAAGCCAAACCTATACTCAAAAACGGCTTCGCAAGTGTAAGAAGCCTCGAGTGACCCCAGCCTCAGGGCCAGTTCTAACTACAAGTATCCCACCCTAAGATTTTAGGAGTCATGTCCATGCGGAAATGTTTGTTTGCTTTGTTGGTCGTGATTTTCGCCTTCGGCGGCGCATTAGCTCAGAGCCCGCCAACGTTGCGAATCGAGACCGAAACTCCCGGTTTGCCGTCAGAACTCTTCTACGGCAACATAAAAGTCAAACCCTTACGATTGCGGCCTGGAACTAACACCCCAATCACAATCGATGACGCGGATTTTTACACCGCTCAACATTACATTGACTTCCTGCGTCGCTTCCCCGATGCTCCCGGACACGCACACTGGACGGGCGAAATCACGGAATGCGCCGACCAGGCCAAACGTCGTCCCGGTGAATCAGAGGCGCTGTGTATAGATCGCAAGCGAACCAACACATCCGCTGCGTTCTTCGTTTCCCCTGAATTCCAGACCACCGGGTCGTTCATCATTCGTGTTTACTGGGGCACGTTGGGAAGGCTCGAAAGCGCGCAATGTCCAGGCGTTCCGCAGAACCTGCCGGCATCGTGCAGACCGCTGTACAGCGAGTACATCGCCGATATGGCGCAGATCAACAAGGGCATCGTGGTGAACGACGCGCTCTCGCCCGACGTTATCAACGCCAACAAGAAAGCCTTTGTCGAGCAGTTTGTTACCCGGACAGACTTCAAGGCGGCGTACGATAACCTGAACGCAACGCAGTTTGTCGACAAGCTCTCGCAGACCACTGGTATCGCGCTCTCGAGTGCCGACCGCAATGCACTGATCGCTGAAGCCGGCGACGCCTCCAAGAGAGCCAGCGTGGTTCAAAAGATCGTCGATGGCACCGTGACCGTCACGGCCGGACACCTTGAGTTCCAGACTAGTTATGGCAAGGCGTACTTCGACAAAGAGTTTGACCACGTCTTTGTATTCATGGAATACCTTGGATACCTGCGCCGCAACCCGGACCAGGACGGTTTTAATCACTGGCTTGGCAAGTTGAAGTTCTTCGGCAACTGGGTTGACGCAGAGATGGTGAGATCGTTCATCGTGTCGCCGGAGTATCGCTCCCGGTTCTAACGTAACGCCTGCGCGTAAACTTCGCGAGTGAGCGCTGCCGTGCGTTGCCAGGAAAACTCCTGAGCGTAATTCAGACCACGCATGGACAGCGACTGGCGCGCTTGCTCATCCCGCAATAACTCGATTACGTTGCGGGCCAAATCAATCGAATCCGTGGCCGAAACAATTCGCGCCACGGATTCTTTTATGCTCGGAATCCGGCTCGCGATCACCGGTGCTCCACATGCCATCGCTTCCAACGGTGGCAGTCCGAAGCCCTCATAAATCGACGGGTAGACGAATGCGCGGCAAGTAGAGTAAAGCGCTCGCAGATCTTCGTCTGACACAAACCCAGGGAGCTTGATGCGCTCGCGAGCCGGCGAGCGCTCGAGCTGCGACAGCAGTTCTTCCGACTTCCAACCTACCTTTCCCGCAACTACCAATTGCGGCCGCAAATCAGTCGTTCGCAGCACTTCTTCAAAAGCCTGGACCAACGTCGACAGGTTCTTCCGCGGTTCGATCGTCCCAACGAACAACAGAAACTCGTCTTCGACCTCCAGCCGCTTGCGCGTCGCTAATGCTTCCGCCGCTGTCATTGGCTTGAAACTGCTGCGCGGTGCGAGTGGAATCGCAATTACCTTCTCCGGACGTATTTTGAGGTGTTCGCAGACTTCGTTTTTAATGAGTTCGGAAGGTGTAATGATCAGCCGCGCTTTGCGGGCCATCCGCGGCATCAGCAATCGCGCACGACGGACAGCTCTCGCTTCGTGCGTGCTAAAATGCCGCAGCAACGAGAGATCGTGAATAGTAACCACTGCGGGACAGCGCTCGCGTAACGGCACCTCGAAGTTTGTGCCATGAAAGAGCGCGAGCGGGTTGCGCTTTATGTAAGACGGCAATCCGACGGTCCACCAGCGCCGTTGAAAGAGATTTGGCCGTGAATAGATCAGTTCGAGATTGGCAGGCCTGGTTTCGTGATCGATAGTCTCCTCGAACGCTAACGGTGAGATCAATTCAAATGTATCTTCTGGGGCTGACGCCGCCAGTGCACGGGCCAGCTCGAAGGTGTACGTTCCGACGCCTGTTCGCGGCTGGGCGAGAGGCATTCCGTCGAGACCTATGCGCATGAATCAACCTCGGCTCGAGATCGACGATCTGGCAGCCGTAATTCGCGAGTCAATGACGGCGCAGCAAAACGAGGCTCCGCCAGGCCGCGCGGTGCAATCAGTTTCAACGAAAAACGGTCCTCCACACCTCAAGCTGCAACCGGATTTTCAACCGAGTCCGGACCATCGATATCACATTAACGATCTGTTGCGATACCACGACCGCGCGTTTCTGCGGGCGGCTTATCGCGCCGTGCTAAAGCGTTCACCTGACGAAACCGAATCGTTGCGCGAACTGAAGCGCCTGCGCTCGGGCGACATCAATAAGATCGATCTGCTCGCCGACCTGCGTTTCTCTCCCGAAGGAAGATCCAAGGGAGTACACCTCGATGGTCTGCTCGTCCCGGCAATGATCAGACGCCTGGGCCAGCTTCCGTTGCTCGGTTACCTTATTCGTCTCGGCATCGCCTTCGTGCGGCTGCCAAACCTGGTGCGCGATCAACGGGAGTTCGGTAGTTACCTCCTGTCGCAGAACGAGCAGATTGCGGATTTTATCAATGTCACCAGGGATCGCTTAACGGACCGGCTGAATGCTTCGGCTGACCAGCACCGAACGCTTTCGGAGTTACAGCAAGATATCGAGAAACGACAAGCAAACTTTGAGAATGTGGCCGGCACATATTTCGACGACTTGAAACAACGCATTCTTGACTCACGCGCAGACGCAGCCCAGGAGTTAGCCCGGGAATTAGCAGCTTTGCGCTTTCGTATCGGCGACCTGACTGATACCCAACTCGAAGCACTCTACGTGGCGCTCGAAGATCGTTTCCGTGGAACGCGCGAAGAGATCAAAGAACGCTTTCGGGAGTATTTGCCTTACGTGCAGGAGCATGCGCCGGTGATCGATCTTGGTTTCGGGCGTGGGGAGTGGTTGGAGCTGCTCGTGGAAAACGAAATCGAGGCGCGCGGCGTCGATAGCAACAGTCTCCAGGTTGAACGAAGCCGTGCGCGTGGTCTCGACGTCACCGAGCAGGATCTGTTTGTCTACCTGACGAGCCTGCCTGACGAGAGCGCCGGGACGATTACGGGATTTCACATCATCGAGCATCTCTCGTTCAATGCGTTGATGGCTTTGTTGAATGAGGTGTTGCGCGTGCTTCGACCGGGTGGCGTCGTCATCTTCGAAACACCGAATCCTAATAACGTCGTCGTCGGCAGCAACTATTTCTATCTCGATCCGACTCACCGTCATCCTTTGCCAACCGAGTTGATGGAATTTCTGTTCAAGAATCACGGCTTTGAGGAGATTGAAGTCCTGCCGTTGCATCCATGGGAGAGCGGCCGCGTCGCCGGTGAGGGCGAACTGGCGGAACGTTTCAATGGTTATTTTTATGGGCCAATGGATTACGCCATCGTGGGCCGGAAGGTTGGTGCATGAGAATTCTCATCGCCACGGTCCAGATCCCTTTCATTCGCGGCGGTGCAGAGATTCACGCCGAAGGTTTGCGTGATGCGCTCTGCCAGGCAGGACACGAAGCGGAGATCCTCGCGATTCCGTTCAAGTGGTATCCGCCAGAAAAGATTCTCGACCACATTCTGGCCTGCCGCCTGCTCGACGTCTCTGAAGTGGCGGGCACGCGCGTCGATCGGCTGATTGGTTTGCGTTTTCCCGCGTATTTTATTCCGCACCCAAACAAGGTGCTCTGGATCCTGCACCAGCATCGTACAGCTTACGAACTCTGGGACCACGCGCTCAGCGACCTCGTTTATTATCCGAATGGGTCGCAGGTACGCGATGCCATTGAAGCGGCGGATCGTAAACTGATTCCGGAGGCACGGGCCGTCTTCGCCAACTCGCGCAACGTGGCTCAGCGTCTCAAGCGCTTTTGCGATATCGACTCGACGCCGCTCTATCACCCGCCGCCGAATGCGGAAAAGTTTTACTCGTCGAAGGCTGATGACTACCTGTTTTTTCCGAGTCGTCTTTGCATACCGAAACGGCAGGAGCTCGCGCTTCAGGCGCTGGCTGTGACGCGCAATCCCGTACGCCTTTGCTTTGCTGGGACGTCGGACCATCCCGATTACACTGACAAGCTCGAATCGCTCGCGCGCAAACTGAAGGTGCAGAAACGGGTTGAGTGGTTGGGCAGCATCAGTGAGGAGGAGAAGAGGGCGCGTTACGCGGGCGCGCTGGCGATTGTTTACCCGCCGATCGATGAAGATTATGGCTACGTGACTCTCGAGGCGATGCTGGCGTCGAAGCCGGTGATCACCTGCCGCGATTCCGGTGGTCCTTTGGAGTTTGTGGATGAGTCGACGGGACTGATCGCCGACCCAACCCCCGAAGCGCTCGCCGCCGCTTTCGATTTTGTGTGGGAGAATCGCGACCGGGCAGCCGCATTTGGCCACGCCGCCCGCACGCGTTACGAGAGTCTCAATTTGTCGTGGGCCAACGTAGTCAAGAAACTTCTGGCGTGAAGAGTTGTTCGAAAGCCCGCGAAGCGGGCGTAAGCATAAAGCCTGGGGCGCGAGCCCCAGGTTAGCGATTTAAATTTTACGGACAAGCCCGCGAAGCGGGCGACAGCGCTGCCGCCCGCTTCGCGGGCTCGAACGTTGTTTTTAATGCGATCCTGGGGCTTACGCCCCAGGCTTTATGCTTACGCCTGCTTCGCAGGCTAAGACGTGACACCCGTCGCAGGCTAAGACGTGAAGACATGAAGATCAACTGGTTCTGTCCGCTGCCACCCGCCAGGACGAGCATCGCCGACGATTATCTGGTCGGGATATTGCCGTCACTCGGCCGGCAGTGTGAGCTTACGTTGTGGACCGATCAGGATAACTGGGATCGAGATCTGGAGAACCTCGCCACTGTTCGACACTTCGATCCGAATCGCATCAACTGGGTCGACCTGCACCGCGCCGATGTAACCTTCTACAACATCGGCAACAACCATCTCTTCCACGCCGCAATCTGGCAGGTGAGTCGCCGTCATCCCGGAATCGTAGTCCTCCACGATCTATGCGTACACAATTTCTTCGATAGCTTGTACCGGGCACAGTGGCGCGACACCGCCGGTTATTTAGCCCACATGAAGCAGTATTACGGTGAACAGGGACTGCGCCACGCAAAAGAATTCATCAGCTCCTCAGTGAACATCGACTTCATGACCGAGCACTACCCTCTGACGCCACTCGCTCTCGACAACTGTCTGGCAGTGGTGGTCCACACGCAGGAAGCATTACAGCAGGTGCAGGCGATGAGACAGTGGCCCGTCGCCCATGCGTCGCTCCCGCGCACACTCCCATCTCAGCCCGATAACGGACCGCGTCCCCCCGCTCCGCCCTACCGCCTGATCATGTTTGGCTACATGGGCAAAAACCGGCGACTCGACGCCGTCCTCGAAGCCGTCGGCGCCTTACCGGAACGTGAATCTTTTCAGCTAGACATCTTCGGCGAGATCCCCGATGGCCGACGATTGCGTAGACGTATTGCAAAACTCGGCATCGGCCACCTGGTCCAGGTACACGGTTACGCAAACGAAAGTGAACTGAACAAGGCGCTACAAACGTCGCACCTGGCAATCAACCTGCGCTACCCGACGATGGGCGAAGCGTCCGGCAGTCAATTGCGCATCTGGTACCACGCTTTGCCGAGCCTCGTGACTGACGTGGGTTGGTATTCGTCGTTATCGCGCGACACGGTGCTCCACGTACGTCCGGAACACGAGATCGACGATATTCAGTCGCACCTGCAGGCCTTCCTCAAAACTCCGGAACCGTTTGCGGGCATGGGCCAACGCGGCTTACGCACGCTGCTCGAAGCACACCACCCCGAGAGTTATGTCCGCACCATTTTGGATCTGGCCGCGAACGCTCATGAGTTTAGAGTCAGGAAGTCGGCTTACGATCTGGCGCGACAAGCAGGAAAGACGATGGGCTCCTGGACCAGCAATGACGGTCAGGAGCCCATTCGAATCGCCAAAAAGATTTATGAGATCTGTTCCTAAGGCGACCCAAAGCGAGATCTATACTCGGGTGATTTAATGAACGCCTTGACCATCTCCGCGTTCACCCAGTCGCCGAAGGAATTCAACTTCCCGAGCCAGAAGTCGTAGCCGCCAGGATCGGGATCTCGCTGCAGGTAACCAAAGTACTCCATCTGCACAAACGCCGCATTGAACAGCTTATCGTAGAACGCCTTGCCATAAGTGGTGTTGAAGATCAACTGACCGCCAGTGGTCGTCGTCGTTCCGTCTACCACGTTGAACAGTACTCTGGCTCTGGTTAGCGAGCCTCCGTTCAATCCGTCAATCAGCGCCTGCCGATCCGCCAGGGTTGGCGTCACTCCGGTCGACTGAAACACTCTGTCAACGTATTGCGTGTTGTTCAAACCGTCGTAGATCGCCCTGAACTCCGCGCGCGTCACAAACTCATTTACAAACGCCAGCTTGTTCGCATTGATCACGTTGGGATCCAGTGCGTTATTCACCACGATACCCTGCGCAACGGTCGCCGCATCGCGCGTGAACTCATCTGACGCGGACGGCGGGTTCGATCCACCGTAGCGCGGCATCCGTCCCAACGCCCCGCGATAAACGCGCAACACAAAGTAGCCGGTATTCTGAAATTCCGGTGACACAAAGAACGCCGCGCTCGTGTTTTCTCGTTTGCGATCTACACACTGCGCCTCTGTCTCACCTGGACGCCGAAAGACCGGGTTGGTGCACTGCGTGATCTCGGCGGTCCAGTGGTCCCAACCTGGCCCATCAGGGTCACGCCGCAGAAAGTCTTTGTACTGCCAGAACACAAATGTTTGCGCCTCATTGATCGGATTCTGCGCGGGCGGTGAGTCACTTACAGTGATCGGCAAGCTCTTCACCGTGGTGCCGGAATTCTTGAAGTCAAACGTGTAGTTCCCGGCCGCGATCGCGCCGAGATCCCAGATCTGTGCTGTGCTTGTGATCACCTGCGCGGCTCCACCGGAGAAGCGTTCTATTAACGCATCGACGGTGAAAGTGTTGCCGGCGCGCGTGGGCGTGCCCCAGTTAGTCACGCGGAACCCGGCGTCAGGGAACGTCAGCTTCGCGTAAACAAACGTGCGGCCGTCGATTTTCCAACTCTTCAAATCAACCTGGTTCGCGTTTAATACGGTCGGAGAAAACGTGCCGTTAGAACAAACAATACTGTTCCAGTTCAGCTTAATCGATCCGGCATCTCCGCCGTCTCCGCTGTTGAATCCGCCAACCGCAATGCGATAGAGGGTTCCCGCCTCGGCCGGAAAATCGACTGAACTATGAACAGTTACGGCCCTTTGTACATCATCGTTCTGGTTCACCGGCGGACCCAGTGCGTTGACAGCCGTTGCTTGATAAACGGCCAGCACTGTATCCAACGGAGATCCATCAGACATGGTACTTCCGGAGGTGTTCATGTTGATGGTGCCGGTAAATGGAGATTGCCATTGATACCAGATTGAACGGGTTCCTCCAAAACTCCCGTGATCGGGTTCGCCGGATTCCGATGTTGCGCCTACATTCGTGCCATTCACCGTTCCCGAGCAGCCACTTATGACCTGCGCCGATGCGAAGTTGTCGTTTGGCGGAGGCGAAGGTGTCGGCGTTGGGGATGGTGTTGGCGTTGGTGAGGGCGTGCTGGCAGAGTTCCACCCAATGTCTCTTAACAAGGGCAACGTGAGATCGAACGGAGGAACAACGCTATGTTCGATATCGCGGTTGATGTTGGGTTCCATCAATAAATTTGGAGCGGCATCCCGATCGAAGTGCGAGACCGAAGATCCTGCATCTACCGGGTTTGGCGCAAACATACGTACCCGATTGGACGAGTCCGCGCCGGCAGTGAGCGTGCTCGGCACGCCGGCGATTACTTGTGGACCGGCCCAGACGAGATTGTTGGTGTTAATGGCTGAAGCGACGCGCTCAGCGTTTGTCATGTTGACCCAGAGTTTTCCGGTGCTGTTGTCGTGCAGGAACCTATCAAAAATACTCGGAAGTGTTGAGCTACCTGCCGTGAGAAACGCTCCGGTTTCTTCATTCGTGAAAGTCGTGAATCCCAGGCCGTGACCGAATTCGTGGAGAGCAACTGAAACCAAATCAACACCGTTGCCCTCATTGCCATCCAACCCGTAATACCACGGATTATTCGGAAGGCAACCGGGTGTACCTATATCTATGTTGAAGGTGGCGTCAATCTCCGCGCCGGAATTTCCATCAGCGCCTCGGAGCGCGTTGGCGAGAGCCGTAGGAAACCAGGTATTGGAAAACGGGGCGTTCGCGAAATTGCTTGCTACAAACGTTGGTCCCGCAGATGCAAGAACAACACCATCGTCCGTGCAGGCCCGTGGCGCCCAACGCGCTCGAATAATGATTGTTGGTCCGCTGTTTAGCGATTGGCCCCAGATAGTTGCCGCGGTTTGGACGGCAATACGCCGTTGTTCGCCCCGAGTAGTTCCGTTGTTACCACCGACCGGCGCGACTGGTGTGGAATCGCTGAATCCAGTGTCGGTATTATCGGGTACAACCTGAACGGTTGCCTGCCCGAACGCGGACGATGCGACGGCAAGGCTGACAGCCAGAATGACGAGAGAAATTGAAAACTTTATGCGCACGGTGCTTACTCAATTCACTGGTTGGGGTTGGTGGGCCGCTCGGGTTCCAGCAGCTTCGGATCGATTCCAAAGAAAGCCGCTGCCGCGCGAGGATTGTCTACGCAGGAGGTTGTGACGGTGCCGTCCTTATTGGCACGAGCCACAGTCACGTTTTGAAAACGACCCTGGAGATCCACTGACACTGACCCGTCATGGTGATGGTCCTCGACAAGTCCTTCGCTCGACTTGTTTTTGTTCAGCATCGCTTTCACGCCGTCTGCCAGTTTCTTGGCGTCCTCTGGCGAGAGAGGCTTCATCTGACCGGTCTGACTGTCGATCTGAACCTCCTGGCCGGCGACTTTCACCGTCGTGTATTTCCTGGCTGTCGCGGTAGTCACCTGCTGGGGTGCATTGACCTGCGTGCCGCTGGCCGATTGTCTCGAAGCAACGGTGATTGCGGCGATCGACACGACAGCTATCGCCGTGACGATCATTACTGGCGGGCGTAGTAACTTCCTGGTCTTCTTATTTTTCATTTCACACCTGTCTACCTGATGAATTGACCCGTGATTTGTCTAACAGAAACGCCGGGGGTGGTCACCTCAACGTTGTATCCCAGTGAGGCGCACATAAGAGGCAGAGGCAACAAAATCAGTTGCCTTGTACAAGCCTTGTGATTATAGAAAAATGGCGAGGGATTGGGCAATTAAAAGGTTGGGCGTGTAGGTTTTTAGCCACGGATTTACACGGATTTCATACACGGATTTTTCTTTAATCTGTGAATGAAATCCGTGTTTATCTGTGGCTGAATATTTCGCAAATCTCTACGGCGCGCCGAAGCGGGAGCGGTATTCGGGTGATTTGATGAAGGCCTTGACCATCTCCGCGTTCACCCAATCGCCGAAGAAATTCAACTTCCCGAGCCAGAATGCAAAACCATCGGGATCGGGATCGCGCTGCAGGTAACCGAAGTATTCCATCTGCACAAACGCCGCATTGAAGAGGTTATCGTAAAACGCCTTCCCGTAAGTGGTGTGGAAAATGAGATGACCGGCTGTGATCGTCTCGGTTCCGTCTACCACCTTGAACAGCACGCTGGCCCTCGTCTCCGTGTTGCCGTTCAACCCATTAATCAGCGCCTGCCGATCCGATGTGCTCGGCGTCACTCCCGTCGTCTGAAACAGCCTGTCAACGTACTGCGTGTTGTTCAAACCGTCGTAGATCGCGCGGAACTCCGGACGCGTCACAAACTCATTCACAAATGCCTGCTTGTTCGCATTCATCACGGCGGGGTCGAGCGCAGCATTCACCACAATGCCATTCCCCACCGTAACCGCGTCGCGCGTGAACTCATCGACCACGGTGCCTGAGCCACCAAAGTGCGGCATCCGCCCCAATGATCCGCGATAAACTCGCAACACAAAGTAGCCCGTGTTCTGAAACTCCGGCGATACAAAGAACGCGGCGCTCGTGTTTTCACGCTTCCGATCAATACACTGTGCTTCAGTCTCACCGGGCCGTCTAAATGCCACGTCGGTGCACTGCGTGATTTCTCCGGTCCAGTGATCCCAGCCCGGTCCATCCGGCTCGCGTCGCAGGAAGTCCTTGTACTGCCAGCGCACAAACTCCCGCGCCTCATCAATCACATTCGCCGGCGGCGCTGTCGCACTGATCGTAAAGTTCAACGTCTTCGCCGTGACACCCGCGGTCTTGAAGGCAAACGTGTAGTCGCCGGGACTGAGTGTTCCCAAATCCCAGATCTGCGCCGTATTGCTGATTGCATGTGCCACTACGCCGTTGTCTCGCTGGACAGTCGCGTTGACGGAAAAATCGTTCCCGGTTCGCGTGGGTGTGCCCCAGTCAGAGACACTGAAGCCCGCATCGGGGAAGATCAATTTCGCGTACATCGACGTTCGCCCGCCAATGGTCCAGGTCTTCAACTCCACTTGAGAATTGTTGAGAGTTGTTGGCTCGGTTGCCGGTCTTGGAGAGAAAGTAATCTGCTGCGCATTAGACAGGCTGATCGGGTTCAGGTCTGTTACGTCCAGTTGAGAACTGTGTGACGCGACCACGTAGCCGTCCTGATCTCCGCCACCGATACCAACCGTAGGAATTACGCCCTCGTTGCCGGCGCCATACCTGATCCGGATCGTGCCATCAGTGTTCAGCTCGATTTCGAAGTTAACCGGACTACAGGGAATCTGACAGCCGAATCGCGTTGCCTGCCAACGATAGATCCGCCGCGTTGCGCTCGGTTGCAGCTTGAAGATGCCGGCGTCGGTTCGTTTCGACGGGTCGATCTCCAGATCGGTCCAAAGACCCGCGATCATCTGATGGCCGCCGAGGAACTTCGGTGAGCCCGGTGGATCATCGGCTTCGTTATCCTCGGTTCCCTCTTCTCTTCGGCGCGGAGGTTCTGAAAAGAAGATGTTACCGTTGGTCGAGACAGTCAATTCTGTGTAGGTTGTCCCGAAAAACGGAAAAGAAAAGCCGGTGGGTAAGAGTTCGTCGAAGTAATTATCATCTCCACCGAGTCCCGCGAAATTAAAAGCCGTACCGCCGGTTGAAAGTGTAGCGGCATTACTTAGTGTCACTACGTACGGATCGCCCGCGAGTGGTGCGACGATAACCGGGACGGTCGCGACCGCTCCCTCGTTTCCCTTGTTGTCAAAGGGACGGATTTCGATGGTACCTGCCGTATGCCGGTAGGGGATTCTGACGTCAGTCGATTGAGCCGTGTTGGGTGCTCCAGGAACAACACCCTTCAGCGGAAAGAGCGCATTCGTCGCGCCGTCTCTGAAGGCTATGTCGTAAAGCGCTGCGGCGCCACCGCCCGAGCCATCGTCTCCCGCCGCGGTCCAGCCCAAGTTAATCGTGCGGCCGTTGCGAAGGTTGACGCGCAGGTTCGTAACCGCTCCGGGCGCAGTTGAATCGGATTCCATCAGCGACTGAAAACTCTTGAACACATTAAGCCGGCGTCCGGTGAGAGTCTTATCGACAAGCGTTGATTGAACGTCTCCATTCAGCATCAGGAGCTTTTTCGCCTGCTGCACCGTCAGCGTCGGATCCTGCGCAAAGAGCAGAGCAGCCGCGCCCGCAACATGAGGCGCTGCCATCGACGTGCCGCTGAATAAGGAGTAGGTGTCGTCGTTAGGGCCGGGACTGGTAGAAGGATACTTCAACTCCGGTGGCCCACACGGATGGCCTTCACCCAAAGGCCCAGGGTCACTGCAAGGCGGTGTTGTACTGAGGACCAACGTGCCGGGCGCGCCGAGATCGACGCTGGTCGCTCCAAAATGGGAAAACGCTTGATTGCCGACTGTTACCAGCTCATCTGCTTCGTTGGTGGCTGCGACGGAAATAATGTTGGGTACGTCGTAGCTCGCCGGATAGGTGGGAATGAGATCGTTATTCGGCTGTAGAGTGCTGTCCTGGATGTTACCCGCTGCGGCTACGAACAGAATTCCTCTTTGATTCAAGACGTTGAGCGCATCGATAAAGGATTGCGAGTAATCGAATCCGCTAAAACTGCCATTCAACACACGAATGTTGGCGCCTTTAGTTTGTCCCGAAGTTTCCCAAAGCTGCTTCATATCTGCCGCGTAGGTGCAGGCTTCTATAGCTTCCGCGGTCGCGCCGGAATTTGGTGCGGGACCAAGAAATTTTAGTGACATCAAACGTGTGGTCCAGGCTACTCCCGTAACCCCGATACTGTTGTTGCCCGTGGCGCCGATGATGCCTGCAACATGGGTCGCGTGCGACTCGAGATCGTTGCCGCTGAACAGATTGCCGTTGTTTTGATTTGGGATGAAGTTACAACCATGAATGTCGTCGATGCAGCCATTACCGTCGTCGTCGAGACCATTGGCAGTCTCCGCCGGGTTGGTCCACTGATTAGCTGTCAGGTCCTCGTGGGAGAAGTCGATGCCCTCGTCGATCACACCGACCACAACGCTCGTGCTTCCGGTTTGATCAAACTGACTCCAAACCTGCGTTGCTCCGATTTTGGTAAGTCCATACTGATCGGCAACGTGCTGATCGTTCGGCGGACCTGCCGTCTTGTGCAAGATGTAATTGGGTTCGGCGTAGAGGACGTCAGGCTGGTTACTGAGAGCGATAACCGCCTCTAATGTTTCTTCAGGAGCGACGCGCACTCGTCGCAAACCCGAAATAAGGCGAGAACCACCGAAGCGCTCGACGTGTGTGCGCAGTCTCGCGCCATCGGGCGTAGAGACGTCGATATCCCTGTCGTCTTTGACCCTGGCCATCGACTCGCTCCGGTAACGAACCAGAACCTCTCCCGGTACAAAACGCTGTGGCTTACCGGTTGACGATCTTTGTGATTTCTTGACTGCCTGGGAATCTGTCGGCAGGTAGATGACGGCCAGCGAGGTCAGGCAAAGACCAGTCAAAGCGGTGATTGCAATACGCACACGCGCGCGCTTCTTCGCCGCAGTCAGGGTACAGAACAAAGCTTTCATCATTGCAAACCTTATTGAAGGAGTATTTTTTTCCGGCAAGTCCGGTGTGGGACTAAGAATATATACCAGGATAAACAGAATTAACAACTTTTATCGCTGGGGAAATCGGGTCAGTACCGTAACGCGGTAGCGTCGGGTCAGCGTTGCGCATTCAATCTCCGGCCCGACGCTACCGCGTTACGGTACTGACCCGCTCCTCGTGACGGCGATTTCACCGCCATCTTTGCCCGAATTGCTCGGTCCCAAAGGCGCCGATGCCGTTGAGCCTGAAGGCGAAAACCAGGCGGTTCTCTTTTCGCAGACCGACGTTAAAACTCGAGAACTGAGTCGTCACCGCGCAGCAGTCCCACGCATATCCCAGCGTGACGGTTGAGCTGATGAGTGAGCTGTCGCCTCTGCCCGGCCGCTTCTGAAAGTCAAAGAAGAACGACGCGCCGCCGTACAAACCTTCTTCAGGACGCCCCAGAAACACCGAGGGGCTCCACTGTGAACCGCGCACAGTGCCGGGTTCGAAACCACGAACATCCGCGAATCGCAGGAGGTCGCCCGCCAACTCGATCGCGCGTGTGTAATAAAAACTCTGAAAGATCTGAATGCTCGGTTTTGAGAGCCCGAAAGTCGTCGACAACGAACGCATGCCGCCGCCGTTCGTGTCGAGGTCGGTTCTGACATCGACGAAGAGGTCTCGTCGTGGACGGTAGCGCGTATCGATGTTCACCGGCGAAAAACGCCGCGGGAGTCCGCCGTAAACAAACCCGGAAAGCGTGTTTATGGGATAGAACTGGTTGCGCCGGTTTGTAACCAGCGCGCCGCCAAAGAATGGATCGAAAAAGTATTTACCGCGCAGCGTGATCGTCAACGCCTCATACGGCTGGCTCGAAAGCAACGGCCGATTCGGATCGTCGCTTTCTTTCACGCTCACGTCGCTGACGTTTTCAGTCGAGCGACGGGTGAAGAAGCGATTGGCGATGCCAAACTCAAACTCGTTCGTGTCGGCGACGGTGTCGATGTAGTCGAAGCGAATGATCCGATCGAAGTTGTTAATACCTGAGATCTTGCGATAGACGACGTACGGCTCGATCACGTGACGGAAGAAGAAGCGGCCGCCGCTGTGATGAAAGTCTCTCGCGAACGCGGGCGGGCGCACGTCGAATTCAAACTCGCCGTAGCTCCTGGTGACGTTACGGCTCAACACGTCGCGCGTGGTTGGATCGAGTGAGTTGGAATAATAAGTGACGCGCCCCGCGCCCGATGCGGTTACGTTCCAGCCGGCAAAAGTGAGTGGCAGCTCAAAGCGCGGATGAAGATCGAGTCGCTGTACCATTGACGGCGTGAGGATCGGATTACCACCAACGTCAGTGACAAACTGCACCGAGTCTTCAATCGTTTCCTTGCGGCTCACGCCATCCGCCGAGCCACTGAAAGAAAAATAAAGCGGCAGGCTCTTGAGGAAACTCACGATGGTCGGTCGCTTGTCAATGCTGATACTCGGCAACTGTCGAATACGAATACGCGCAACCGCCAAAGAAGTGACCTGCGTGCGCGCCAGGAAGTTGAAGCTGTACTCGTCGTGGTCCTTGTTTACAAAAACCTGCGACGTCTCTTCCGGCGAGATGGCTTGTTGAATGTTGTCGGAGAACACTTGCCGGAAAGCGAGATTGGAAGTGATGTTGACGTCGGCGACGGCGATGAAGCCGTTCTTGAAATAGTGAACGCCGTCTACATAAAGACTCGAACCGCCCTGATCCGGATTAGCTTCGCTGGCTGCTGGCCCAAAGATTCGATCCTTGACGGCGTAGAAACCGAAGTTGAGATACGAGCGCGAGTTGGCGCGCGTGCGCAGGTCGGCGCCAAAGCCGAGCCCGCGTTGCGTGTAGATGTCGCTGCGGAAAGTGGCGTCAGCGGAGCGACCGAGTGTTTGGTAGTAAGCGGTCGACAAACGAAAGCCCTTCGCGCCTGAACCACCAAACGTCGGCGTCAGAAAACCCGAAGCGCGATCGCGGGGCTTGATCGACACCGATGCGTACGGCAGATAAAAGACCGGGATGTTTTTCAGCTTCAGTTTCGGCCCATAGACGTACACGCGATCGCCGGTTTTGATCCGCGTCTTGCTCGCGTGAAAACTCCACTTCGGAACGTCTTCATCACATGCAGTGACCTGCACGTTGGTGGCGACGATTGTGTCGAGACTGACCCGCTCGACGCGATCGGCAGTGAAATAGATACGCGTGCCGTCCTGTGTTTGGTTGGTGAAGCCGGTGGAGTCGACGAAGTAACCGGTTTTGGTGCGATAGTTCCACTCGCCGCGCGAGCCGGTGATGCGCGCCTGGTCGGCCTGATCGAAAACGACGCTGCCTTCCGCGACCACGCGGTTCTCTGCTTCGTAAACAGTGACCTTGTCTGCCTGCAGGCGGTAAGTGCCGATGCGGATATCGACGTTGCCTTCGTAATGAGCGACGCGCGCGTTCTCAGGTCCTTCCGCGCTCTGCCTCGAGGCAGTCACGGTGATCTCGTCGGTGGGGGTCGCTGTTACGCCGTTTTGCGAAGCTGGCCGGCGCTGCACTGGTTGATCGGTGTGGAGTGGATTGACATTGGGAGTGTCGGTCATCGGATTGGCGACTTTCCGATCGACCGGATTTGTTTGCTGCGCAAATACAAACTGGCAGGCAAGGATAAGAATTAGTATTGCCAGTAGAAATCGAGTCATAGGGGCGCGCGTGGATGCTAGCACGAATGTACAAGTTTGCAGAATGAGATTTTAGCCACGGATTTCACGGATGAACACGGATTGATCTGTGTTCATCCGTGAAATCCGTGGCTAAAAATCTCTGCTATCATCCGCGCGTGTCAACGCGCCAAAAGTTGATGATCGTTGCGGGTGAGCCGTCGGGAGATGCTCACGCGGCGGCACTCGTCAAAGCACTGCGCGAACGCGGCGAGCTGGATTTCTTTGGTGCGACGGGTCCGTTGATGCGCGAAGCGGGCGTCGAAACGATTGTCAATTCCGACGAACTCGCGATTATGGGCATCGTCGAAGTTGGGCGCGTGTTTTCAAAGTTCCTCAGCGCCTTCCGAAAACTAAAAGCAGCGGCTATTCAGAGATCTCCGGATGCAGTGGTACTCGTCGACTGGCCCGAGTTCAATCTCCGGCTTGCTTCGGCGTTGCATCGTCGCGGCTTGAAAGTCATCTACTACATCAGTCCTCAGTTATGGGCGTGGCGTCCGGGACGTGTCCGTAGGATTGAGCGCGACGTCGATCTGTTGTTGTCCATTCTTCCGTTCGAAGTCGATTGGTATAAAGCGCAGAACGTGGGCCATGTTGAATTCGTCGGCCATCCGCTGTCGGGCGAGGTGAAGGCGCGCTACGGACGCGAAGAGTTTTGCCGGCGAAACGATCTGGATCCGTCGCGACCCATCGTCTCGTTTCTACCTGGCAGCCGGATTAAAGAACTCCAGCGAATTCTACCGCCGATGCTCGATGCGATTGAGCAACTGCGAACAACGCGCCCCGACGTGCAGCCTGTCGTGGTATTAGCGCCCAGCCGGACGGCCGAAGAAATACGCGCTCAAAACATCAAACTGATCCAACAACAAACACGCGAAGCACTGGCAGCTTCAGATGCAGCGGCAATCGCCAGCGGCACTGCAACCCTCGAAGCCGCGTTACTCGAAACACCGATGGTAGTTGTTTATAAGGAGTCGGCAATCAACTGGCACACGCTCGGCCGTTTGATCAAGGTGCCGCATTTTGGCTTGGTAAATCTCGTGGCAGGCAAAGAGATCGCAAAAGAACTGATGCAGGATCAACTGCTCGGCGAAAACCTCGCGCACGAGATTCTCAAACTGCTCGAACCCGAAACCAATAAATCGATGCGCGCGGCTCTGCGCGACGTCGCTCACAAACTCGGAGATCCCGGAGCCTCTCAGCGCGCCGCGGAACAAATTCTGAAATCAATCCGTGTTATCCGTGGCTAGTTTTTTCCGCAACTCCTCAACCTGTTCCTGGAGGCGCTTCAACTCTTCGCGCATCTGCGGCAAGCGATTCATGTGTGCGTTCATTCGTTTGTATTGATCCAGTGGCTGGACGGGGATTCCCCACCACACACCCGGCCGCACAATCTTCCCCGGCAAGATCCCCGCTTTCGATCCGATGATCGCACCCTTCTGCACTCGCGTGTGATCCCCAAACCCGACCTGACCGCCAATCACCGCGTCGTCCTCGATCACGACGCTGCCGCTGATTCCCGTCTGCGCCGCGATCACGACGCGCTCGCCGATGTCGCAGTTGTGACCCACGTGGACCATGTTGTCGAGTTTCGTACCGCGACCGATGCGCGTGCGGCCCAGCGCGGCGCGGTCAACGCACGTGTGCGCGCCGATCTCGACGTCGTCCTCGATCACAACCGTCCCGACCTGCGGAAACTTCTGATACCCTAGATCGTGACGCACGTAACCAAAACCATCCGCGCCCAGACAAACGCCCGCGTGTAGTATCACGGAATTCCCGACTGACACTCCGTCATACAAAACAACGTTCGGATGAAACACGCAGCCGTCACCGACCGTGACCCCATCTCCAAGCACCACACCCGCCTCGAGTCTCGTGTAAGCGCCAACGTGCGCATGCTCCCCAACACAAACATTAGGACCAACGTAAGCCGTCAGCGCGATGTCGGCAGTTTCCGCAACGACCGCCGTCGCGTGGATCGCTGGTTCGCGACGCACCGGTGGGTGCAACGTCGCGCCAATGATTGAGAACGCGAGCTTCGGATTAGCGACTTCGATCAGCGTTCGGTCCGGCAGCTTCTCTTCAAGCCCATTCTTTACAATCAAACACGACGCCTGACTCTCCGCGGCTGCGCCGAACAACTTCTCGTTATCGACGTACGCAATCTCGCCCTCACGCGCGTGCTCCAGATCCGCAATCCGTTCGATCTGTGTTTCGCCGTCGCCAACAACACGACCATTCACAATCTCGGCGAGTTCTTCGACTCTCATTTTCATGCTCTGGTGAATCCGCGCTTCGACCCGCGAATAAAACTCACGAGGTGCGCGACGTGTTCGTCTTCGACCTGGCCCAACTCCTGCAAAACATCCTCAACCGGCGTGGCGGATCTTAACAACTTCTTGTACGCCTCTTTTAAAGCACGCCTGGCCTCGTCAGAAAACCCCGCGCGCCGCAACCCCACACTATTCACGCCACGCACGCGCGCCGGATTCCCGTCAGTGATAAAGAACGGTAGCACATCCTGCACGATCTTCGACTTCCCGCCAATCATCGCGTAACGGCCCATCCGCACAAACTGGTGTGCGCCGACATTATTAGAAAGAAAGACGTGATCCTCGATCGTGATATGACCCGCCAGCGCAACCTCGTTGGCGAAGATGTTGTCGTCGCCGATAACGCAGTTGTGCGCCACGTGCACCCCAACCATGAAAAAGTTGCGCGAGCCGATGCGCGTCGTCTCTCCCGCGCCGTTCGCCCGGTGAAAAGTGCAGAACTCGCGGATTAGATTATCGTCGCCGATTTCGAGATAACTCTTTTCGCCTTTGAACTTCACATCCTGCGGCTCGCCGCCGATTACCGCGTGCTCAAAGACCCGGTTTCGCGCGCCGAGGCGGGTAAAACGCTTGATGACCGCGTAGGCCCCGATCTCGCAATCCGGCCCGATTTCCACGTCATCTTCGATTATGGCTGTGGGATGAATAGTCATTTTTTAGCCAAATTGTAGGACGGGCGCCTCCCTGGAGTGCGGTGCCTTGGCACCGCTTTGGTCCGGTTTTCGCTGGATTTTGGCCAAAGCGGTGCCAGGGCACCGCACTCCAAATAGGCTCCCTCAAGATAATGGCGTCTTGTGGATCCTGCAAATCCTGTTTATGATGCACGACTGTTTGTGGTTTTTAGTATTTAGGAGACGGTTGCGCCCTTGTTTAGTGACCAATTTCGCCGGGGGGAATCAGATAAAGATAAGCTGTCGGGAGTGAAAAGCTCCCGGCTGATATCCGGTCTCTCCGATGTCGCCTGGAAGGCTTTTCAGTCGGTTAACCAGCGACTCCCTGAAGGTGAATCGATCCGGCCAAACTGGGCTCCCGGCCCACTGCTCAAGTCCTACGAGCGCAGTGCTCCGCCGCTTGGTTTCCCACGCGAGACAGACAGTCTCTGTCCAACCTGCGTAAAAGAAGTTCGCAACGCCGTGATCACCGGTGCGGTTTCACTCGAGACCCTGATGCACGAGCATCCCGGCGAGATCAAAGCGCAGATCGTCGAAGACAACGGCCAGGTCGTGATGCGAAAGAATTGTCCGAAGCACGGGCAGTTCGAAGACGTGATGTCGACCGACCCGGCGTTTCTCGAGCGCATCGAGTCGCTCTTCTTTGGCCGTGACTTTCGCGCTGCCGAAGACAAAGACGTTCATCGTCACGGCACTTCTAACATTAAGTTTGGACGCGGCGCTGTTTTGACTGTCGACCTGACGAACCGTTGCAACATGATGTGCAATCCATGCTTCATGGACGCAAATCAGGTTGGTTACGTTCACGAGCCGACGTTTGAAGACACCAAAGCCATTCTCGATCGCGCCGTCTCTTTCAAACCGCGCCGGCAAGTCATCATTCTCTTCTCCGGCGGCGAGCCAACGCTCTCGCCTTACTACCTCGACGCAGTCGCGTACGCCAAGAAGATCGGTTTCTATCGCATCCTGGCGGCGACGAACGGTATTCGCTTCGCCGAGGATCTGGAATTCTGCAAGGCCGCGAAGGCTGCCGGACAGCACGGCGTTTATCTTCAGTTTGACGGCGTCAGCGAAGAGAAGAACAAGCATCGCGGCGTCGGCAACTTGTTCGACGTGAAATTGCGAGCGATTGAGAACCTTGCTGAAGCTGGTATCAAAGTCACGCTCGTCGTAACCATCGTCAACAACCTGAACAACGACGGTATCGGTCAGATCGTCGACTTCGCCGCAAAGAATATCGACAAGGTCCAGACGATCGCATTCCAACCGGTTTCATTCACCGGGCGCGACGAAGATATTTCCGATGAGCTGCGCCGCAAGTGGCGCTACACGCTCGCCGGCATGACTCACGATCTGAAGAACCAGCTCCGTGGACAGATCGAACCGCTGCGCGACTGGTTCCCGCTGTCTTCCTATTCAGCGTTCACGAGCGTGATGGACATGTTGCAGGGCGCCGATGCTCCGTGGGGCTGGTCGTCATGTAATTGCCATCCCAACTGCGGCATCTTCACGTTGCTGGTGGTGAACAAGGAGACGGGAGAATTCAAGTCGTTGTTTGAGTTCTTCAACTACGAACAGTTCATGAAAGACGTGGCGGTGATCACCGACACCGCGCGCGGCCGGAAGCTTTCGTACGCGCAGCTCGGGATGGCGATCATGCGCAACTACAACGCCGAGAAAGCGCCGCAGGGATTTCCGATCTCGCAGATCATCAACCTGTTCAAGCCTTCGTCAACGAATTCAAATTCGGACCGCAACGATCGGATGGCCCAAAAGAACGCCGGCGACGTCTGGCGCGTGCTCTGCGTCGAAGGCATGTGGTTCCAGGACCTTTTCAATTACGACTTTCGACGTACCGAGATGTGCGTGATTCCTTACGGCACTCAGGAAGGCGAGATCTCCTTCTGCGCCTACAACACCGGAGTCGGCTGGCGGCAAATCATCGAGAACATGCACAAGACCGCGGGCCTCGCCGAATGGTACGAAGAGAACGGGCGCCACAAAGTTTATGCAGCAGGCAAGGCGGTGCCGCTGCGTACAACCAAACATTCTTTGAGTCTTCCGGTCATCCAGGCAGTGCTCGCCGAAGACGCTGAGCCGACGTCAGTGACGACTCCTTATCTCGTGGAAGAAGAAACCATTCCTGTCTAGCCACGGATATACACGGATTTCATTCACGGATTTTATTCTCAATCTGTGTATGAAATCCGTGTATATCCGTGGCTAAATAAGTCTTATGAACGTACGTCGAAAACTAACCAAGCTTCGCGACATTACCAAACTATTCGTCTTTGGTCTGCCGAAGTTTGCTATCGGTTCGATTGACGTCACTAACCGCTGCAACCTGCGTTGCGAACACTGCTACTTCTTCGCCGAAGATCACGATAACGAAAAAGAGCTCTCGATCGAGAAATGGCTCGAGAAGCTGGAAGCGATGAAAGCCGACGGCCATCCGATGATGTTGTGTACGTGGGTGGGCGGCGAGCCGATGGTGCGCAAACAACTGATCGACGCCGGCAGGAAGTACTTCAAGCACAACACCATCGTCACCAACGGCACGATGGAACTGCCCGATTGGCCCAACTGCACCTGGGTGATCTCAATCGACGGCACTGAAGAAGCATTTGCACGCATGCGCGCGCCGGGTATCTACCAAAAGATTAAACAGAACGTCGTCAATAACCCGGAGTTGAACATCCAGATCTCCTGCGTGCTGACGAGTATCACGAAAGATTGTGTGGAAGATTTAGTGAAGGAGTGGGGACCGATCGCGCGTGGCGGCATCATCTTCGACTTCTTCACGCCGGTGACAGGTCTCGACGAAGCACTCTGGCTCGACTGGCCCGTGCGCGATCGCTTGATCGATCAGATCCTGGCGCTGAAGAAAAAATACCCGGGCTACATCAACATGCTCGACTCGACTCTGGAGCTGATGCGATCCGGCAAAGCAAAGAAGGTTACGGACAATTGCGAGTTTCGTTTGAAGGCGTTTGCGTTTGGTCCGACCGGTGAGCAGAAGGGGAAATGCATGATGGGCAACAACGCCGACTGCGACCGCTGCGGCTGTGTAGTGCCATTTCACATGGCCACCATCAGCAGCCGGCGACTGATGCTCAAGGAGTCAGTGAAACGACTTACGAGTTAGTCAGGAGCAGGTATTTACACACTCTCCTGTGCAGCAAAGTGTTGCTACTTGTTATCGCCGTCGTCGCTTGGTTTCTGCACATCCCGCAATTGAGCCACTATATCGCGCAAACGCAACGCCAGGCCCTCGATCGTCTCCACTCGCTTCCGCGACTTTTCACTCAGATCTTCACGCAACAGGAGTTGGGCCTGGCCCAACACGCCGGTTAGGGGGTTGTTGATCTCATGACGAATGCGGGCCACAAGTGCCGCCGTCTCCTCGAGCTTCAGGCGGTAATGTGCAA
>DASVGE010000176.1:0-34576 GCA_036379695.1 Pyrinomonadaceae bacterium | reverse complement strand
AGGGAGCGGTAGCGACCTGGTCGAACCAGAAGGGTCAAAATTATTTAAGAATATTGCAAGCTGATCACCGACCAGGTCGCTACCGCTCCCTGTACTGACCCGATCCAAGAAAGCCGTCTGAATCTGACTTTCCACCAGGAGTGTTCTTATGAGCAACACGCAGTTAATCGACGCTGTGAAAACGGGGCAACTCGCTAAGGTTGAAGAGGCTTTGAATGCGGGCGCCGACATCCATCAACAGGATGAGCAGGGCTGGACGCCCTTAAACTGGGCCGCGGGAAAGGGAAACGTGGAGATCGTGAGCCTGCTGCTTAATCACGGAGCCGACGTTTTTCAGACGGGCCGAGATCAAAGAACGCCTTACAAGATTGCACTGGCGGCAAAACATACCGACGTCGCGCGACAGTTGAAAAAAGCTGAGTCGGCTGCAAACGGAGCGAGCGGTGATTCGACGTCCAGGGATTATGCTCGAGCTTACCTGCTCGGGGAATTGCGGAAGTTCAGCGGTTGGCGTGAAGACCTGCGCGAGCTCTCTGACGACGACGTGGTCTTCCTCCAGCAGGATTTCACCGTTACCGAGCTTATCTGGCCCGGTGAAAACGTCATCTTCAATCGAGTCACGCCAGAGTGGATAGATTTTTGTACGCAGGAGTTGCAGTTCAAAGTTCCTGACGACTTTGACCTGATAGCCTCAACTACAGCAGCCAAATCGGCCGAAGCCTTCTAACGCACCACGGGTCAGATGAATCTCAAACACAAGACGCTCATCGAGCTCTTGCGTGCACGCGCTGGTTCCCAGTCCGACAAGAACGCCTACACATTCTTGAGCGACGGGGAAACAGAGGAAACCAGTCTGACTTATGGCGAGTTGGACCAGCGAGCACGCGCGATCGGCGCCCGGCTACAGAGCCTGGGCGCCAAAGATCAACCGGTACTATTACTCTATCCGCCGGGGCTCGAATACATCGCGGCCTTCTTCGGTTCGCTCTATGCGGGCGCCGTTGCCGTGCCGGTGTATCCTCCCACATCGCGCCGGTCCATCCCGCGGTTGTGGTCCATTATCAAAGACGCCCAACCACGAGTGGCGCTCGCCACCGCTCAGATCCTCTCGAATCTCGGACAGACTGATCTGCAGGCGCTTCAATGGCAGTCGACCGACAATCTCGATCTGAGTGAAGCCGCTCAGTGGCAACAAGAAAAAGTCACAGGGGACGCGCTCGCGTTCATTCAATACACTTCAGGCTCCACTGCTACCCCGAAAGGCGTCGTGCTTACGCATGACAATTTGTTACAGAACCAGCGGATGATTCAGACGGCGTTTGGACAGAACGAGGAATCGATCATCCTGGGTTGGTTGCCGCTCTACCACGACATGGGTTTGATCGGCAACGTGCTGCAATCGATGTATTGCGGCGCGCCCTGTGTCCTGATGTCCCCGCTGAGCTTCCTGCAAAAGCCCGCGCGGTGGTTACAAGCGATCTCACGTTACCAGGCGACCACCAGTGGGGGACCAAACTTCGCCTACGACCTCTGCGTGCGCAAGATTGGGACAGAAGAAAGAGAGAAACTCGATCTACGCAGTTGGACCGTCGCTTTCAACGGCGCCGAACCGATCCGCCCCGGCACGCTCGATCGCTTTGTCGCTGCGTTCGAGTCTTCGGGTTTTCGTCGCGAAGCTTTTTTCCCATGCTACGGCCTGGCAGAGGCCACGCTCTTCGTCACTGGTGGACTGAAGACGTCGCCGCCCGTTGTTGCCAACGTGAAACGAACAGCGCTCGAGCTCAACCAGGTTGTTTTGAGTGATGACGAAGGCGAAGCGACAGCGCTGGTTGGTTCGGGCCGAAGCTGGTTGGACCAGGAAGTCCTGATCGTCGATCCTTCCTCACTGCGCGAATGTCCGCCGGGATCGATTGGCGAGATCTGGGTAGCAGGTCCTCACATCGCCCAGGGTTACTGGCGCCGTCCCGAAGAATCAGAGGCAACGTTTAAAGCGTACGTCGATGGAAAAGGCCCGTATCTACGGACGGGAGATCTTGGATTCCTGGGCGAAGGTGAATTGTTTGTCACCGGTCGCTTGAAGGATCTGATCATCATTCGCGGGCGTAACTATTTTCCCAACGACATTGAGTTAACAGTCGAACAGAGTCATCGCGGTTTGCGCCCGGGTGGTTGTGCGGTGTTTTCAATTGACCGCGATGGTGAAGAACGTCTGGTGGTGACACAGGAAGTCGATCGCCAACAAGAGTTGGATCTGGCGCAGGTGATCGGCGCGATCCGGCAGGCGGTGAGCGAGGGGCATGAGTTACAGGTGTACGCGATCATTCTGCTCAAGCCCGGCAGTCTCCCCAAGACATCAAGCGGCAAGATTCAACGACATGCCTGTAAGGCCGGCTTTTTGAAAGACGAGTTTGCGCCGTTGGCGATGTGGAGCGCGAACAGTGGAACCACAGATGAAACGGATAAGAAAACGGAGACGATCGAAGAATGGTTGATCGGTGCTTTATCCGTACGGATCGGTGTAAATCCGCGTGACATAAACCGCAACCATCCTTTGGGCGTCGATTCACTAAGGGCAGTCGAGCTCACGCATGCGATTGAGACGTCGTTCGGTGTGAGTTTGAGCGTCGCGGATGTGCTGCAGAGTCCCAGCGTCGTTCAACTTGCGGCCCACATTTCGAACCAGACGGCTAAGCTGAAAGTGGCGCCTGAGCGCGTTGAATCGAAAGAGGCGCCACTTTCTTACGGGCAGAGGGCGTTGTGGTTTTTGCATGAGTTGGCGCCTGACAGTGCGGCTTACAACATTTCCGCGGCGGCACGTGTTTACTCATCACTCGACACCGTCGCCTTGCAAACGGCGCTCGACAAACTCGTCGAGCGTCACCCGGCACTGCGCACAACATTCCCGGTAGAGTCGGAGACTCCGGTACAAAGAGTTGACGATTTCATGGAGACCCGTCTCCAGCAGCAGGATGTCTCCGATCTGAGTGAGAGTGAATTGGGAGAGATCCTGAAAGCAGAAACCACTCATGTTTTCGATCTCACGAGTGGCCCGCTTCTGCGCGTAAGCTTGTTCAAACGCGCGCCGGACGACTTTGTGCTGCTCTTCGTCGCGCATCACATCATCGTCGACTTTTGGTCCATGGCCCTGCTCGTCACCGAACTGGGCCGGATCTACGACGCACAAACGCGCAATGAGAACGTAGACTTCACTCTGCCGCCGATCGATTACCTCGAATACTCTCGCTCGCAGGCAGCAATGCTCGACGGCCCCGAGGCTGAACGCCTGTGGAACTACTGGCAAAACCAATTGAGTGGAGCGCCGACCGTGCTGAATCTACCTGTGTCAAAACCACGGCCACAGGTGCAGAGTTATGCCGGAGCTAATGAACGGTTTCATCTCGACGCCGAACTGACCGCAAAACTCAAACAGCTCGCACACGATTACAACACCACTCTCTACACGACATTGCTGGCGGCATTTCAGGTGCTTTTATATCGCTACACCGGACAGGAAGATCTACTTGTCGGTTCTCCAACATCCGGCCGGCGCAAGGCCGCGTTGAGTTCGATCATCGGATACTTCGTCAATCCCGTCACTTTGCGCGCGCGCGTCGCTCCTGAACTGACGTTTGAGGCGTTTCACAAAGAGGTGCGCCGGACAGTGCTCGAAGCGTTGGACCATCAGGAACTACCGTTTGGACTGCTGGTTGAGCGTCTTCAGGTCGAACGCGATCCGGGTCGCGCTCCCCTGTTTCAGGTGATGTTTTCCTGGCATCAATCGCCGTTGCCGCAACAGCCGGAATTGTCGGCTTTCGCCCTCGGTGAAAGCGGCAAGCGCGTGGAAATCGGCGGCCTTGTGTTGGAAGCAATGCCGTTCGATCAACCAGTCGCGCAGTTTGATCTCACGTTGATGATGGCGGAACTCGGAGACGAGCTCGCCGGTGTGATGCAGTACAACACGGATCTCTTCGACGCGGCGGCGATCGCGCGTCTGGCTCAACATTTCCAGGTTTTGCTCGCAGACGCCGTCAGCAACCCGCAGAAGAGAGTCGTTGACCTGCAACTGCTGCCACCGCATGACGAACAGTTGGTGTTAAAGGACTTCAACAGTACGCGGATCCATTATCAGGAAGAGAGTTGTTTGCACGAACTCTTCGAAACGCAGGTCAAACGCTCTCCGGATCAAACAGCGCTGGTCTTTCGCGATCGACAATACACATATAGCGAACTCAACCGCAGAGCAAATCAATTGGCCCACCATCTGAAAAAGCTCAGTGTTGGACCAGAAGTCTGCGTCGGCATCTGCCTCGAACGTTCGCTGGATATGATCGTCGGCCTGCTCGGCATACTCAAAGCGGGAGGTGCTTATCTACCTCTCGACCCGCAGTATCCGAAGGATCGCCTGGCCTACATGCTAGCCGACTCAGAGGCGCGCGTGCTGTTGACGCAGGGCAATCTGTTGAAAGATTTGACTGCTTATGTGGAGCGAGTTTGCGTTGATCGCTGGGCGGATTTCACCGCGGAGCCGGAAGAGAATCCGCCGGGCGAAAGCACGGCGCAGAATTTGGCTTACATCATCTACACTTCGGGCTCAACCGGACGGCCCAAAGGTGTGATGATCTCGCATCGGAACGTAGTCAACTTCTGCGCCGGCATGGATCGCTGCTTCGAATCGCAGGAGATTGGAACGTGGCTGGCGGTGACGAGCATCTCGTTCGACATCTCCGTGCTCGAGTTGTTGTGGACTTTGACGCGCGGCTTCAAGGTCGTAATACAGTCAGAAGCGGAAACCACGTCGACGACGATCGATCAGTCGCAAACAACTTCATCACGACGGAACATCGACTTCAGCCTGTTCTACTTTGCGAGTGAAGAGAATGGATCTCCGGAAGATCGATACCGTCTGCTAATGGAGGGTGCGAAGTTTGCGGACGAACATGACTTCACCGCGGTTTGGACGCCGGAACGTCATTTCCACGAATTCGGCGGTCTCTATTCAAACCCTGCTTTGACCAGCGCTGCCCTCGCAACGATCACAAACCGGGTTCAACTGCGCGCCGGCAGTGTGGTGCTGCCGCTGCATCATCCGATCCGCGTCGCGGAAGAGTGGGCGTTTGTCGATAACATCTCGCACGGCCGCGTAGCGGTTTCATTTGCATCAGGTTGGCATGCAGACGATTTCGTGTTTGCTCCGGAAAACTATCCGGATCGCAAGCAGTTGATGTTGCAGCACCTGGAAACAGTGCGAAGCCTCTGGCGTGGCGAGGCAGTGAACTTCAAAGGTGGCGCCGGCAACGACGTCGAAATCAAAATTCATCCACGCCCGATTCAACCGGAGCTTCCATTCTGGATCACAAGCGCCGGACACGCCGACACATTTCGCGCCGCAGGTGAGGCCGGCGCTAATTTGCTCACACACCTGCTGGGTCAGAGCATCGACGAACTTGCCGAGAAGATCGAGATCTACCGGCAGTCGTGGCGTCCCGGGAAGGGAAGCGCAGAGAAGCCGTTTGTGACTCTCATGCTGCACACTTTCGTCGGCCCCGATCTCGCATACGTCGCGGAAAAAGTGCAGGGACCTCTCTGCCGCTATCTCGCCAGCTCGATCAGTTTGGCCCGGAACTTTCTCCGCAGCCTGGGCCATGAAGTTGCAGACGAATTGACCGGCGACGATCTCGAGGCACTACTGGCCCATGCTTTTGACCGCTACTACCAAACCAGTGGTCTATTCGGCACGCCGGAAACGTGTATGCAGATGGTTGACCGCCTGAAACTCGCAAACATCGACGAAATTGCATGCCTGATCGACTTCGGCGTTGATGTCGACTCTGTCATTTTCAACCTGATCCATCTGGACCAGCTTAGAAAACGCAGCCAGGTCCAACGCGAAGAGGGCGACTACTCAATCGCAACTCAACTGGCGAAACACGGCGTGACGCACATGCAATGCACGCCCTCGCTCGCACGCCTTCTCTTACTGGACTCTTCCTCACGCGGGGCAATTACAAACCTGCAGCATCTTTTGCTGGGTGGCGAAGCAGTCTCGAGTGAGCTCGTCGCCGAACTGCAAACGCTGACCGGTGCACAGGTTCGCAATATGTATGGCCCAACGGAAACGACGATCTGGTCCACCACCTACACCGGCCACTGCGGCCCACAAACGATGCCGATCGGCAAGCCGATGGCAAATCAGATGGTCTACGTGTTGGACCAGCAGTTGAAGCCTGTGCCCCTGGGAGTGACGGGCGAACTCTACATCGGTGGAGCCGGTCTCAGCCGAGGTTATTGGAAGCAGTCTGATTTAACCGCCGAACGTTTCGTGCCGGATCCGTGGAATCCACAAGGCGGGGCCCGCATGTATCGCACCGGCGATCTCGTGCGCTATCGACCTGACGGCAGCCTGGAGTTTTTAGGGCGCGCGGATGAGCAGGTGAAACTTCGCGGTCACCGTATCGAGCTGGGTGAAATAGAGACGGTGCTCAGGCAACACGAATCCGTCCGCGAAGCAGTCGTTGCCATTAAAGAGCTCACGCCCGGCGACAGTAGTCTCGTCGCTTACATTGTTCCGCAGCTACCGCACGGCAAGGAACTCCTGGACGTTAACCAGCCCGGCTTCAGGCTGCCGAACGGAATGATCGTCGCGCATCACGGGAGTTTTCAAACCAGCATTATCTGTAAGGAAGTGTTTGAAGACGAGGTCTATCTAAAGCATGGGATCACGCTGGAAGACGGCGCCGTCGTCTTCGACGTGGGAGCAAACATCGGACTCTTCACGCTCTTTGCGCGACGAAAGTGCCCGACCGCGCAAATCTATTCTTTCGAGCCGCTGCCGCCCAACTTCGAGTTGTTGCGAGCAAACGTCACTCGTCACAACGCTAACGCACAACTCTTCAATTATGGTCTGTCCAGTACTTCGACGATCGCCAGCTTTACTTTCTATCCGGAAGCTGCCGGCTTATCCGGCCGCACTGCAAACAGCGCCGGCGACAAACAGGACACGAAGGCGATTGTGACTGACTGGATCCATAATGCAGCGCGAGAGAACCAACAGGATCTTCTTCCTCCTTCACAACTTGACGAATTGCTAAACGAATACCTGCGTGGAGAGACGTACAGTTGTCCGGTTAAGAAGCTTTCGGAGGCCATTCGAGAGCATGAGATCGAGCGCATCGATCTGTTGAAGATCGACGTTGAAGGAAGTGAGTTTGACGTTTTATCAGGCATTGAGGACGAGGATTGGCAGCGAATTAAACAGATTGCCATCGAAGTTCATAGCCGATCGATACTGAAGCGGATTACGTCGTTGCTGGAAGCACATGGTTTTCAATTTGTCGTTGACGACACAATGGTCGTGAACGAAAACGGGAACGGTCACGACGTGTATGTCGCGATGCTTTACGCGTTCTCGGAACCGGCGGCGCGAGAGTTGGACCGTCGCAGTGCATTACAGCCGGCGCAGGAAACGCAATTCTCCGTGGCCGAGATTCAGACCTTTCTCAGACGCAGTCTCCCGGCGCATTTCATTCCCTCAGTGTTCGTGGTTCTCGATGCTTTGCCGCTGACGCCGAATGGAAAGATCGATCGCAAATCGCTGCCGTTGCCGGAGCCTCAGGATGCGCGACCGGCCGTGGAATTTGTGGCGCCACGCACCTCGACTGAAAGTGAGCTGGCCACGCTATGGAGTGAAATACTCGGCAGTAACCGCGTTGGCGTGCACGACAACTTCTTCGATTCCGGTGGACATTCGCTGACTGCGACTCAACTCGTCACTCGCATTCGCAGGAACTTTGCCGTCGAATTGAGTCTGCGCGACTTTCTCAAATATCCGACGATCGCCGGTCTCGCAGAGTTGATCGAAGAGTCGATTCTCTCGAAGGCCAGTGATGAAAAACTCTTCGCCCTCGTAGAAATGCTCGAAAGCCAGAGCCCTGCTTAGCCACAAAAAGGCACAAAACTACAAAGCTGATAGAAATATTTTTATGCCTTTTTGTGGCCAATAAAATCCGATGTCGAAAACAGTCAATCGCGCTGAGTTACTGAAGCGGCTCTCGCCTGCGCAACGAGCGCTGCTGCTGAAAGAGTTGCAAAAAGAAGCAGCTCAGAACAACGGGAGCCACGAGATCCCGCGACGTCCGCAGACCGGGCCCGTACCGCTCTCCTTCAGCCAGCAGCGGCTATGGTTTGTCAGCCAGCTCGATCCAACCACACCACTGTATAACGTTCCGGAGGCCGTTGAGTTGAAAGGACCACTCAACGTAGCCGCACTGCAGCAAAGCCTTAATGAAATAATTCGCCGGCACGATGCACTGCGAACAGTCTTCAACGTGATCGACCGGCAACCGGTGCAAGTCTGCACTCCATCACGCAATCTCACTCTAAAGGTCGTAGACCTCAGTAACTTGCCGCTAAGCTCGCGTGAGACCTGTGCACGCCGTCTCCTCGAAACGGAAGCGCGCCGTCCCTTCGATCTGAGCAACGATCTATTACTGCGAGCGACGCTCGTGCGGTTTGATCGCGAACACCATTGGGCCATTCTCACGCTGCACCACATAGTCGCCGATGGCTGGTCCATGGGTGTCCTGATCGGAGAAACTGCGGCACTTTATCAAGCCTTCGGCCAGGGCAAAATCTCACCATTGCCTGAGTTACCCATTCAGTACACTGACTTCACACAGTGGCAACGCGAATGGATGCAGGGCGCGCAGGTCGACGCGCAGCTCGCGTATTGGAAACAGCAACTCGCTGACGCGCCGCCGCTACAGTTTCCAGCCGATCGACCGCGGACGGCGCAAACGACTCTCGACGGCGCCAGGCTGAATTTCACGATCCCAAGAGCACTGGGCGATGCCGTCAAACGTTTGAGCGACAGCGAAGGCACAACGCTGTTCATGACGCTGCTGGCTGCATTCAAGGTGTTGCTGTACCGGTATACGCAACAGGACGACATCGTAGCCGGCAGCGCGATTGCAAACCGGCATCACGGCCAAACCGAGAACCTGATTGGCTTCTTCCTGAACATCCTGGTGCTGCGCACGACTGTCTCAGGCACGCTCACTTTTCGCGAGTTGCTGCAACGCGTCAGAGAAGTGGCGCTGGGCGCTTACGAGCATCAGGACCTGCCGTTTGACAAGCTCGTCGAAGAGCTGCAACCGGAACGACAGCTCAACCGCAACCCGCTCTTCCAGGTTGTTTTCGCCGTGCATAGCGGTTTAGCGCCGGAGCTTAACCTGCACCAGCTCGATGTGCGACAGCTACCCGCAACAAGCCAGACGTCGAAATACGATTTTTCTATCGAATTCGTTGACACCGAAACCGAGCTGACAGGCTTTCTCGAATATAGCACCGAGCTCTTCGAGCAAAAGACGATGGAGCGTTTGCTGGTCCACTATCAAACGTTACTCGAGTCGATCGTCAGAAATCCCACGCAGTCCGTCGCCCGCCTGCAATTGCTGCCGCAACCTGAACGACAGCAACTGCTCGATTTGAACAACGATCGGGCTTACGTCGTCGAGCACTGCCTGCACGAACTCATAACAGCGCAGGCCGAGCGCACCCCGAATGCCATCGCACTCAAGTTTGACAAACAGGTCGTCAGTTATCGTGAGCTGAACCATCGCGCCACTCAGCTCGCACATCACCTGAGAACGTTGGGGGTGGGCCCGGATGTTCTGGTCAGCATCTTCATGGAGCGTTCGGTGGAAATGGTGGTCGCATTGCTCGCGGTGCTGAAGGCCGGCGGCGCATACGTTCCGATCGATCCGGCCTATCCGCCCGAGCGCGTCGCTTTCATTCTCGAAGACACGGCCGCGCCTGTGCTGTTAACACAGACATCGTTGTTGTCCGTCCTGCCACCGCACAGCGCGGGTGTTGTTTGCCTGGACCAACTACGGGAAGAGATCATTACAGAGCCGTTAACCGCAAACGTCTCCCCAGACAATCTTGCCTACATCATTTACACGTCAGGTTCTACCGGCAAACCGAAAGGCGTGATGGTGACGCACCGCAACGTTTGCCGGTTGTTCGCTGCCACGGAGAACTCCTTCAGCTTTAATGAGTGTGACGTCTGGACGCTCTTTCACTCTTATGCGTTTGATTTTTCGGTTTGGGAAATGTGGGGGGCGCTTCTGTATGGCGGGCGACTGGTTATCGTGCCTTACCTCGTGAGTCGCTCGCCCGACTCGTTCTACGAAATGCTCGTCAGTGAAGGTGTAACGGTGCTTAATCAAACGCCTTCCGCTTTTCGTCAACTGTGCCGTATCGATGAGACGTCGACGCACGAGGTGCAGCAGTCACTGGCGTTACGCCTGGTGATCTTCGGTGGTGAGGCTTTGGACTTTGACAGTTTGAGCCAGTGGTTTCGAGATCACGGCGACGAGCAGCCGCAGCTCGTGAACATGTACGGCATCACTGAGACGACGGTACACGTCACCGAGAGGCGTGTGCGCGCGGCGGATCTCGCGGCAAATGCCGGCAGCATGATCGGGCGTCCGATCAGTGACCTGCGCGGGTACGTGTTGGACCAGCATATGGAATTGTTGCCCCGGGGTGTGCCCGGCGAACTTTACGTTGGTGGCGCAGGTGTCGCGAGAGGTTACCTGCGGCGTCCTGAGTTGAGCGCGGAGCGGTTTGTTCCCGATCCGTTTAGCGGTACATCGGGCGCACGACTCTATCGGACTGGCGATCTCGTCCGTTACCGCGCTGAAGGTGAGCTCGAATACCTCGGCCGTGTGGACCAGCAGGTGAAGATTCGTGGTTTCCGAATCGAGCCGGGCGAGATCGAGTCGGCGTTGGAAGAACATGAAGTAGTGCGCGAGGCGGTGGTGATCGCGCGTGAGGAAGCTCCGGGTGAAGCACGCCTTATCGCCTATATCGTGCCCGAGCCGAATCACAACGGAACGTTCGATACTGCGGAGTTGAGCGCCGAGCAAGTCTCGCAGTGGGAAATGGTTTTCAATGAAAACTATAGCCACCCCAGCACTCAGCCGGATCCCACCTTCAACATCACTGGCTGGACCAATAGTTACACGGGCCAACCGATCCCCGAAGAAGAGATGCGCGAATGGCTGGACCAGACCGTCGATCGCATCTTGTCGTTGCAACCGCAGCACGTTCTGGAGATCGGTTGCGGCACCGGCTTGTTGTTGTTCCGGCTGGCGCCACATTGCGCGCGGTATGTCGCCACTGATTTCTCCACTATCGCACTCGATTACATCCAGCAGACTCTGAGCCTGCGCAATGAACACCTGCCACAACTCGAGTTGCTCAGAAGGCGCGCAGACAACTTTGACGATATCGCGGCAGCGTCAATGGACCTGGTAATTCTCAACTCAGTGGTCCAGTACTTTCCGGGTATCGACTACCTGCTGCGCGTCATCGAGGGCGCGGTGAGAGTCGTGAAGCCCGGTGGGTCGATCTTCATCGGCGACGTGCGCAGCCTGCCTTTGCTCGAAGCTTTTCATCGCTCGGTGCAGTTGCATCAAGCGGCGGAGTCGCTGCCCCTGCCCCCTGCCCAACTCGAACAACGCGTGAAGCGGCACATGGCCCAGGAAGAGGAACTCATCATAGATCCGGATTTCTTTACCGCTTTACGAAAACAGTTTCCGCAAATCGGTGACGTCAACGTGCTGCGCAAGCACGGGCGTTATCAGAATGAGATGACGCAGTTTCGCTACGACGTGATCCTGCGCCTGGGCAAACCGCTTCCACAGTTCCAAGCTGAGACGAACGGCAATCTCAAACCCTGGGCCGCCTATGCAAACAATCCGCTCGAGGGTAGGTTTACGCGCAACCTCGTGCCGAAGCTACGTTCGTTTCTACAGGACCACCTGCCCGACTACATGGTCCCGTCCGCCTTTGTCCTGATGGATGCGATGCCACTCACGCAACACGGCAAGATCAACCATCGTGCGCTGCCCGCACCCGACCAGACGCGTCCCGAGCTGGAAGACATTTACGTCGCGCCGCGAACTCACGCCGAAAAAGAACTGGCGGCGATGTTTGCGCACGTGCTCGGCCTGACACAGGTCGGGCTGCACGACAATTTCTTCGAACTTGGTGGCCACTCGCTGCTGGCGACGCAATTGCTGTCGCGCATACGCGAAGCCTTCTCGGAGAAAGAGATTTCTCTGCGTCAAATATTCGAGACGCCGACCGTCGCCGGTTTGGCTCGGGAGATCGAGGCAGGCGGTACTGTCAAACAAGAAATGCCGGCGCTGGTAAGAGTCGAGCGTGACGAAGAGTTGCCATTGTCGTTTGCACAACAGCGGCTGTGGTTCCTGGACCAGTTGGAACCCGGCAAAGCTACTTACAACTGTCCGGCGGCAGTGCGATTTAGAGGCTCGCTCAACCTCGCGGCGCTGGAACAAAGCTTCAACGAAATTGTGCGACGCCACGAAGTCTTACGTACTCGTTTCGACGTACGCGACGGCAAGCCTGTCCAGATCATCGCGTCTTCGCTGAGGGTGGTTTTGCCCGTCATCGATCTGAGTGGACTACCCGCAAGCAACCTGGAAGCAGAGATCGAACGGCTATCGCGACTCGAAGCACAACGTCCCTTTGACTTAAGTCGCGACGTGTTGCTACGAGCGAAAGTGTTGCGTGTGAGTGCGGATGAGCATGTAGTGCTGGTAACGATGCACCACATCGTCAGCGACGGTTGGTCGATCGGTGTGCTGGTCAAAGAAGCGGCGGCACTTTACGGAGCGTATGCGATGAGCGTTCCCGAAAATTTGCCGGCGCTCGCAGTGCAGTACGCGGATTATGCGCACTGGGAACAAGAGTGGCTTCAGGGCGAAGTGCTGGCCGAGCAGTTAGAGTACTGGAAACCGCAACTGGAAGATGCACCGGTGCTCGAGTTGCCGGCCGATCGACCGCGTCCGGTCATACCGAGTTATCGAGGCGCATATGAAAGTTTCCAGGTGGACCAGGAGCTGACTGGTGCGCTCAACGATTTGAGCCGGCGACTTGACGCGACCTTGTTTATGACGCTGCTCGCCGCCTGGCAAACGCTGCTGCATCGCTATACGGGCCAGCGCGACATCGTCGTTGGAACTCCCATCGCGAATCGCCATCATGCTGAGACAGAGGGTCTGATCGGATTCTTCGTCAACATGCTGGTTTTGCGGACGGATCTGAGTGGGAATCCTTCTTTCCGCGAGTTGGTCCAGCGTGTACGAGAGACGGCGCTGGGGGCGTATGCACACCAGGCATTGCCGTTTGAGAAGTTGATCGAAGAGTTGCAGCCGGAGCGAGACGCGGGGAACCCGCCACTCGTGCAGGTGGTGCTCGCGTTGCAAAATGCGCCGCAGGCTGACCTGACGACGTTAGATCTGAAGCTGAACTATGTGGAAGTGGAGACGAGCACGGCCAAGTATGATCTCGTGGTGAACGTGTACGAGATCGAAGACAAACTGTCGATCGTCTTCACGTACAGCACGGATCTGTTTGACGCCGCGAGCATGCAGCGGCTGGGGCGGCATTTCAAGGCGCTGCTTGCAGCAGTAGTTGAAGACGTTGATAAACGCGTAGCGGAGCTCGATTTCCTCAGCCCTGCCGAGCACCGCCGATTAATCGTCGAGCCTAATGCCACGGAGTCGATTTATCCGGCCGGGAAGTGTGTGCATGAGCTGTTTGAGGAACAGGTGAAACGCTACCCGACGGCGATTGCACTTGTTTGTAACGGAACTGAGATCACGTATGCCGAGTTGCAACGACGCGTCAGTCTTCTCGCGGGCGACCTGCAACAACGCGGCCTCGGACCAGGAAGTTACGTAGGTATCTTTCTGGACCATTCAATCGAGACAATGGTCGCGATCCTCGGCGTCTTACGAACCGGTGCTGCGTATGTGCCGATGGATACTGACCATCCGCGCACCCGTCTCGCTTTCATCGTTGAGGACGCACAGCTCGGAACGATCCTCACACAGCGAGCACTGGTCGAAAGACTGCCACTGAATGAGCGAATCCAAACCATCCTGCTTGACGAAGAGGATTGGCAGAAAACACCGGTTGACGCGGAATTCCAACGGGTCACACCTGCTGACGCGGCATATGTGATCTACACCTCCGGATCGACAGGACAACCAAAGGGTGTGAAGATCTCGCATCGTGCCCTGGTCAACTATCTGTCCTGGTGCAGGGACGTCTATGTAAAAAAGGATCAAGCGTCGTTTGCGCTCTACTCCTCACTCGCATTCGATCTAACCGTTACTTCGCTTTTTACCCCGTTGCTGACAGGCAATCGTCTGGTTATTTACGGACGTTCAAATCAGTTTGCGATTCAGCGCATCGTGCAGGACAACCTCGTCGATGTGCTCAAGCTCACTCCGAGCCATCTCGCTCTTATCAAAGATTTCGATAACCGGAACAGCCGGGTCAAACGGCTCATCGTCGGCGGCGAGTCACTGGCGACCGAGCTTGCCGCCCAGGTTCTCGCCAGCTTCGGCGGCAACGTCGAAATCTTCAACGAGTATGGACCAACGGAAGCAACGGTCGGCTGTATGATCTACCGCTACGACCCGGCGCGCGATCAGCGGCAATCGGTCCCGATTGGCGGTCCCGCGGCCAACGTTCAGATCTACGTACTCGACGAACACCTGAATCCAGTACCGGAAAACGTCACCGGCGAGTTGTACATTTCCGGCGATGGACTGGCCGATGGCTACATCAATCGACCGGCTTTGACGGCGGAGCGGTTTATTCCACATCCGTTCAGGGCAGGTGCGCGCATGTACCGGAGCGGTGATCGCGCGCGCTGGTTACCGGGCGGTGGGATGGAATACCTGGGCCGCGGTGACGAACAGGTTAAGTATCACGGTTATCGAATTGAGTTGAGTGAGATCAGCAGCGCGCTCAACCTGCACCCGCAGGTGCGCAATAGCGTGGTGCTGCTGCGCCAGGATCAGCGTGGCGAAGACAGATTAGTGGCCTACTACGTGGCGCGGCGTGAAATTGAAAGCGCGGTGCTGCGCGAGTTTCTGCGGGAGTATCTGATCAAGGAAACGATCCCCAATGTCTTCCTGCACCTGACGCGCATGCCGCTGACGCTGAACGGCAAAATTGATTACGGGGCATTGCCGGAGTTGCAGGGATTGCCGCAGCGCCACGGGGAGTACCTGGCGCCGCGCACAGTGCTGGAAGAAGTGGTGGCCGATAGCTGGGCCAACCTGCTGGGGCTGAAGCGAGTCTCTTTGCATGACAACTTCTTCGAACTGGGCGGGCACTCGTTGATCGCGACACAGGTGATGGTGCGGGTGCAAAAGACGACGGGTGTGGAGTTGCCGTTGCGTGCGTTGTTTGAGAATCCCACCGTGGCGCAGTTGGCCACGCAAATCGAAGCCGCCCTGCGCAAGGGCAAGGTTTCGGAGGTGCCTCCCATTGTTCCGGTAGCGCGCGACGGAGAGTTGCCGCTTTCGTTTGCGCAGCAGCGGCTCTTGTTTCTGGAGCAGTTGGAGCCAGGGCAGGCTACTTACAACGTTCCCGCGGCGATGCGGTTGTCAGGCAATCTCAATTTGCCCGCACTGCACCAGAGTTTGACCGAGATCATCCGTCGCCACGAAGTCCTGCGTACCGCCTTCGCCGACGTGGATGACCGCCACGTGGCAACGCTGACGCAGGCGTCTGAGTTGCGTCTGAAGATCATTGATTTGCATCGGGTTGATTTGGACCACCGGCGCGAGTCGCAGGTTCTGCGGTTGGCGCGTGCTGAGGCGGACCGTCCGTTTGATTTAACGCAACCGCCGCTGCTGCGAGTCACCTTATTGCGACTGGGCGAGCAGGAGCAGGTAGTGCTCTTTACCATGCATCACATCGTCTGCGATGCCTGGTCCATCGCGCTGCTGATGAAGGAAGTGATGCGGCTCTATGACGTGTACAGTCGCGGCAATCCTTCACCGCTGCCTGAGTTAGCGATCCAGTACGGCGACTATGCGATGTGGCAGCGGCAATGGTTGCAAGGGGAGGTGCTGGACGAGAAGTTGACCGCGTGGGAGCAACAGTTTGGTAGCAATCCGCCACTTCTCGAGCTGCCCATAGATGAGGAGTGTAAGGCCAGCCTGCCGGCCCGTGCGGCCCGTGAAAAACTGGTGCTCTCACGGGAATTGATCCAGCAACTGAAGACCTTGAGCCAGAGTGAGAATGCAACGCTTTTCATGACTATGCTGGCAGCTTTTGAGTGCCTGTTGCACCGGTATAGCGGACAGGTGGACATGGTTGTGGGGACCGGCGTCGCCAACCGCAACCGGCGCGAGATTGAAGACTTGATTGGATTTTTCATCAATATGCTGGTGGTGCGGACGGACCTTTCCGGCAATCCGACGTTCAAGCAACTGTTGGCCCGTGTCCGCAGGGCAACTCTATCCGCCTATATATTTGAAGATTTGCCTTTTGAAAAACTGGTAGAAACGATTCAACCGGATCGTAATGTGGCCGCGACATCTTTGCTGAAGCTGGCCTTCTGGCATCAGAGCGTACCGATGACTCCCTTTACCCTTGAGGGCCTCACCTGCACACCGCTGGAATTAAATAACGCGAGGATTTACTTCGACCTCATGGCCGAGCTCGTGGAAGGTGAGGACGGCTTCACCATGCGGCTGAGCTACAACACGAACCAATTCACCCCTGAGACCATCACGCGGCTGCTGACGGACTACGAAGCGCTTTTACAAAGCGTGGTGGAGCAGCCTGAGTGCCGTTTACTGGATATCCCCATTCTGCTAACCGATGGCCCCGACTCTTTCTCAAACCTAGACCCTGAAAGCTTGCCTCAAAAATCGAAAATCATTCTTGGATCGGGTCAGTACAGCGAGCGGTAGCGACCTGGTCAGTGATCGGCATGCGATACCGTCAGGAATTTGACTCTTCTGGTTCAACCAGGTCGCTACCGCTCGCTGTACTGACCCGATCCAAGTGCGAGTCAGACTTTGAGCAAAGGCACGCCTGAACGAGGTGTAAAAAGATGAGCGAGCAACTCGACTGTGTAGTGATTGGATATAACGAGACTCCCTTTGCCGAATACGAAGCCTTGTTAAGAGGCTACGGCGCTGATTCGGAAGCCTATCGAGATCTGCGTTTCAGTTTCGTCAATATTAATGGCCGAAACATGAACTACATAGGTCTGCTCAATCACGTCTTGAAATTAGCGACGGGCAACGGCGGCGAAGTAAAAACTGAGGATGAACTCAAATCCTGTGACATCCCAAATCTGGCGGCTGTCTACCTAACTCACTACCTGAGAATGAGGGGTTATAAAGCTCGCTATATAAATCTTTTTCAGTTTGAGAAAGACACGTTGGCTGAATATCTCGAGTCAGACCCGTTATGCGTAGCGATCACCACCACGTTCTACCTTCTGAATCTGCCGGTTAACGAGATGGTCAAGTTCATCAGGGAAAGAAATTCGCGGACAAAGATCATTGTCGGCGGTCCGCTGATAGCAAACCATCTTCGAAACTACCACGAAGATGAACTAACAGTAGCGCTCGAAGATATTGGCGCCGACATATACGTCAACGAGTCGCAGGGTGAGCATACTCTGACTCTCATTATCGACGCCCTCGAGGGCAAGGACTTGAGCGGAGTACCAAACATCATCTACCGCGAAGATGGAAAACTCAGACGAACGCCAAAACAACCGGAGGTAAACCCCCTCGATGAAAACTTCATTAACTGGCAGACATTCGCCGGCGAACATCTTGGGCCAACCGTGCAAACGAGAACGGCGCGTAGCTGCGCCTTTAGCTGCTCTTTTTGTAACTACCCTGAGCGGGCAGGGAAACTGACGCTGGCCTCGCTCGAGACTGTCGAGAAAGAGTTGGATTCGCTCAAGCGTCTCGGCTACATAAAGAACCTCGTCTTCATCGATGACACGTTCAATGTCCCACTTCCCCGGTTCAAGGAAATCTGTCGTTTGATGATTGAAAAAGACTATCAGTTCAACTGGTTTTCATATTTCCGGTGCAGTAACTCCGATGAAGAAGCGATTGAACTATTAGCGAGAAGTGGCTGCAAAGGCGTCTTTCTGGGAATTGAGTCAGGATCGTCCACCATCCTTAAAAACATGAACAAGGCTGCGACTCCCGAGAAGTATGTGCGCGGCATGGAGTTGCTTCACCAATACGGCGTCCTCACTTTTGCTTCATTCATCATGGGGTTCCCTGGAGAAACTGAAGAGACGTTCCGGGAGAGCGTCGATTTCATCAAGACGACAAGGCCTGATTACTATCGAACGCAATTGTGGTATTGCGAGCCGGGCACACCGGTGGACCGTCAACGCGAGAAGTATCGTATCGAAGGCGAAGGCTTTGTCTGGTCACATGCGACGATGGACAGCATGGAGGCGATGGACCACATCGATCAGGCTTTTCTCGAGATCAAGGAATCAACCTGGCTACCGCAGTGGTCTTTTGACTTTTGGACCATTCCTTACCTGCTCGGAAAGGGTTATTCGGCGGATCAGTTCAAGAAGCTGATGGCGTGGTCGCATCGCCTGCTGGCCCTCGAGATCGCATACGTTCCCGAGAAAGAAAAGAAGTCGAAGCAACAGGAATACTTACTCAAAATGGTCGAGGCAGTGAAACCTCAACACGCTCTCGCCAGTCTCTGATAGGAAAAAGTCACAAACATGAAAGGTCATACGATCCTGCTGGGTGGTATCGGCGGTGATTCACATTCCGTCGGCCTGACCATTCTGCGTCAATCTCTCGCGGCGCTGGGTTATCAGGTTCGCTATCTGGGCACACAGAACACAGTATCTGATTTCTTTCGCATGGCCGGCATGGCAAACCTCGTCATGATCTCCAGCATGGATGGTCATGCGCGTTATTACCTGCGCGAATTTCCTTCATTCAAACGAGAGTTCGAAACAAACGGCACGCTCTGGTATCTCGGCGGCAACCTCGGATCCAACAACGGCTCGGAACGCGATTATCTCGAAATGGGTTTCAATCGCGTCTTCCTCAACTTCATCGAGCTGGAAACTGTGCTGAACATGCTGGCGCGAGATCTGGAAGGTAAAGAGGCAGTCGCAGATTATCCGTCGCTCTGGAAACAGACGTGGCCCGCAACAGGTTCCTTTTCCGGTACAGCGTCTGACACGTTGTTGGAGCACGAGCTGTTTGAGTCGTCGCGTCGTGAAGTGCTGGAGCAATGGAAGACGGGGTACGGCGCGCGTGGACTCGCCAACAACGCGCAATTTCTTCTGCGCCAGCCTTCGTTCCCACGCATTCAGGCGCAGGCGCAGATGGGCCATAACCAAATGCTGGTCCAGCCGCGTTCCGGCGTCGCTCTGATCGGCGAACAGATCAAACTATTCAAGAACTTCAAGCGAGCGGGCGTGAAAGTGCTCTCGTACCAGGTGGATTCGCTGACGCGAAACAACAACTACGTTGGCGCGGAAGATGGAATTCGCGAAAGCCGGATGGCGCGCACTTCGACGATCAATGGCTTCCCGGTGGTCAATCACGGCGTCAGTGGTTTGCGAAAAATCGCGCAGCAGATCCATTTGCCGTTACAGACGCGGCACAGCACGCGCGATCCGCGTCTGCTCGCAGAGATTTCGTATGCCGGCGGTGTGACTTCGTTTGAGGGTGGCGCCATCTGTTACAACATTCCTTATTACAAAGACTATCCGCTCGCCGAGTCGATTCGAAACTGGCAGTACGTCGACTACCTCACCGGTCTTTACTACAAGCAATTCGGTGTCGTTCTCGATCGCGAATTCTTCGGCACGTTAACAGCGACGTTGATTCCGCCGTGCATTGCGATCGTTACGAACATACTCGAAACACTGCTCGCCGTGCGGCAGGGCGTAAGGTGCGTCAGTCTCGGTTATGCCGAGCAGGGTCATCGCTCTCAGGACATCGCAGCGATTCGCATGTTGGGGGAGATGACGCGCGAAATTCTGAGCAACATGGGTCACAAAGACGTGCAGGTCAACACGGTGTTTCACCAGTACATGGCTGCGTTTCCTCCGATTGAGCATCGTGCTGACGAGTTGATTCGAAACTCTGCGGTTACGGCGGCGCGCTCGGGCGCGACTCGCATGATTGGCAAGACTCCGGTCGAGGCGTTTCGCATTCCGACGCTTACCGACAACATCACGGGCATTGAGCTGATTAACAGTGGTATTGCGACCGCGGTTGATTGTTATGTGGACGAGTCGCGCGTGGCGGACGAGTGTGCCGTTATCAGGCGAGAGGTCGAATCGATTTTCGAAAGCATCGTCTTGTGCGGACACGGTGATATCGCGCAGGGAGTGGTGACGGGGTTGGAAAAGGGATTCATCGATATTCCGTTCTCGCCGAGCGTGCACAATCGCGGTGAAGTGATGACCACGCGCGATGTTGAAGGCGCGGTGCGTTTTCTGTCATTCGGTCAGCTCCAGCTCGACCGCGAGACACGCCAGTTTCACGAAGACAAAGTAAGCGAGCGTCGCCGTGCGGAAGGAATTCACTCGCCCCTGCAGGATCCGATTCTGGTTGAGCGTGACGTGATGCAGGTCGCTTGCTGCCGCTACGAACACTGGCCCCTAAGCCAGTAGCCACAAAAAGGCACAAAAATAGTTAGCCACAAAAAGGCACAAAAAGCCCAAAAAAATCTTATGTACACCGCTCAACATTCCTTTCATTTTGTGCCTTTTGTGCCTTTTTGTGGCTAAAAACAAATTCTATGTGCGGACTGACAGGTTTTATTGACGTGGGTGGGGAGCGCAATCCCGATCGAGAGTTGTTGGTGCGCATGACTGACAAGCTGGTCCATCGTGGCCCGGATTCTGCTGGATATTTTGTTGACCATGGTGTGGCGCTGGGTTTCAGGCGTTTGAGCATTATCGATCTGGAGAGTGGCGACCAACCGATCTACAACGAAGACGGTTCCGTGGTGTTGATGTGCAATGGCGAGATCTTCAACTATCGCGAGTTGAAAAAAGTATTGATCCAGAAGGGCCATAGTTTTCGCACCAACTCTGATGTCGAAGTCCTGCTGCACCTGTACGAAGATCACGGGATCGATTTCCTCGACAAGATCAATGGCCAGTTTGCCTTTGCCATTTACGACCGCAAGCACCGCCGGCTCTTTCTGGCACGCGATCACTTCGGCATCAACCCGCTTTACTACTCGATTATCAACGGCTTGTTCATCTTCGCTTCTGAAATCAAGGCCATCCTCGAACATCCACAGGCGCCGCGCGAAGTAGATCTAACCGGTCTGGACCAGACACTCTCGTTTCCAGGCCTCGTGAGTCCACGCACGATGTTCAAAGGCATCGAGAGTCTGAAGAGCGGGCACTACATCGTGGTCGAGAATGGAGAAGTCTCAGTCAGGGAATACTGGGATCTCGATTATCCACCGCTCGGCGCCAGTCCGACGAGCAAGTCCGAAAACGAGTATGTCGATGAGTTGCGAGAACTGCTTACGCGATCCGTGCGGTATCGACTGCAATCAGACGTGCCGGTGGGTTTTTATCTCAGCGGCGGACTGGATTCTTCGTTGATCGGGGCGTTGATTAACGAGGTGGCGCCAAATACCAGGCGACATTCGTTCTCCATCGGCTTTACAGACGCGGACATCTCGGAAACAAAACATCAGCGGTTAATGGCGAGGTTCACGCGCTCGATTCATAACGAGATCATTTTTGACTGGTCTGAGATCGTCGAGAGACTGTCGCGCATGATCTATCACTGTGAGTGTCCCGTGCGTGAAAGTTACAACACGTGTTCGATGGCACTCTCCGCAGCGGCAAAGAATGCGGGCGTCAAGGTGGTCCTGACCGGTGAAGGCGCCGACGAGTTGTTTGCCGGCTACGTCGGCTATCGCTTTGACAGTTTTCGCGACCGCGAGTCGAAAGTTTATGACCTCGAGACGGCGCTCGAAGACGAGTTACGCGAAAAACTGTGGGGCGACAGAGACTTCTTTTACGAAAAGGACCATCTCGCGGTGCGCGAAGTGAAGCAGACGTTGTACTCCGCGCGCGTGAACGAGGTGTACCCCGAGTTCGATTGTTTCAACCACGGCTTAATCAATAAAGAACGTTTGCGCGGCAGGCATCCGCTTCACCAGCGCTCGTATCTGGATTTCAGGTTGCGGCTCTCGGATCACCTGATCTCCGATCACGGCGATCGCATGACGCTCGCGAATTCAGTTGAGGGTCGTTACCCATTTCTTGATATCGACGTGGTGGAGTTTTCCACCAGAATTCCACCTGAGCTGAAGCTTCACAACTACACCGAGAAATACATTCTCAAGCGAGTGGCTGAGGATCTGCTGCCGCGTGAAATCATGAAACGCGAGAAATTCGGTTTTCATGCGCCGGGCAGTCCCTACTTGCTACAGCACGGCATCGAGTGGATTAACGATATGGTTTCTCACGACCGCATTAAGCGACAGGGTTATTTCAATCCGGATGTGATCGATCGTTTACGGGCGGAATACACTCAGAGCGGTTTCAAGCTGAATCTGCCATTCGAAGACGACCTCCTCATCATCGTGCTCACATTCGGCATCTTTCTCGATACGTTTAATCTTCCCAACTTCAATTAAAACCACCAAAGGCACCAGAGGGCGCAAACTGATATGAAGCATGAACCTGTGCAGCGCTTATTCGACCGCATGGCTGAGAACACGCCGGAGCAGGTAGCAATCTCATGTGGCGACACGCGCATCACCTATGGTGAGCTAAAGCGACGCACTGACAAGTTGTCTCACCTGCTGCTCTCCGGCGGCGCGAAGAAGAACACCATCGTAGCCATTCTGCTTGATAACAAGGTCGATGCGATCGCTTCCATAATCGCGGTGCTGAAAGCCGGCGCTGTGTTCGTTCCCTTCGATCCGCTCCTGCCGGAACTGCGGCTGGAGACGATGGTCAGGGAAGTCGCTCCCGACCTGTTCATCAGCGAATCGAATTTATTGTCACGGCTCAACGGCTTCGCGCAGGGCGGCAAAGTGCTGAGCCTGGATAAGTACCGGCGGTTGGACCAACTGGCGCTGGACGACGTCCTGGCAGAAAAAGCAGCCGCACCGCCGGCGCCGGACGACTTCTGTTACATCTACTTCACTTCCGGCTCCACCGGGCGCCCGAAGACCATCGCGGGGCGCCTTAAAGGCATAGATCATTTCATTCGCTGGCAAATCGAGACCCTGCGCATCGGTAAAGACGATCGCGTCAGTCAACTGTTACCGCTGTCGTTTGACGGCTCGCTGCGCGACATCTTCGTGCCACTTTGCGCAGGCGGCACCATCTGTGTTCCCGCCTACAACGAGCTGGTCACGGACGCGAAAGAGTTAGTCGCATGGCTCGATCGAGAAAGGATCAGCGTGATCCATTGCGTGCCGACGTTGTTCCGCACCCTGCTCAACGAAGATCTGCACGCGGAGCAGTTTCGCGCGCTCCGGTACGTGCTGCTGGCCGGTGAAGCTTTACTGCCGGCAGACGTGGGGCGGTGGCGAGCAGTGTTCGGCGAGCGGGTGAAACTCGTCAACCTCTACGGCACGTCCGAAACGACCATGGCCAAGTTTATCTACGAGGTGCAGCCGGGTGATGAGAAACGCTGGTCGGTGCCCGTCGGAAAGCCGATGCCTGGTGCGCGCGCTTTCATTGTTGACGAAGAGAAGCGTATCTGTCCGACAGGCGTAATCGGCGAGATCTATATCAGCACTCCGTATCGCAGTCATGGTTATTACAAACAGCCGGAACTGACCGCCGAAGTCTTTATCCAAAACCCGTTCAGTAACGATCCCAACGACGTCGTCTACAAGACGGGCGACCTCGGTCGCCTGTTGGATGACGGCAACGTCGAACTGCTCGGACGCAAGGATCAGCAAGTGAAGATCAGAGGGGTGCGAATAGAACTGGAAGAGCTGAACAGCGTGATACGCGGTTTCGCGGGTGTGAAAGAAGTGGCCGTAATCGATCGGAAAGATACGATTGGTGGAAACTTCCTGTGCGCGTACGTGGTCGGCGACGGCGAGCTGAAACTGGATGACTTGCGCGCCTACTTACAGGAGCGCCTGCCGAGCGCGATGGTGCCGTCGGCCTTTGTGGTGATGGAAAAACTGCCGCGCACGCTGAGCGGCAAGATTGATCGGCGCGCGCTGCCGCAACTGCAGGAGCGCACGGGCAGAGGCGAGTATGTGGCGCCGCGCACGGCCACGGAGCAGACGGTCGCAGAGATCTGGGCCAACCTGCTGGGGCTACCGAAGATCTCTTTACACGATAATTTCTTTGAGCTCGGCGGGCATTCGTTACTGGCGACGCGCGTGATGGTGCGGGTGCGAAAGGCAACCGGTGTGGAGTTGCCGTTGCGCGCCTTGTTTGAGAATCCCACGGTCGCGAAACTCGCGGCGCATATCGATTCTTCCACGCCGGAAAGTACGGACTCGTTACCGCCGATCGTGCCTGTATCTCGCGATCGAGAGTTGCCGCTATCGTTTGCGCAGCAACGTTTGTGGTTCATGGAGCAGTTAAAACCCGGCGATCCGTTGTTCCACTCTTTCCAGGCATTACTGATCGACGGCCCGCTCGACGTCAGAGCACTTGAACTCAGTCTCAACGAGATCATTCGCAGGCATGAGGTCCTTCATACAGTCTTCGACACTGTTGAGGGGCGTCCTGTTCAACGCGTTCAGCCGTTCGCTCCCATGTCATTACGGAGAATGACCTTGAGCGACGTGCCGCAGGAAGAGCGTAGCTCGACTTTGAAGCAACTTGTTGCTGACGAGCGTCAACGTCCATTTGATCTTCTGCGTGGTCCATTGATTCGGGCGCTGCTCGTCACGCTCGGCGAGCAGGAGCATGCGTTGCTGTTGACCTTACATCACATCGTCAGCGACGCGTGGTCCATGGGCGTCCTCTGTCGCGAAATGCAGGCGCTGTATGACGCATTCGCGAGTGGCGCTACCGGACCCCTGCCCTTGCCGCCTTTGCCCATTCAGTATGCCGACTTCGCCGTGTGGCAGCGTGAGCATCTCGAGGGCGATGTGCTCGACGAGCAGTTGTCATACTGGCGGGCGCAGTTAGCGAACGTTTCGTCCGTGCTGGAGTTGCCGTCAGATCGTCGCCGGCCGGAAATCTCGAGTTTCCGTGGCGGGATCGTGATGTTCGACGTGAAGCAGGAGCTTACACAACAACTCAGGACATTCAGCCAGCGTGAAGGAGTGACACTGTTCATGGTCCTGCTGGCGACACTTGACGCACTGCTGTATCGCTACAGTGGTCAGACGGATATTGCTGTCGGCACCGCGATCGCGAATCGTAACCGCGACGAAACTGAAGGTTTGATCGGGTTCTTTGTGAACATGCTGGTGATGCGCACAGACATGAAAGGCAATCCGACTTTCCTCGATCTCCTGCAGCGTGTGAAGCAGATGACGCTCGCCGCTTACCAGCATCAGGATGTGCCGTTTGAGCAGATCATCGAGATGCTCCAGCCGCAACGCAGATTGAATCGCACGCCGCTCTATCAGATTGAATTCACTTTGCAGAATGCACCGGTCGAGCCGTTGGAGGTGCGCGGTTTGCGGTTTGCGCCGCTCGAGGTGCAGGAAATGTCGTCAGACACCGATCTCAACCTGATGATGACTGAAACTGAAAGTGGACTCACTGGTTATGTTGTCTACGCCACTGATTTGTTTGATGCGACGACCATCGAGCGCATGATGGGTCACTTTCGTAACCTGCTGGAGGAGATAGTCAAAGCTCCGGAACAGCGCCTACTCGAGCTGCCTTTGACCTCTGGCAGCGAAACCAAAGCCTTACTGGAACGTTGGGGTGAAACTGATATGAATGCAAATAAACTTGTGCACCAGTTATTCGAAGAGCAGGTCGCGCGCAAGCCTGAAGCGCTCGCGGTTGTTCTCAATGATCGCAAACTCACGTACGCAGAATTGAATCAGCGTGCGAATCAACTTGCCCGCTACTTAAAACGTCACGGGGCAAAGCCGGAAACGCTCGTTGCTGTCCACCTGGAGCCATCGTTCGATCTTGTGGTTGCGTTGCTGGCGATCCTGAAAGCCGGAGCTGCATTTGTACCGCTCGATCCGTCGTACCCGGCAGAGACACTATCTTTCATGCTGGCGGACGCGAAGGCCTCAATCCTGCTGACGCGGCAAGCTCCCCCGGCAGAGTTTACGCAGTCGGGCGTGAAGGTGATCAGCCTTGACGTTTCGGCCGCGGAGATAGCGGATGAGAGTGTGTATGACCTGTCTGCCCGGGCCGGCGGCGATAATCTTGCTTATGCCATCTACACTTCCGGCTCGACCGGACAACCAAACGGTGTTCTCATCCCGCACGATTCACTGACGAAGTACACCCTGGCTTTCAGCGAGCGAATCGGACTGCGCGCCAGCGATCGTATTTTGCAGTTTGCCTCACCGAGTTTCGATGTGGCGCTGGAAGAGATCTTCCCGACGCTGTTGTGTGGAGCAACCATCGTCCTCGGCAGCGACGAGGATGCGATTGCGCCGATGGATCTGCTACGCATCATTGAACGGCAAAAGATTACGGGGATCGAGTTGCCGACTGCTTACTGGCACGAGTGGGTAAGAGTGCTGGCCGCACGCCCGGCGCAGATGCCGGAAACACTGCGTTTCGTGATTATCGGCGGCGAGAAAGTCTCAAACAAACTACTCACGGCGTGGCTGAGTTTTGGCGTGCCGTTGATTCACGTTTACGGCCTCACCGAAACGACCATCACCTCTTCTGTTTATGACGTACCCGGATCCGATCAACAAGTCGATGGTCTGCCTTTCGGCCCGGCGCTCACACACACGCAGATTTACCTGCTCGATCAATATCTGCGACCGGTGCCGCCAGGCATTCCCGGCGAGATCTATATCGGCGGTGAATGCCTCGCACGCGGTTATTTGCATCGTCCTGCTCTCACCGCTGAACGATTTATCCCCAATCCTTTCAGTACGACTCCCGGCGCGCGGATGTACAAAACCGGTGACCTCGCCCGCGGTCTTGCAAACGGGCAGTTGCTGTTCACCGGGCGAGTCGATCATCAACTGAAGATTCGTGGATACAGGATTGAGCCTGACGGCATCGAGACGCTTTTGAAGCAACACCCCCTCGTCCAGGACGCAGTCGTTACCTTGACTGCAAAGGGAAACGGGCACAAACGCATGTTCAAGCGAGGCGCTGACGGTGCCGTGCTATTCGCGGATCAAAACGTCGTCGCAGATAAACTCGCGACCTTGAGCGCTGACGAAGTCGAACGGCTCTTCGCAAGGCTCGAAGCACTTTCCGAGGATGAGAGTGAAACGATACTGGCCATGGAGCTGCAACTCGATCAGGAGCGCGAGCGCACCACCATCAGGAGGTATCCGAAATTCGAGGTGCAGCTCAAGTTGAAAGACGAGGAATTCATCAAGCCACCGAAGGAGGCACAGAGAAACTGGCTGCTCCGTCGTGCGCTCGATGAGTTTGCTTCCGATCTCAAACATCTCGACGTGCAATCGCGACGGTTTGTTGCGGGATCGGCGCGACCGCGTCTGGAGACGGTGCCCTGGGGTTCGCATCACGCGGAATACGACGAACACAACCTGTTCATTGCCGGACAACAGGTAATGCAGGACTGGGAGCTGCCGTTGATGGATGCGATGGCGAAGGTCGTAACCGAATCGCATGGCGACATACTGGAGGCCGGCTTCGGCATGGCCCTCTCTGCAACGTGCATTCAAAAGTATGGCGTCAGGTCATACACGATCATGGAAGCCAATGATGAGGTAGTGAAACGTTTCCACGAATGGAAGAAGCAGTTTCCCGGCCGGGACATCCGCCTGCTTCATGGTCGCTGGCACGATACTCACCACCAGGTGCCGGACGAATCAATGGACGGTGTGTTCTTCGACACCGTACCGACGTTTGAAGACGAGTACTTGCGCGAGGTGATTGACAACGTAGTGATGGCGGAAGATTTCTTCCCCGTGGCCGCGCGGGTCCTGCGTCCGGGCGGCATCTTCACCTGGTACACAAACGAGATCGACACGTTGAGTCGCAGGCACCAGCGGCTGATTCAAAAGTACTTCCGCTCATTCGAGGTCACAGTCTGCCGCCCGCTCTACCCACCCGAGGATTGTCATTATTGGTTCGCCGACTCAATGGTCGTCGTCAAGGCCGTTAAATAGAGCCACAAAAAAGCACAAAAAAGCCGAAAGAGGCACAAATCATTCTTGTGATTTTTGTGCCAATTTGTGGCTAAAAAACGAGGGAAACTATGAATACAACTGAACGCTTTGCAAAACTTACTCCGAATAAACAGAGTCTGCTGACTGTGTGGTTGGACCAGTACAAGAATGGATCGACCGCAGACGCTGTTAATGCTGACAAACAACTCGTGGCATACGTCGTTATGAAAAACGGCACGCGGGACACCGCGCCACTGCGCGAATATCTGAAAGCACAAACGCCGGCTTACATGGTTCCCGATGCTTTCGTTCCACTGGACTCTTTACCTCTCACAACGAACGGAAAAATCGATCGCCAGCGTCTCTCCGAACCTCCGAAGACCGGCGCCAGCGCCATCGACGACAACTTCGTCGCGCCCAGAACGCAACTGGAAGAAGAGCTGGCGGGCCTGTGGACCGAGGTTTTGAAAGTGGAGCGTGTTGGTATCAACGACAACTTCTTCGATCTCGGCGGACACTCGCTCCTCGCCACGCGCCTGATGTTTCAGTTGCGTGAACACTTCAACGTCGATATCCCACTCCGCGCGCTGTTTGAAGCTCCAACGATCGCGACCCTCGCGCCAGTGATCGTACAAAGCCAGATCGAACAGTTCGACAGCGAAGACATGGCCCAGACCCTCTCTGCCCTCGGACAGGCATAACTGACAGCAACAACTAAAACTGAACGAAAGGCGGCTGCTCATGGAAGTTGTACCGGCTCACCTCGAGCACTGGATGCGGGACTATTACTTCAACACTGAGGTCGATATAGGCAGTAGCGGTGTTGAGAATTTTTCATTCGGCGACTTACGACGGCTCTTCAACATCACTCCGGACGATCTCGATCGCATCGTCCTGCGTGACAGCCGGACAGTCGGCGGACCGGAGTTGCGCACAGCCATCGGCAACCGTTGGGCCAACGGCGATGCGGACTGCGTCATGGCGACAAACGGTTCGAGTGAAGCGAATTATCTGATCATGCACTCGTTGCTGAATCCGGGCGACGAGGTTGTCGTGCTCGATCCTTGCTATCAGCAACTCTACTCGATTGCTGAAACCATCGGGTGCAAGTTGAAGCACTGGCGACTGCGATTCGAAAACTCCTTCCGTCCCGATATGAGCGAAGCGCGGCATCTGATTGGTCCACAAACGCGCATGATCGTCGTCAATTTCCCTCATAACCCGACCGGAGCTTCGTTAACAGCGGCAGAACAGGATGAGTTGATCGAGTTGGCCGCGAACGCCGGTGCGTACCTGATGTGGGACGCGGTCTTTGGCGAACTCACTTACGACAGCCCCCCGCTGCCGTACGCGGGTGAGCGCTACGACCGGTTGATCACGCTCGGAACACTTTCGAAGGCATATGGCCTGCCGGGATTGCGTGTCGGCTGGTGTTTGGCGGCGCCGGAAGTGCTGGAGCGTTTGGTGCAATTGCGCGATTACACGACCTTGGCTCTCTCGCCTTTAGTGGAGCACGTCGCAGCGCGTGCGATCGAGAACGGGGATCTTTTACTTCAGCCTCGCCTGGCCCAGGCGCGCCACAATCTCGAACTACTCTTATCGTGGGCCAACCGTCACAGTGAGTTGGTCAGCGTGGTTCGCCCGCAAGGCGGCGTCTGCGTGTTCATGCGTTTGCACGGCGTCGCTGACAGCGAAGATTTCTGCCGGCAGTTGGCTGACGAATACAGCGTACTTTTAGTGCCGGGAAAGAGTTTCGGCCAGCCACACCATGTCAGGCTGGGCTTCGGTTGCTCGACCAGGGAGCTAACCGAGGGTCTCTCGCGTCTGTCGGAACATCTCGCTAAATACCACCAATTTCAGCCCCAGGTCACTCCCGTTCATCAAACCGCTTCATCGGCGTAATCGCACAATTGTGACACGAACGCTAAGGAGGAATTATGTGGGCTCTTTCTTTGTCCGCCCATGAAGTCGCGGCTGTGCAAGCCCTGACGCATGAGATTGCGCTGGAACACAAGTCAGTCGAGGAGGCGCAGTTCATACGGCGCGCAGTTGTTTATGCACACGAGTTGCCGCGACGTGTTCGAGAGTTTTTGAGTGACTTTAAACTTCTGGAGCCTACCTGCGGAGTGTGTTTGATCTCAGGGTATCCGATCGACAACGACCGCCTCGGCAAGACTCCTGCACACTGGAAGTGGAAGCTTGATGCTGCCACCTCACTTGAAGAGCAGATCATGTTTGTGCTGTTCGGTTGTCTTCTCGGGGATCCTTTTGCGTGGGCCACACAGCAGGACGGCTACCTGATGCACGATGTTTTTCCCATCGAGGACGATAGATACGAACAACTGGGCAGCGGCAGCGAACAACCGCTGTGGTGGCATTCGGAGGACGCCTTTCATCCGCACCGCGCCGATTATCTTGGACTGATGTGTCTGCGCAATCCGGATGGTGTCGGGACGATGATCGGCGCGCCGGACATCTCTCGCCTGTCTCCGGAGCATGTCGATCTGCTGTTCGAGCCGCGCTACCTGATCAAGCCCGACGAGTCTCACCTGGAAAAGAACGAGTCGGATCTGCGCAAGCAGGCGAGAGGGCAGGATGGCGTCCTCGAGTCGGCTTACAAGAGGATCAAAGAGCTAAACAGCGCGCCTCCGAAAGTTCCCATGCTCTTCGGCAGCCGGCAAGCGCCTTACGTTCGTCTCGATCCGTACTTCACGACCCCACTGGACGATGAAGCAGGCGCGGCGCTGAACGCATTGGCCCAATCAGTCGACGACACCATACAGGAGATCGCCCTGCAACCGGGCGACTGTATCTTCATCGACAACTACCGCGTCGTGCATGGCAGAAAAGCATTCAAAGCGAGATACGACGGCACCGATCGCTGGCTCAAGCGAATCAACCTCACCCGCGATCTGAGAAAGTCACATGGTTCACGTAGTGGCTGCGAAATGCGAGTGATGATGTGAGCGATAACGCCGAAGGCGTTGGCTAATTTCAGCCCAGGGTTCGAGCGCAGCGAGAACCCTGGGGTTTAATAAATTAAAAAGCGCCTCAACCCTGAAAGGGTTCGCCACCCGCCGAACCCTTTCAGGGTTCCAACAAATGTTTTGGGTTCATAACCCAGGGTTGTCGCTGCGCTCCAACCCTGGGCTGAAATTAGCGAACCCTTCGGCGTTATCAAACGACCCAACCATCTTCAAGAGTTAAAATCAATGAGCACTCTTTCCAGTCAAGTCGCTAATCTTTCTCCCGAGCAACTGGCAAAACTTGCCTACGAACTGAAAGCGAGGAAGGGAAGCAAGCAACAGGAAATCCCGAAGCGTGTCCCGGGAGAGCCGGGCCCGCTCTCGTTTGCGCAGCAGCGCCTCTGGTTCATCGCGCAATTGGATCCCAACAATCCTGCCTACAACTGCATGGAAGCGTTGCGGATGACGGGAAAGCTCAACATCCCGCTGCTCGCCCAGGTGTTGAATGAAGTGGTAAGGCGACACGAGGTACTGCGGACAACATTCGAGCTCGTGAACGACGAACCAATGCAGATCGTCTCTGCGGAAAGCAGACTGAATCTTCGCGTGATCGATCTGCAGGGATTGCCGGCCAGTGAACAAGAGAGACTCGTAACAAAACTTTCACCTGCACAACGACTAAGGCCCTTCGACCTGTCGCGCGGTCCGTTGCTGCGTGTGGTGATACTACGAATCAGTGAACACGACCACGCGATCGTACTCACCACACATCACATCATCTCCGACGCCTGGTCGTTAGGCATACTAACCCGCGAAATCACCGATCTCTACTCCGCCTTCGCTGAAGGTCGTCCATCGCCACTCGCCGAATTGCCCTTCCAGTATGCCGACTTCGCCCTCTGGCAGCGCCAATGGCTCATGGGACCAGTGCTCGAACAACATCTGGACTACTGGCGGCGCCATTTGGAAAGTGCGCCACACGTGTTGGCGTTGCCTGCCGACCGCCAGCGTCCCGAGGTATTTACGGGACGTGGATCGCATGAGTCCCTGATGCTGTCTTCCGAGTTCTCGCACCAGTTGAAAGCCTTAGGCCGGCGCAAAGGCGTGACGTTGTTCATGACGATGCTGGCTGCTTTCGAGGTTTTGTTGTCACGCTACAGCGGGCAGACGGATTTTCTGGTCGGCGCAGACGTCGCCAATCGTAATCACGACCTGACTGAATCGCTGATCGGGTTCTTCGTGAATCAAGTTGCGTTGCGCGCCGACCTCGATGGTAATCCAACCTTCAGCGAGTTGCTGGAGCGTGTGAAAGAAGTGACGCTTAACGGCTATGCGCACCAGGACGCGCCGTTCGAGAAAGTGGTCGACATCCTGCACCCGGAACGCAACCTCAGCCACGCGCCGCTTTTCCAGGTGAAACTGGTGCTGCAATACGTGTTCACGGAAAACCTGGAACTACCGGAACTCACCGTCGGCGGAGGTATAGAAGAGATCTCCTTATCAAAACTGGATCTAACTCTCCTGATCTTCGACGGAGATCCGATCAGGGTCGACATCCAATACAGCACTGACCTCTTTCAGTCGAGCACTATCCGGCGCATGCTGACCCAGTTCGAGCAGTTACTCGCATCGGCCGTAAGCAATCCGGAGCAGCATATTTCACAACTCGAACTGTTGAGCAGCGCCGAGCGGCAGCAACTGCTCGCCGATCACAGTGACACTCAAACGCCGTTTCCTCACGCTCGCTGTATTCACGAAATCTTTGAGGAGCAGGTCGCACTCTCTCCCGACGCCCCGGCTCTTACATTTCGCGGGCAGCACGTTTCCTATGTTGAACTAAACAACCGCGCCAACCAGTTGGCCCACTATCTACGGCAACTGGAAGTCAACGCTGAAACTCCGGTCGGCATTTGCCTGAATCGTTCTATCGAGCTGGTGGTCGCGATGCTCGCCATCCTGAAGACAGGCGGCACTTACGTGCCACTCGATCCCGAGTACCCGACCGAGCGCCTCGCTTTCATAGTCCAGGACTTGTCGCTTCCGATCATTCTTACGCATTCGGCCATCATTCGCAGGCATTCGTCATTAGTGGACGAGGCGGCCTCCACCCGAGCCCAACCGCTCTGTCTCGACACAGAAAGCGAGTTGTGGTCGGACTTATCCACTACCGATCTGGCGGACAACGACAGCTCCACCGACAACCTGGCCTACGTCATCTATACCTCGGGTTCGACGGGGCAGCCGAAGGGCGTCGCTGTCACGCACGGGGCGGTTCACAACCTCGTCCGCGACACGAACTACATCACGCTTGACGAGTCGGACGTGGTGGCCCAGGTTTCGAACAGTTCCTTCGACGCCGTCACCTTCGAGATCTGGGGCGCGCTGCTTTCGGGCGCGCGCCTCGTCATCATCGAGAAGGACGTAGCTATCGCGCCGCACGCGTTGGCTGCACAACTCGAAGCGCACGGTGTCACCGTCATGTTCCTGACGACGGCCCTCTTCAACCACATGGCGCGTGAACTGCCGTCGGCCTTTCGCGGGCTGCGGCACCTGCTGTTTGGAGGCGAGGCAGTCGATCCGAAATGGGTCAGGGAAGTTTTGGAGAAGGGTCGACCGGAGCGGCTCCTGCACGTCTATGGTCCAACGGAGACGACGACCTTCGCGACCTGGTACGAAGTTGCTAGCGTCGACGAGCAGGCGCATCTCGTCCCGATTGGTGGTCCACTGACAAACGTCCAAACCTACGTTTTAGATGAACAACTGCGACCCGTGCCCGCCGGAGTTCCTGGCGGACTATACATTGGCGGTGATGGGCTGGCGCGCGGCTACCACAACCAACCGGCATTGACGGCCGAGCGGTTTGTGCCGCACCCATTCAGCACTGTCGGCGGCGAGCGGCTGTACCGCACCGGCGACTACGTGCGATACGGCGCTGAAGGTGCGATTGAGTTCGTAGGTCGAGTGGACACGCAGGTGAAGATCCGGGGGCATCGCATCGAGCCGGGCGAGGTGGAGGCGGTGCTGGGGCGGCACGCGTCGGTGAGTGACTGCGCGGTCGTGATGCGGCAGGAATCTGACGGCCAGAAGTATTTGGTCGCTTACGTGGCGACGAGGGCCAATGGTTCCAATGGAAGTAGCGAGAGCAGCTTTGAGTTGAGAGCTTACCTGCGCAGCCGTTTGCCGGAGTTCATGATCCCCGCCGCGATTGTCACGCTCGAGTCGTTGCCGCTGACAGCGAACGGCAAAGTCGATCGACGTGAACTGGCGGCGCGGGAGGTGTACGTTGGCGGCGAGCGGCCTTACGTGCCACCGCGCACCACCACTGAAGAGATGCTGTGCGCTATCTGGCAGGAGGTGCTGCGCGCAGAGCGAGTCAGTATTGACGACAACTTTTTTGATTTAGGCGGCGACTCGATTCTTACCATTCGAGTGATCACTAAGGCGCGCGCCGCGGGTTTGGACTTGAGCGTCCGGCAACTCTTTCAGTCGCA
>DASVGE010000175.1:0-15049 GCA_036379695.1 Pyrinomonadaceae bacterium | reverse complement strand
CACCACTGTTTCCGAAAGGCACGACCAAAGCGGTGCCAAGGCACCGCACTCCAGGGAGGCGTCCTATCTTGAACGACCAATATCACGCCGGAATTGCATTCCCGGCCAATGAATTTTTTTGAGCGATTCATAACAAAGTTCGAGAGCGGGTGGAAGGCTCTCGGCGGCTGCCGTGACGCCAAGGACTCTGCCGCCAGTAGCTGTAAATCGCCCATTCGTGTCGCGCACAGTACCCGCATGAAAGACTTGAACGGCATCTTGCTCTACTGCGTCCAGTCCTTCAATAATTGCGCCTTTTTCGTAATTTCCGGGATATCCCTTATTGGCCGCTACAACGCAGGCGGATGAGCCTTCCGACCACTCAACTTTTAAGTCGCCCAGCGTTTGGCGTTGAATCGAGTCGAATACCGACAGCAGATCGGTCTTCAGCCGCACCAGAATGGCTTGCGTTTCCGGGTCACCAAAACGCACGTTGTACTCGAGTAGCTTTGGTCCATCCGCCGTCAACATCAATCCCAGGAAGAGCACGCCCTTGAAAGGAAAACCCTCTTCACGAGCGCCCGCCAACGTAGGCTCGACGATCTCGCGAACCACTCGATCCTGAATACCTTTGATTAGAACCGAGGCATCGGTAATAGTTCCCATACCGCCAGTGTTTGGACCAGTGTCGTTTTCACCAATGCGCTTGTGATCACGCGCGGCTGGCATCAATGCGTAGTCGCGGCCATCAGTAAAAAGCAGCAGCGACGCTTCGGGTCCTGTCAGAGCCTCTTCAAGCACGACTCGCTGAGCCGCGTCACGTCCCGCAACATGTTCGACCATGAGATCCTGAATCGCCCGTTCCGCCTCGGCATGATTTCCGGCTACGACCACACCTTTCCCCGCCGCTAACCCGTCTGCCTTGATCACGACCGGAGACTGCGCGGAACCGAACTCTCCACTCCTCAAACACTCGATCGCATGTTGGGGAGATTCAGCCACACGATACGCGGCTGTTGGCACTTTGTGCCGCGACATGAAGTCTTTCGCAAAGATCTTGCTTGCTTCGAGTCGTGCCCCAGCAGCGCTGGGACCAACGATAGGAAGCCCTCTTTCAGTAAACAGATCCACAAGTCCCGCCGCGAGAGGCGCTTCCGGACCTACAAAGGTGAGATCGATGTTTCTTGACTCAGCAAACGAGACCAAGCCCGCATGATCATCGACGGATATATTCGCCGTCTGCGCGAGTTGCGCGATGCCGGCATTGCCTGGAACACAGAAAATCTCGATGGGCGCGACTGCGGTGTTTTGGATAGCCCAAACGATGGCGTGCTCACGGCCACCCGAGCCGATTATCAAAACTTTACTCATGGTTTTTGAGCGCGGATGCTGCCATCAGGCTATGCCCCTGTCAAGGTCGTCCTGTTTTAGCACAATTTACCTTGACACATTTTCGACATAGTTATATACCAGTTGACCAAATCGCAGCTCTCAAGGGCTCGACTCTTTTCACCTCAATTGGTGGCAAACCGTAGAGCGTACTTAAAGCGCGGTACTTATTCGCCCGCCCGGCATTATATTTTTTCGAGGCATCGGACCAAGGGAGTAGACCATGGCACAGACGGAAGCCGCCCAAGCACTGGAAATGACTCACGAGAGTGAATATCAGGACCGCCTTATCAAATGTGTTGACTGCAACGAAAACTTCATCTGGACTGCAGGGGAACAGGTTTTCTTCCACGACAAGGGATTGAAAAACGAACCGAAGCGCTGCAAACCCTGCAAACAAGCTAAGAACGAACGCTTAGCGGCAATTGCAGCGGCGCAGTCGTCGGGAGTGCGACAGCGCATCGAAGTCTCAGTACAGTGCGCTCAATGTGGACAACAAACTACCGTCCCCTTTTATCCTTCGCAGGGACGTCCCGTCTATTGTCGCTCCTGTTTTCTTGCGGGAAGAACTGCAGAAACCGCACAGATGTAGCGTTCGTTCACCCGCCAACGTGCACGATCGGACGTCGATTAGGATCCTTTTCTGCCTGTCGTAAAACCTCGTGAGTAACTGGAGCCGTATCGCCTTCACCAAACGCAACATATTTCAACAAATACGAAATCGGATTTCCTTCGCTCCAGCCAAAGTAGACGTGAGGCAGTTTCCCCATTTCATCTCGCAGGTAAAGTAGAAACGCTGCTATCGCATTTGGTACTGCGGGCGATTCCGTGCGCAGTATTCGATAACCGTCGACAGTCTCACCGCGAATAGACAAAGTATCGGAAAACTCAGAAGCGTCGCCGGGCGTCACTTCGAAGAAGAGAATCGGTTCTCCAGTGGGGATGTGATTGCTGGTACGTTTCTCGTGTTCTTTGAAAGCATACTCATCGGCATCACCCTTGTCTCTGCGGTTAGCGATGATGCGAATCGTTCCTTTCGCCGCGTCCTTGATAAACTGCCGCGCCTGATCGTTCAACTCAATTCGCTCGACGCGCAGTTCCGTAGAACGCCAGACTCTCGAAAACAGCGAAGCGAGAATTATCGTCAGAATGAAGAACGAAGCGATCTTGATACCTTCCGGTCTTTCGTGAATGTTCTGGATAGTGGTGTAGACAAAGACCAAAGCAATCAGAAAATAGGGATACCAGTTTTCTCCTTTCCTGCGTGCGGAGAGAGTCACGGCAATCGCAGCAGAAGTCATCAATACCAGTACGCCTGTTGCGTACGCGCCTCCCTGCGCGTCCACGTCTGCTCTGAAAATTATGGTGACCGCGAAAGCGATCGCGATAATAACGATGACCAGCGGCCGCGCCGCTCTGGCCCACTCGGGCGCCATGCCGTAACGTGGCAGGTAACGAGGCACAATGCTCAGCAGACCAGCCATCGCAGAAGCGCCGGCGAACCACAAAATGAAAATCGTGCTGAGGTCATAGGCTGTGCCGAAGATGTTTCCCAGGTACTCGTGCGCGAGGTAAGCGATCGCGCGCCCGTTCGCTTCACCACCCTCAGCAAACTTTTCCGCCGGGATCAGAATTGACGTTACGAAACTGCTGCTGATGAGCATGACGCTCATGATCAGAGCTGCCGTACGGAGCAGCTTTTTAGTGTTTCGAATACGTCCTCGCAACAGGTGGTGTGTCCTTTGTTCTTCGCCGTGGCTGGTGCGAGTGGATTGAATGTTGGCCCAATCGGCCTCACTGAGATCGTCGTCTCCTTTTACGAGTGGCATTACCGCAACGCCCGTCTCAAAACCGGAAAGGCCCAGCGCCAGTTTCGGAAACAGCAGCATCGAGATTAGTAAAATGCGCCAGGTTTCTCCGTGAACGCCGGGATGACTGAAGATCGCCTGTTTCCATTCCGGGAAGTGAAACGGATGGGTGAGGAGCTCATACCAACTCACCGCAATCACGATCGTGTTCATGAGCAAATAAACAGCGACCAGCGCGACGGCGATTCCGATAGCTTCTTTGAAACCACGCAGGAAGATAACGCCGAGAACTGCTATCAACGTCAGCGTCACGCCGACCTGGTGCTTCAGCAACTCCGGGGTGAATGGGTTCTCGATGATGTGGGCCGTTGCGTCAGCGGCGGAGAGAGTGATGGTGATGACGAAGTCAGTCGCGACGAAGCCGAGCAAAACGAGAACGAAGAGTTTTCCCTTCCAACGTGAGAGCAGATGCTCCAGCATCGAGATCGAGCCTTCACCGTGCGGGCTCTCTTCAGCAACGCGATTGTAAATAGGCAGCGCGCCAAACAACGTGAGTAGGACCAGGATGAGAGTTGCGACTGGAGAAAGCGCTTGCGCCGCTAGAAAAGCGATTCCGGGTTGGTAACCGAGTGTCGAAAAATAATCGACCCCGGTCAAACACATCACCTGCCACCAGGAATGCTGTTTATGAGGCGTTGCGTGAGGGGTGTCCTTTTGTGCGGAGCCTTTAAATAACCAAAGTTTAAAGCGTCTTTCCGCAGACCTTCCAATGAGCAAATTGAGCATTTCTGCCCTTCCCTTAAGCCTACGAGGTTAGCTGCCGGGCTCGAACTGGAAGTGTTCGTCGCGAGGCGATGCTCGACGATTAGCCCCTATCATTGGTTCCCCCGCGTTGCACAGCAACTTCGGCAGACATTAAATTTTCAACGATTGGAATGTTAGAACTGATTACCAGATTAAACAAGGGGCAAAGCCACCACAGATTTCACAAATTATTCTGTGTACCAGTTACCCTCCGACGTGAACTATCGGACGCTGGTCGGGATCTTTTTCAGCCTGGCGAAGGACTTCGTGAGTGACTGGTGCGGTGTCGCCCTCGCCAAAGGCGATGTACTTCAACAGGTATGAAACCGGATTGCCTTCACTCCACCCAAAGTAAACGTGCGGCAGTTTCCCGGTCTCATTTCTAAGAAAGAGCAGGAACGCTGCGATCGCGTTGGGAACTGCCGGCGATTCCGTACGCAGGATCTTGAATCCATCAACACTTTCGCCTCTCACCTTGAGCACGCCGGAAAATTCCGATGCGTCTCCCGGCGTCACTTCGAAGAAAAGAATCGGCTCGCCCGCCGGAATGTGATTGTCGAGCCGTTTTTCCTTCTCTTTGGCTTCGTACTCCTGCGCATCGCCGCGATCAATTCGATTGGTGATGATGCGCACAGTTCCCTTCGCTGCTTTGCGAACAAACTCGCGCGCCGTGTCATCGAGCTCAATCCGATCCACACGCAACTCCGTGGAGCGCCAAACGCGTGAGAACAACGAGCTGATAACAATGGCAGCGATAAAGATCATCGCAATCTTGATCCCCTCAGGTTCCCTGATAATGTTGACGATAGTGGTGTAACTGAACACCACTGAGATCAACATGAAGGCCCACTGAATTCGTTCACCTCGTCGTCGCGCCGAAAGCGACACCGCGATCGCCGCGGAGGTCATCAGCGCGAGAACGCCCGTCGCGTACGCGCCGCCCTGCGCGTCGACATCGGCTCTGAACAGAATCGTCACGATAAAACAGATCAGCGTGAACACGACGACGAGTGGACGCGTGGCGCGTGCCCATTCCGGCGCCATTCCGTATCGCGGCAGGTACCGCGGAACGATGTTAAGCAATCCCGCCAATGCGGATGATCCTGCAAACCAGAGTATCGAGATCGTGCTCAGGTCGTAGACGGTTCCGAATACGTCTCCCAAATAGTAGTGTGCGAGATATGCGAGAGCGCGACCGTTGGCAGCGCCGGCTTCGTGCGTAGCCGTTTCCGGCTGGAACGCTTCCGCGGGAATCAGCATGGAAGTAACGATGCTGCTCCCCAATAGCAGGACGCTCATGATCAGGGCCGCCGCGGTGAGCAACTTGCGCGTGTTGTATATGCGCCCGGCGATTTCTGCATGTGATTCTGTACCGCGAGTGATATGAACCGATTCCGGAGGCGCCGGTGGAAGAGGCAAGCCGTTAACGTCGCCCTTCACCAGCGGCATCACCACCACGCCAGTTTCAAAGCCCGACAAACCAAGCGCCAGCTTGGGAAACACGTAAAGCGCCGTTCCAATCATCAGCAGCGGGCTTGAATAATTCTGATACAGGAAACGCTTCCAGTCCCAGAAAACAGTCGGATGCGTAACAATTTCATAGAGACCGACGGCAACTACCGTCAGGTTCAAGACGATATAAACAGCCACCAGCAGCACTGCAATCCCGATCGCCTCTTTAAAACCACGCAGGAAAACCGCGCCAAGCGCTGCGATTAACACCAACGTAACGGCGACCCGGTGATGCAGAAAATCCATGTGAGCCATCACAAAAGGATTCTCGACGATGTGTGCCGTAGCGTCTGCCGCGGAGAGCGTGATGGTGATAATGAAACTGGTGGCAGCAAAACCCAGTAAAGCAAGAACGAAAAGTTTTCCCTTCCAGCGCGACAGCAGGTTCTCGAGCATCGAGATTGAGCCGTCGCCATGAGGACTCTCGGCCGCGACACGCCGGTACATTGGCAGCGCGCCGAACAGCGTCAGCAGGATCAGAACGAGTGTTGCAATTGGTGACAGCGCGCCCGCAGCCAGGAAGGCGATGCCGGGTTGGTAACCGAGTGTAGAAAAATAATCCACCCCGGTGAGGCACATTACCTGCCACCAGGGGTGCTGTTTGTGTGCGGTCGAGGGCCCGTGCGTAGAATCGCTTCGACGTTTGCCCTCGAATAACCAGAGCTGAAACTTTCGTCGTGTTCTCTGAAACAGCCCCATTGTCTGTCAGTCAGTAATCTACTCGATTTCGAGCTGACAAAAAAAGCGGGCGGGGGCCTCCCACAGCCCCCACCCTAAGGCCACGTGTCCTCACCCCACGCGACCACTTCGTCCACCGGGGAGGTGAACGCATCGGGATTATGCAATAAGCCGACTAAAGTTTCAACCCGGTTAATGTTTTTACCATCTACTCACAACACTTGTTGCAGCAGCCTGCTGGGAGTAAAAATTATAGACCGTATAAGCAACTTCGATTGAGAAAGAGAAAGGCAAACTCCGCGTTCCGGCAGTTCGGTCGCTTCAGCGTTCTCTTCCTGCAACACCTGCTGCATCCGGTTCCTGGCCCACCTGACTCTTTGCATCTCGCTGGCTTAGGTCTGAAAAAGCCACAATCACGAGCAACGCCGTGACGCCGAGAGTGCAAAGGATATAAAGGATGGCTGTTTTCTCAAGGTAAATCAGCACGATTACCAGGACTGCCAGACCCAATGCCCACAGGGCGGTGATTAATTTTCGACGCCGGCGATCACCGGCTAATGTTCTTCGATTCACTCAGCAACTACCTCATTCTTCGATCTGCAAACTTAATAAATGACCCGGCTCGGCAAGTAACTTCCCGTTGACGTGATCGCGCCTGTCACTCCGCCCGTAACAGCGCCCAGCAACGTCTGAGCAATGCGACTTGATGAGAACATGCCGGCCTCGGTCACTTCAATCACGTCGTATGGCTGGAGCAGGAAATCCGGCTTCTGATTTTTCCTGATCGCGGCGACGTCCACGTGTATAACTTCCTGATTCGCGGAGTTGGGAATCTGGCGGTAGATCTTTACGTCATCCAGTTTCGCCTCTTTCCGGGGTCCTCCCACCATTGCGAGCGCACGGCTAAGCATTAACTGATCCCGCAGGTAAATGCCACCTGGCGATAGTACTGCTCCGGTTATGTAAACAGGCTCCGCTTCCGTCACCAGCACATAATCTCCGGGACGAATAACCGGATTGGCTCCGGCTTTTCCAAGGCGCAGATCCTGGATTTTCACGATCTGGAGTGGAATTCTGGTACCGTCGATGGGCAGGGCTTCCGCCTCTTCGCCGGGCTCAGGGCACATCAGTGGCTCGGTATGAAGGATTTGAATCGTGCCCGCGGCGCGCTCAGTAAACCCGCCCGATACAGCCATCAACTCGTTCAATCGCACCTTGCGTTTCATCTCGACACGGGTCGGCTGACGAACGGCGCCAAAGACCGTCGCCGGTTGCCGGCTATTGCGTTCCGAAATGCGGACGCTCACCTGTGGGTTGTTAACGAATTTCGCATAGGCGGCGGCAATGTCCTTTTGAATTTCCTTGTCGGTGCGGCACTTTGCCTTGATCGGGGTTTCCAGGAAAGGTAACGAGCTGATATTGCCATCGCTGTCAACTTGCGCGCTGCTGCTCAACTCCGGCTGTCCGAACACGCGAATGTCGAGCACATCGCCTGGGCCAAGCAAATAGGTTTTGATTCCCTGCACGTCCAAACCCGGCTGGGCCGGTGCTGGTGGAGGCTCCTGCGACTGTGACTCTTGCGAGTAAACACTGCCGGCAAGCATGCACACAAACGCCATCGCCAAGATCCAAGATTGCATCACTTTCATTCTCACCACCTCAATTGCTTAACTAATGTTTCCTGGGGGCAACAACCAGCTCACATCCCTCAAAATAGAGGATGGGCTAAACTATTTTGTAATCCGCCCGTCAAAGCACCAATCACATTTCTCAACCACACATCGCGGCCCCAAAAGCTGTTTTGATTCACGTCAATCACGTCGTACGCTTTTAGAAAAACGTCGGGAGCCTTGTTCTTCTTTATCGCGCCGTAGTTGACCTTGATTGTTTCCTGTGTGTTTGATCCTGCTTTCTGCCGGTAAATCGTGATCTCAGAAAGATTCGCGTCTGATCGAGTACCACCGGCCATCGCCAGCGCGCGACTCAGAGTCAGCTGATCCCGCATCATGATGCCGCCTGGCGTTACTACGCTGCCCGTAATGTAAACCGGTTCGGCTTCCGTAACCAAAATAAGGTCGCCCGGCCTGATTACTGGATTTGATAAACCCTTTTGTAGATCGGAGATCTTCACAACCTCAAACGGTATCGAAGTGCCGTCGACTGGTAAGCTCTCTTCCTCGCCAGCTTCACACAACAACGGCTCAGTATGAAGTATTTGAATCGTACCCGCAGCCTTTTCAGTAACACCGCCACTTGCTGCGATGACTTCATTCAGTCGTTGCTTGCGCAGCATCGACACTTTTCCATTCTGGCGAACCGCGCCAGAAACAGAAGCTGGTGGACGACTGTTGCGCTCCACAATCTTCACGCTTACCTGGGGGTCTTTGATCAGCCGGCTGTGAGCGAAGGTAATGTCTCTTTGAAGCTCTCGGTCCGTGCGGCATTTGGCGGGAATCGGATCGAGGAACGGCAACGAACTCAGATTCCCGTCAGCATCAACCTGAGCACTCGAGCTGAGATCCTGGCCGAAGACTTTGACTTCGACGACATCTCCTGGACCAAGCAGATAAGGCTGGGTGGCTTGCGTAGCCGGCCGGGTTTTCTGAGCCTTGCCTTGCGACTGCTGAGCCTGAACTGCACTCAGCATAACGCAGGCCACGACAATGGATAGGCAGAACGATCGCTGAATGTTCATAAGGGTCCTATTGTTGAGAGGAGATCGGCGACTCACTGTGTTGTTCAATATGTTTATGCCGTCGTTGTTTGCTCCGACGGCGCAAGGTTCCAGGCACCACAAATCCCGTGAAAAGCAAGTTGCAATGATCGCACAAAAGGTGGTAGATGCCAACCAGACGCATGACTAGGTAGTGCCCTGGTTTCACTTATTTATCCACAGATTGCACAGATTAATTAATAAAATCTGTGCAATCTGCGGATAAGAACCCTCAAATTAGGTCACCACCCATGACTAGAGGCGTCCTTTTATAGCCTCGCCTGATGCGTGAACTCCCACATTTCGGGCACTTCTGAGCGATCATGCTTAGTGGTTTGCACCAGAATCTCCCGCTGGGCGGTGTGGTGCGCCATTATTGGACCGCAATCGCGCCTGAAGCTTTGCAATCTCGCCCTCGATTTTCTCGGTTCCAGCGATGCGCACTTCCTGCTTCACGACGTCCTGATTCAGGTAAAAGAGAGCGTCGCGATAGCGGTTGATAGCGCGCCGGTAGTGTCCCTTGAAGGCCGATCGTTCAGCCAACTCCATCCAGTGCGCCACCTTCACTGACGCAATAAACTCTGCCAGTGCTTTTCTCGATTCGTTGAGTTCAGCTTCATCCGGATAAACTCGCAACACTGAGTCGATGCAGTCGATGGCTCGCGTGGCGGTTTCGATTTTATCGAAATGACGTGCGCGCTGTTGGGCCTCACGTGTCAACGCCTGCGACTGCGACCTCGCCCATATCAGCAAGTGATGCCGGTGCAGGGCGCGCACGCGTTCCTGACCGGCGCGCATCGCGATTCCCTTCTCGCCGCCAGAACTACCGGATTTGATCGCTTCGTCAGTGCTCGCGAGATAGTCGTGGCAGAGTTGGGCCACATCGAGGTGCATTTCCGGAGTCGAGCCGAGGGCGTCCGCCGCGGATGATTGTTTCTGAATAGCACGCAGTGCGGCTGAGTGAAGCGACGAAGAGAAGCCTCTCTTCTGGCTCCGACTACCGTCGCGCGAACGGCTCGACGGTCTTTCGCGTATGCCGTTCTCTAAAAGGTAACGCGTCCACGCGCGTCGCATCAGTACTTCACGGGCCGACAACGCCACCAACAACACGACACTCGCCGCCAGTCCCGCTGGGAGCCAGGGCGCTTCATCACCACCACTGACGAGAATCCACCAGAGTCCAAAGAACACCGCGACCGCGATAAGGATTGCCGAGATCAAATATCCCACACTCGACGGCATGCGCGTCCGGGCATGTGAACGCGAATGAGATCGCGAGCTTCTCGGGAAGAATTGATCGGCTGGGTTATTTCCCAACGAGTCGCCTCCGGGCTGAGCGTCCGCTCAACCCACGTCCAAAAATTCAAACTAAGACAGTGACCGCAGCGTCCGGGGGGATGGCCTTACAAGGCTCTCAGGGTCATAATAGTCGGCTTTTTGGGATTGTGCTGTCAATATACGAACCAAGGAACAAACAATGAACGAGAAACAATTCACGGGCAAAGTTGCTTTCGTGACCGGTGCGACGTCGGGAATTGGACAGGCCTGCGCGATAGCGTTTGCGAACGCCGGGGCGAAGGTAGTGGGTGTGGGTCGCAACACGGAGGCACTTGATGACGTCGAAAAGAAGATTCGTGAGACTGGCGCTGAAGTGTTAACAATCCGCGCCGACCTCTCCGACGTGCAGGAAGCGGAGCGGGCGGTGAAACGTGCGCTCGAAGTGTTTGGCGGCATCGACGTTCTGGTGAACGCTGCCGGTCACCTCAGCAATGGCACTATCGAAAACACGTCGCTCGAAGCCTGGGACAAAATGATGGACGTGAACGTCCGCGCGGTGTTTCAGTTAATGCAAAAAGCTTTGCCGAGTTTGATTGAACGACGTGGAAACATCGTGAACGTTTCCAGCGTCACCGGATTGCGCGCGTTTCCAGGTGTGCTGGCGTATTGCGTTTCGAAAGCCGCGTTAGACCAGTTAACGAGATGTGCCTCGCTGGAGTTGGCAGCGAAAGGCGTGCGAGTGAATGCAGTTAATCCCGGCGTCGTGGTCACAGAAATTCACAAACGCGGCGGTATGAATGACGACGCCTATGCTGCTTTTCTCGAACATTCAAAAACCACACACCCTTTAGGCCGCACCGGACGGCCCGAGGAGATCGCGGATCTCGTACTTTTTCTTGCGTCGGACCGGGCCTCGTGGATCACAGGCGCCACGTATTCAATCGACGGTGGTCGTGGCCAAACCTGCGCCCGCTGACCTATACTGCCGTTCCTTATGAGCACCCCACCACCGCCGACTATCATCATCAAAACGTCGCCGCAAATCAGCGCCATCAGGCTCGTACTGGCCGTAGTGGCGACTCTCGTAGCCGTATTCCTGGGACTACTCGTACTGCTCCTGATTGGTATCGAGACCGGGCCTGTCGCGCTCCTGTTGGGCTTTGTGACGGCCACGATTCCCGTTCCGATCTACATCGTGCTGGTCTTATGGATCGATCGTTACGAAGCCGAGCCACTCTGGATGCTGGCCACGGCCTTCTTCTGGGGCGCCTTCATCGCTACGTTCTTTGCGTTCCTGCTCAACACAACCAGCGGCATGTTTGTAGGCGTCCTGACGAATGCTGAAGCCGGTGAAGCGTTCGCGGCAGTCGTCTCTGCTCCCATCGTCGAGGAAATCGGCAAAGCGCTAATTCTGTTTATCTTCTTCTTTTGGAGAAAGGACGAATTCGACGGCGTCGTCGATGGCATTGTCTACGCCTCAATGGCTGCGCTGGGCTTTGCGATGTCCGAGAATATTCTTTACTACGGCAAGGCAGCCGCGATGGGCGGTGGCGAAGCGCTGACGGCGACTCTCATCGTGCGCGGATTCTTTGCCCCGTTCTCTCATCCGCTGTTCACCAGCTTAACGGGAATCGGGTTAGGCCTTGCGCGACAGTCAACCAACATCGCGGTCAAAGCAATCACTCCGCTCCTCGGCTTGTTGATGGCCATCTTCATGCACAGCCTTTGGAATGCTTCGGCAGTCTTTGGTGGCGGTGGTGTTTTCATAATCACTTACATTCTGGTGATGGTGCCTGCGTTCTTCATCATGCTGATCGTGATCTCACTGGCGCTGCGACGCGAAGGACAAGTAGTGCGCGACTACCTCGTGATGGATCTCGAGCGTGGATTTCTAACGCCGGAAGAGTACAAACAACTCAGTTCGATTGCCGGCCGGATGGGGTCGTCGTTCAACGCCCTTTCTCGCAGTGGTGTTAAAGGTTGGCGGGCGCGTATGCGCTTCAATCAACTGGCAAGTGAACTGGCGTTCCATCGGAGTCGAGTTTCCAGGGGCGTCCATTCTGCAAGCGAGGACGTGTTGGCGAAGGAGGCTGCTTACCTGCACGCGTTACAGGGGCTCATCAACGAATTGCGGGGCCGCTGATGTGCGTTTAAGCCGCGGAAAATTTGCGGCTAGTGCTCGCTGCTTATCTGGTTTCTGGCTTATACTTGGCGCGATTGCGCAAGGTCATTTCATCAGAGCTGAAAGCTCGTGAGAATCCAACTTTTACCCAGCACCTTTGATGCTCAGGGTGTGGCGAACCTCGAGCAACGCTTGACTTGCTTTCTAATCGACGACTGCGTGGCGGTTGACGCCGGCAGTATCGCTATCGCTCTGACCAACGAGCAGCGGTCCAAAGTCAATGACATCATCGTCACTCACCCGCACCTGGACCATATCGCCAGCCTGCCGATCTTCATCGACGATCTTTATCCGACTCTGAAAGAACCGATGCGGATTTACGCGACTGAAGAAGTGATCGGACTGCTCGAGCGGGATGTTTTTAACTGGAACGTCTATCCGCGTTTTTCCGACTTGAGAAACGACTATGGTCCAGTTATGGAATACGTTCCGATTCCGATCGGGAAACCGTTCTCGGTGGCCCACCTCAGCGTCGTCGCAGTGCCTGTGAATCACATCGTGCCGACTGTCGGTTTGGTAGTTTCAGATGGCCAGAAGAGTGTCGCTTTTAGTTCTGACACTGCCGAGACGGAAGAGTTCTGGAAGATTGTGAACGAAATGAAGGGACTCGATGCGCTGCTGATCGAAGCTTCGTTTCCTGATCGCATGGCCAAGCTGGCTGAGGTCTCGCGTCACTTTACGCCTGCATCATTGGGCCGGGAGTTGAAGAAACTCAATCACAACGGCATGGACATCATGGCCGTACACATCAAACCCACCTATCGCGACGAGGTCGTCGCACAGCTCGCCGCGTTGAATATTCCGAAACTGAGTGTGATGGAACCGGGTAAGGTTTACGAGTGGTGAGGAATTCAGCGAGCGGGCCGGTCGAAGTGAATTGGCTCAAATTCCTTTTCCGCGTGTTCGCCGTCTACGCCGAGGAGCGAGACGCGTCCGCTGGAGAGGAGTTCCTTAACTTGAAACGTGCGCTGCTGCCGGTCGCGCCCGGGCATTAATTCAGCCCTGAACGTTACCGGCATACCCGGTCTGGCCCAAACATCGCTGGCTTTTCTCTCCACCGGTCTATTGTTTCTTTTCCTGTGAAGTGCAGCGCTGATGCTGCCCGCACCAAGCGCCAGACCACCAAGAAACCACCTGGTACGGTTCTTCATTAATCTACTCGCAAAGCGGATCCAAACGCGCGCTAATCGTCGGCAAGCCGCTCAGCGCTCGTTCAGCATTTAGTGGCGTAAAGCTCGCCCATTCCGGCGGCACCGCCCCTTCGGCAAACACGGCCTCGACCGGACACTCCGGCACACACGCATCGCAATCGATACACGTCTCGGGATTGATCACCAGCATGTCATCATCGAGATGAAAAGCCTCGACCGGACAAACAAGCGCGCAGTCAGTGTAGCGACAGTTAACGCACGGTTCAGCCACGACGTAGGTCATTGAACTTTTGGCTCCTAGAGGGAAAGGATTCTAAGCTTCGAAACGAATCTTAACCACAAAGACCGCGAAGACACAACAAAAGCTTCCATCTGAGAATTATTGACTCGAGAAATACTCGCTTCCGCTGATTACTTTGACATCGCAGAAATTCCGAATCTTCTCGAAATCACTGACGTTGTCGGTTACTACTATAACCCCTGCGCGCTTTGCAGTTCGCGCGATGAGAACGTCGTTGATGATCCTGTATCTCTCTGCTACCGAAATCTTCGGTATCCTCCCGGTCTTTTTTGATCTGCGTCCGCGCTGTAACGCGTTAATGACAAGACCTGCATGCCACCAATCTTCCTCATTAGGAACGAGCAACTTATCGGCCTTTCGATACTCCTGCCTCAAACGCCCAAACTCCTTGATTGCCGACGAATCACTTGCACCGGCGACAAGCTCCTGCAGAACTACAGCAGACAGGTAAACACCGTGAGGAAAAGATCGTGGTTTATATTTTATATAGATGTTCGCATCATAAGTGACTTTAGCCATTTTAGTGAGGGTGGTTTAGCCTTCCGCTTGCCGATGCGGATTTCATACATTATTTGCCAGGCCCTGAGTAAGTGAGCGTTCCCTTTTTCCGAATGTCGCGCGATGTCGGCCGCTTTCTTTGCAGCCGCCTTGCCATTACCAGTCTTGCGGACTGACTTCGATAACTTCTTAGTCTTCGCGGCGGGTGAAGTTCGCCGCTTTGCCAACATTTTCGCGCTAGTAGACTTCCTGGAACTTCTCATGTGAGCACTCTTAACCATTGTGATTTTCAGAGGTGGGTAGGCGCATATTACCAAACATTCATGGGCTTGGTAACTACTAGTTTGCAGATTGTTTCCGGTGCTCTATCGGCCCGTCATGAACATCAGCTTAAGCCTGGGAAAAGTTCGGAAGCTCAAGAGTGAAGAGGGACCAGGACGGTGACACTCTTAATCAGGCCTCTCTTTGAACCCGCCTTCCTTCGCTTACGGTCCTGGTCTCACCGACAACTATTTCAAGTCTTCCAGGTCATCACTCATCGTTTCGTCGTCCATGTCGGTGCGGATATACTTCGGGCCGCGAACCACGTGTACGTTCTGGCCCTTTCTCCACCCATCACCCTTCTTAAAGATGGTGACGAAGGTAGTGTTCTGCTCAATAGCTGACACTACCTTGGTTCTGGGCCATACCTTGCCTGAACCAGTTTTCACACCCGGATCTTTGTGAACTGTAGCTTTAACGATGTGCGTATGATCC
>DASVGE010000174.1:0-4945 GCA_036379695.1 Pyrinomonadaceae bacterium | reverse complement strand
CGCGACAGCGGGGGCAAGCCCCTCTTCCTGACTTGTTCTTTGATAAAGGGCCAAATATTCTACGTTACCTTCAGCACCGTGGATTGGAGACTCAATTACTTTAATAACCTTCAAGCCCAATGCTGTGGCAGCTTCGTTTACTTCTTCAACTACACGCTCTCTCTTCGCGGGATCGCGCACGACTCCACCACCACCAACCTCCCCACGCCCGACTTCAAACTGCGGTTTGATGAGCGTGATGATCGAACCTCCGGCAACGATCAACGGAACAATCGCGGGCAGCACTTTCGTCGCCGAGATAAACGAAACATCCATCACAGCCAGATCAAACTGGTGCGGAAAATCCTCCGGCCGCAGGTAGCGCGCGTTGACACCTTCCCTGACTTCCACTCGCGGATCGTTACGCAGTCGCCAGTCGATCTGGTTATGGCCCACGTCAATAGCAAACACCTTTCGCGCGCCGTGTTGCAGCAGGCAGTCCGTAAACCCACCGGTCGACGCGCCCACGTCAAGACAGTTCAGCCCACGGGCGTCGATCTGAAACTCGCGCAGTGCTGCTTCGAGTTTCAAACCGCCACGCCCGACGTAACGACTGATCGGATCGTCGCCACCCTTGATGCGAATTGCTGAGTTTGTATCGAACTGGTGGGAAGGTTTTTCGACGCGCTGCTCGTCAACCAGCACAACGCCCGCCATAACCATCGCCTGGGCTTTTGTGCGCGAGTCAGCGAGACCTCGCTCGACAAGTAGTTTATCTATGCGCTCGCGTGTCACAGGATTTAATTCTGCTAAATCCTGTAACGCCTGTCATCTAAGCGCGTCGTGTTATGGCGCGCGGCGTCTCGTTCAGATGTAGTTGAGCTGCGCAATCATCACAGAGCCAGACGAGAATGTGTGGAGCATCGGCCCAGAAGAAGGAGGTTACTTTTCGCGCCATCTGTACCGCTTCGTTAACGCGCAATCGTTGCAAAGCCTGGATGTAAAATACACCGTTGTAGAAATCACCTTCAGCGCCTTCTTCCCGATGAATACACTCCCGCTCCCGAAACGTCTGTCTGGTCATGATAATTCCACCTATGATGTCGGGGCTTAAGTATTAAATGTGTGAGCTAAAACAGGGCGACTACTAAAGTGAGGGAGATGATGCCACTCGATCACGAATCCGTCAATAAATTGTTTTAGACGTGGATGAACACTGATCAATCAGGATAAGGATTGACTCTTCTTCTGCGGCCTTCGAAGATTTCGTCGAGGTTTGAGAGGTCACGATGGTTGTAGCGATCGAGGCGGCGACGTTCGCGTCTCTCCGCGCGACGTGCGCGACGCTCCTGCCATTCGTCATAAAGCACTGCTTCGCGAATTCGATCCAGATCTTCCTCTTCGCTCGCTTTTCTGGTTGGACTCGGTCGGTATAGCTCGTCAATCTGCTTCGCTACCGTTCTTGGTTTCGGCGGCGCTGCTGGAGGCGTCGGAGTCTCGACTGGAACTTGAACGGGTGGTTCCTCGACGATCGCTGCCGGCGCATCTTCCGCCACCGCAACCGGCTCAGAAGTGACTTCAACCTCCGCGACTGGTGTGGCGGTATTCCGCAGTTTGAGATACGACGCAACGAGGGCCGAAGCCGCACCCAGCATCATCGCGATCGCAAAAGCTCCACCCAGCAGCCATTGTCGCCGGTGTCGCACCTTCGCATTGATCTGCTCCAAAGGCACAACAGGCCGCGCCGATTGCACCGTCCGTTCGTCGTCAAAATGCGGCAGATCGGGATTGGCTGAGTTGTTGAGAGTCGGTTCGTTCATTTTCCCCGGGGTTTTGTTTGCAATCACAAGGCCACAGGGAGACTGCCAGTAAGTTCAGAGTTTTGGAGAGATTTTGTTTGGAGAGAAGACGATTTGGTGCACGGAAATAACGCGGTTACCGCAAAAAGCACAGACAGATCAGCCACAAAAAAGCACAAAAGGCACAATGATTCTTTCATGAATTCTTTTTGCGCCTTTTGTGCTTTTTTGTGGCTATGCTTTTTTGTGCATTTTGTGGCTTCGGCGCTCGTCCAGCACGTCGATGCTCTCGCGGACGCGATTGTAGATGCCGTCGGCGTCGAGTCCGTACTTGGCCAGGAGCAGCTTTGCGTCACCGTGAGTGATTAACCGGTCGGGGATCCCCATCCGCACGACGCGCACCTTGTCCTGCAGGCCATTCTCTTCCAGCAGCTCGAGCACCGCCGATCCGAAACCACCGGCCAGGTAAGCTTCCTCGACCGTGACGATCAGTCGTTTCGTTCGGGCGAGCGCCAGCAGTAACGGCGTATCGAGTGGCTTTACGAATCTCGCATTAACGACCGTGGTCTCGATCCGGTCTTTCGCGAGACGTTCGGCGGCGTCGAGCGATGGATGGACCATCGCGCCGTACGCAACGATCGCGATCTCACCACCGTCACGCAAAATTTCACCCTTGCCGATCTCGAGCAGCTCCGGTTCGCGATCGATCGGAACTCCGATGCCATTGCCGCGCGGGTAACGCATCGCCGCGGGGCCAGTGTGCTCGATCATCGTAAACATCATGTCGCGCATCTCGCCTTCGTCTTTCGGCGCCATCACGACGATGTTGGGCACGGCGCGAAGGTAAGCGATGTCGAGCAATCCGTGGTGAGTCTGTCCGTCGCCGCCGGCAATCCCGCCGCGGTCGAGACAAAACTTCACGTTCAGATCCTGGATACAAACGTCGTGGATAACTTGATCGAAGCCGCGCTGAAGGAAAGTTGAATAGATCGCGCAAACCGGCGTCAGTCCTTCACACGACATTCCAGCCGCGAAGGTGACGCAGTGTTGCTCGGCGATACCAACGTCAAAAGAGCGATCCGGAAACCGCTCGAGCGCCGTGCAAACACCGGTGCCGTCAGGCATCGCGGCAGTCAGTGCCACGACCTTGGGATCTTTCTCCATCAGGTCGGCCAACGTGTCGCCAAACACCTTCGTGTAAGTTGGCGTTTTGGCCGAGCTGCTGTGTAGCTTTCCGGTGGCGAGATCGAATGGGCCGGTAGCGTGCCAGCGATAGTAATCCGGTTCAACCTGCGGAAAACCTTTGCCCTTCGTCGTCAGCGCGTGAACGATCACGGGGCCGTCCTTGATCTGCTTGGCCTCGTTGAATGCAGCGACGAGCGCGCGCGGATTGTGGCCATCGACGTAGCCGATGTATTTGAACCCCAACTCGTTGACGAGCGCGCCCGGCAGCACTGCGGCGGCGATCACGTCTTTCATCGTCTTGGCGGCGTGATGCAGTCGTTCACCCAGCGACGGTATTGCCAGTAACTTTTCTTCTACTTCGTCTTTGAAGCGGTGATAACCATGAGCGCCGCGAATGCGGTTGAGATAACCAGTCAGCGCGCCTACCGCGGGCGCGATCGACATCTCGTTATCGTTGAGCACGACGATGAGACGGCTCTTCAAGTGACCCGCCTGGTTGATTGCTTCCATCGCCATGCCACCTGCGAGCGAAGCGTCGCCGATCAACGCTACGACGTGATGGTCTTCGCCTTTTCTGTCGCGCGCGATCGCCATGCCGAGCGCAGCAGAGAGAGAGGTGGAAGCGTGTCCCGCGCCGAAGGTGTCGTATTCCGATTCGTCACGTCGCAGGAATCCGCTAATGCCGCCGTACTGTTTGATTGTCGGGAGTAAATCACGCCGGCCGGTCAGGATCTTGTGCGCGTAGGCCTGGTGACCGACGTCCCAGACCAGCCGATCGTGCGGCGTGTCGAAGGCGTAGTGCAGCGCGACTGCCAACTCCACGGCGCCGAGCGACGCGCCCGTGTGGCCACCCACGCGTGACATCGTTTCCAGGATGTAAGTTCGAATCTCGTCGGCGACAGTTCGTAATTGGTCGGGCTGAAGCGTGCGCAGGTCGGCTGGTGAGTTAATACTCTCAAGTAGCGTCATCGTAGCGGCATTGTACTCCAATCGTTAGCTTTTGCTATGTACGGCTGCCAGTATCGTACTTCACGGCATAAAGTACTCTGCCGACTTCGCGATGTCAACTGATTTTAATCCACAGATTGCGCAGATTGATTCTTAATCTGTGTAATCTGTGGATAAATTACGCATGCCGTAAACGCAGGACTGCGATCTCCGGGCGGACGCCAAACCGGACCGGCAGGCCGATCACGCCCGTGCCGCTCGAGACATATAGCTGCGTCTCGCCACGTTGAAACAGGCCGCGCGCGTACTTGAGATCTTTGGTGGCTAAGCGTGCGGGCACGCCGAGGAAGGGGATGTTGAGCTGCCCGCCGTGCGTGTGGCCCGAGATGATCAGATCGACTTTGTTGCTCTGTTCCAGGTCGAGCACTGTCGGTTGGTGCGAAAGCAGGATGGTGGGTGTGTTTGTGTTCAGACCGGAGAACGCGCGGTCCCAGTCCGTTGCGTTCCACGACCAGTCGTCGATTCCGGATAACTGGAGCGCATCCGGTCCACGACCAATGGTTGTGTGAGCGTTGTTCAGCACCGCGATTTTCCGGTTTTGCAGGGCGCGCGTGGTCAGTTCCGGATCGGTGTAATGATCATGATTACCGAGCACGGCCCACACGCCCTCCGGCGCACTCAGCTCTGCCAGCGCTTCGGCGCAAGGCTCGATGTAACGACGATACGTGGTGCTGTAGTCGCCCGTGAGCACGAACATGTCGGGCTTCGTTTCCTGGGCAAGGCTGACAACGCGTCGCACTTCGCGCAGGCCGAGGATGCGGCTGTGATGAATATCCGTGAGCTGTGTAATGCGAAAGCCTTCGAAGCGCTCCGGCAGATCGCGAATGAAAATGTCGGTCTCGGAAACCCAATACGCGTAAGGTTCAATGAGGCGCGCATAGGCCGCCGTTGCTGAAACCGCAATCAACGGCGCCGCCACGAGACCCTTGAGAAGCTGGCGGCGCGTTAAAGGATAATCGGACACGACCGAATTG
>DASVGE010000173.1:0-9612 GCA_036379695.1 Pyrinomonadaceae bacterium | reverse complement strand
GGGGCGTCTTCGCGATGTTCCTGAGGACTCAGGGCAATGGGGGACTTTTTAACCATCAGGTTCTGGGCTCAAACCTGTGACAGAAAACGGCTTATCCAGACTGCCACGGGACAACTGAGCTACCTTCATCCGCACATGAGGACTTTACCTTAGTGCTAAACGCTTAATGATAAGGGGATTTCAACCGCGTCACGAAGAGGGATTAGCCACAATAGGCACAAAAGGCACAAAATTGATTTTTGTAGGGTGGAGGATCTAAACAAAGTTCAATGGCTTAATATTTTGTGCTTTTTGTGCCTTTTTGTGGCTCAACTTTTTTCCGTCTTTTCGAGGCCCGGCGCGGCGCCGGGGGCAACGTCCTCGATATGCGGTTGTGCCGGACTGATTCTAATACAAGCCGCGAAATGCGCCGGCTTGATTTCTACCAACTGAGGAACAACCTCCTTGCATGAGTCAATCGCGTAGGGGCAACGGGTGTGAAAACGACAGCCTGTCGGCGGATTAATAGGAGAAGGCACGTCGCCCTCCAGCATTATACGCTGCCGGGTGGCTTCAACCTGAGGATCGGGCACGGGTACCGCCGAAATCAGCGCCTTCGTATAAGGCATCAACGGCTCGTTATAGATGGTCTTCGCATCCGCGATCTCGACGAGCTTGCCGAGATACATCACGGCAACGCGATCTGAAACGTGTCGAATAGCACGCAGATCGTGCGAGATGAAGAGGTAAGTTAGGTTCTTTTCACGGCGCAGCTTCTCGAGCAGATTCATGATCTGCGCCTGGATCGAAACGTCGAGCGCGGAAATCGGTTCGTCTGCGACGATGAAATCGGGATCGACTGCCAGCGCTCGCGCGATGCCGATGCGTTGTCGTTGTCCACCGGAAAACTCGTGCGGATATCTTTTGACGAAGCGTTTGCTGAGACCGACAACTTCGAGCAATTCCTGCACTCGTTGCTCAGCTTCCTTTCCTCGTGCCAGGCGAAACGTTTCGAGTGGTTCGCCGACGATCTCCCCGATCGTCATTCGTGGATTCAGTGAAGCGTACGGATCCTGAAAAATGATCTGAAGATGCCGGCGCTGTTCGCGCAATTGTCTGCCGGACAAGTGTGACAGATCGCGATCCTGGTAGAACACCTGACCGCCTGTCGGTTCTGTTAGCCTTAAGATGGCGCGTCCGAGAGTCGACTTGCCGCAGCCTGATTCACCGACGAGTCCGAGAGTTTCTCCTTTGTAGATATCGATCGAAACGCCATCCACGGCTTTGACGACACGCTTGACGGGATTAGTGCCAAACAGTTTATCGAGCGGACCACCGCCACCGAGATCGAAATGCACTTTGAGATCTCTGATCGAAAGCAATGTTGATTCGGCTGCACTCATGCGGGTGTGCCTCCCGATTCGCTGTAGACTTCACGCGCAAAATGACAGAGTGAATAGTGATCCGCGTTGAGTTGTACGAAGGGTGGAAACTCACGCCGGCAGATTTCTTCGACGCGATCGCAACGTGGCGCAAACGGGCATCCGGGTTTCAGATGTGCGACGTCGGGAGGCAGTCCCGGGATCTGGTACAGCTTGCCCTGTTCCGCGGTCGGGTCGGGTACGGATTTGAGCAAGCCTTTGGTGTACGGATTACCGGGTAACGAAAACAATTCGGTGGTGCGCGCCTGCTCGAAGATCTTGCCGGCATACATCACGATGACGTGGTCAGTCATGCCGGCGACGACGCCGAGATCGTGAGTGATCAGAATCACGCTGGTTCCGGTTTCGCTTTTGAGTTTCTTGATGAGCTCGAGGATCTGGGCCTGAATCGTAACGTCGAGCGCTGTAGTTGGTTCGTCGGCTATCAGTAGTTCCGGCTCGCAGGAAAGAGCCATCGCGATCATGACGCGCTGGCGCATGCCGCCGGAAAACTCGTGGGGGTAGTTGTCGGCGCGTTCGCGCGCGTCGGGAATGCCGACTGTTTCCAACATACGAATCGCGTGGTCATAAGCCTGCGCTTTTGAGTGGCCGAGGTGAATTTGCGTCATCTCCATCAGTTGTTTGGAGATCTTCATGAACGGATTCAGTGAGGTCATCGGGTCCTGAAAGATCATGGCGATGCGGCGGCCTCTGATTTTCCGGATCGCGTCGTTTGAGAGTAACAGAAGATCGGAACCGTTGAAGATTACTTCGCCGGTGACGATCTTGCCCGGAGGCTCAGGAATCAGTCGAATGATGGAGAGGTTAGTGACTGATTTACCTGAGCCTGATTCGCCTACAATGCCAAGTGTCTCGCCACGCTTGAGTTGAAACGAGATGTCGTCGACGGCTTTAACCGTGCCGTCTTCGGTTTCGAAGTAGGTGCGGAGATTTTTTACTTCGAGAAGATTGCCGTCACTGTGCGAGCTAATGGTCATCGTTTAATTGGTCCAATAGGACCTATACGCTTCTCGTTTGTGGATCCAGCGCGTCCCTCAATCCGTCGCCGAGAAAGTTCAGCGAGAAGAGCGTCAGCGCCATCGTGACGCCGGGAAAGATCAGTTGCCACGGAAAGATACCGATGCTCTGAATGCCGTCCGCTGCCAAACTTCCCCACGATGCCAGCGGCGCCTGCACACCAAAACCGAGGAACGAGAGAAACGCTTCGGTCAACATGATCTGCGGAATCGTCAAGGTGGCGTAGACGATCACCGGTCCCAACGTATTCGGCACGAGGTGACGAAAGATGATCCGCGTACCCGAAACTCCGGTTGCTCGCGCCGCCAGCACAAATTCCTGGTTTTTCAACGACAGCACCTGGCCCCGCACGATCCTGGCCATCGTCAACCATGAAATCGACCCAAGCGCGATGAACAGCAGGATCAACTGACCGCGTGGCGTTTGACTACGAAACATCGAGAGCAGCACGATGACGACGATCACGTAAGGAAGCGAATACAACACGTCAACAATGCGCATCATCACGTTGTCGATACGGCCGCCGAAGTATCCCGCGATCGCGCCGTAAGTTACTCCAATCAACAACGACACGAGGGTCGAGATCACGCCGACGAACAACGAAATCTGTCCGCCCTGAAGCACGCGTGCAAGCTGATCGCGTCCGGCATTGTCTGTTCCCATCGGATGAAGCCATGAAAACTCGCCATCCGGACCAGTAAAGGGTGGATATGATCTGCTCAGCTTAACGTCGTGCGAAGGAATGTAGTCAGGCGTGAATCCGAACGTATTCTTGATCACGGTCGGGCCAATAACCGACGCGATCGTCACGATCACAACCACTACCAACCCAAACACGGCGAGCTTGTTTTTCAGTAAGCGACGCCACGCATCGCGCCACAATGAACTGCCGCGAACAAACTCCCCCGCCTCGGCCGGCCGCACGTCGGCTTCGGCAATCGCCATCTCCGGAGGCGTGTGAATCAGGTCGTCGTGATCTGGTTTGTTAGACATTTGTACTTACTGATAGCGCACACGTGGATCGAGATACGCATAAGCGATATCAACCAACAGATTCATCAACAACAACGTCATCGCAATGAACGCGACGATGCCGATGATCAACGGTTCGTCGCGATTGAGTGAAGCCTGGATAAAGTAGTTTCCCAGACCCGGCAAAGCGAAGATCTTTTCGACCACCACCGTGCCCGTCAACAAAAACGCCAGCGCTGGTCCGGTGTAAGAGATCACCGGCATCAGTCCACCACGCAAAGCATGCTTGAGCACGACGTCACGCTCGCTCAAACCCTTCGCACGCGCCGTTCGGATGTAATCTGAGCGCAGCACTTCGAGCATCCCGGCGCGCGTGAGTCGCGCGATGTAAGCCATCTGTAACGCCGACAACGTCAGCACCGGCAGGATCAGATTCCGACTGGGAAAGCCGGCCCAGCGTGAAGGTGGCAACCAGTAAAGCGTGAGTGAAAAGATGAGCACCAGGATCGGGCCCAGCACGAAATTAGGCACAGAAATGCCGAGCATCGCCAGCGCCATTGAGCCGTAATCCCAACGCGTGTTGTGCTTCAGTGCCGCGATCGAACCGGCCGTTACGCCGACGATCAACGCCAATAGATAAGCAAGCAATCCGATTGCTGCCGAGACCGGCAAAGAATTTTTGATGATGCTGTTTACAGACTGGCCCTCGTAACGCAGCGACGTACCAAAGTCGAGGCGGAGAATGCTCCACATCGTCTTGCCGTACTGCTGGAGCCACGGTTTATCGAGGCCGTACTTCTCGCGAATATTCTTTTCGATGGCAGGAGGAAGCCGTTTTTCGCCGGAGTAGAAGTTGCCGGGAGCGAGTTTGATCAGGACCCAGGTGAGCGAAATCACGACGAGGATCGTGGGAATCGTAACGAGGAGACGTCTGACTATGAAGCGAAGCATTTTGAGGGAGAATCCGCGTTACTCTGTGTCCAATTTCGGCGTGCTATAGTCCCACTTGGCCTGGTCACGTTCGATATAAATATACTTCCAGGGATACAGAGAAGCCGGATTCGGATACATCCCTTTCACGTATGGTTTCTTCACGAAGTTCACAGACGGTGTGGCGATCGGAATGATCGGTTGTGCGTCGAGCAGATACGCTTCCGCTTTCGCCAACAACTCATAACGCTTGTTGTGGTCCAACGTGCGGTTCGCTTCGTCGAGCATGGCGATGTATTTTGGATCCTCCCAACCCGTGCCATTGTCGCCACCGGTATAGAAAATACTCAGGAACGTGAACGGGTCCATGTAATCCGCGCCAAAGGCGCCACGTGCAAAGCCCTTGTATTCGAGATTTTCCCTCGACTCCAGGAACGTCTTCCACTCCATCGCGCGTAAGCCGACGGTGATGCCAAGGTTCTGTTTCCACTGTGCCTGCATCCATTCGGCCACGGCTTTGTTTGCTGATTGTGCGTTGTAGAAAAACTCGACCTGGTCCACCGGGAATTTCGGACAGGAAAAACTACCATCAGCGTTCTGAGTTACCGGATAGCCTGCCTCGCCGAGCAACTGTCTTGCTTTTCCGGGATCGAACGTCGAGCCCTGCGGTTGCGGATAACCGGCAAAAATTCCTCCCGGAGTAAATGCCGTCAGTGGTTTCACGATGCGGCGCCATTCGGCCCACGCCTGCTTATCGATAGCGAGATTGAACGCCTTCCTTACCTTGACGTTATCGAGCGGAGGCTTCGTGGTGTTCATGATCAAATAGTCGATCGCAGCCTCTGCCGCATCCATGTAGTCTTTCTTGGAGCGCATCACGTGAAGCCACGGATTCGGTACGGCGTGATTGTAGACTGCGTCAAGCTCGCCGACTTTGTACATGTTCATCACGGTGTGATTTTCGGTTATCGGATAGAAATAGATCTCGTCGAGTTTGACCGCGGCTGCGTCCCAATACATCGGATCGCGTTCCAGAACTATCTTGTCGTATGGTATCCACGTCTTTAACTTGAATGGACCACAGGTGACGATGTGTTCCGGCCGCGTCCAGGCATTGCCATACTGCTCTACTACCTTGCGCGGCACCAGACGGAAAACCTGGTACGCCAGCAGTCCTAAAAAGAATGGCGCCTGTTGGACCAGCGAGAGCCGGACCGTGTACTGGTCCACCGCTTCAACGCCGATATCTTCACCTTTGACCGGTACAAACTCCTTGCCGGCGACCGCAGCCTTTAACTTCGGATTCGCATCGATACGTTTCGCGCGCTTCTTCTCATCCCCCGGCAGCGTCAATCGCAGCGGCGCATGCATCTGCTGGTGGAAGGCAGTGTCAGGATCGGCTTTTGGTTCGTTCGGATCGGGAAGATATTCAGGCTTTGCCGCATCGACGGGAGCGCCGCTCAGCGGATCGGTCGGAAGATTGTCGACAAAGTCGCGGGCCAGCAGGAATTGACCGCTTTGCGGATCGCGCACGAAAACGTCTCCTGCAGTATAGGCCCCCGCGTATTTCAAATAAGCAGCCATGTGAGCGTTGGGAGAGGCTGTCTCTTTTGCCAGCGCACGCCGGAAACTGTAGACGAAATCGTTGGCGTCGATCGGATCGCCGTTGGACCAGCGGGCGTTGCGTCGCAGGTGAAAAGTAAACTCGGATGAGTCGTTGTTGATGTGCCAACGTTCGGCCAGTGCCGGCTCAGGAGCAAGGGTTTTCGGATTGTATTCAACCAGGCCCTGGTAGAGCGCCATGTACAGACGCGCTTCCGGTTGGCCACTGCTCATCACGGGATCGAGTGACTGCGGTTCGTCGCCGTTGACGTACCGAAAGATGTTTTGCTTCGGTGGTGTAGTGGAACCGAAGAACTCTTCATCACCTTTGACGATGGCGCATGAGTAAGTAGACAGAGCTAAAGATGCCAGCACAACGAGTCCGACGATCTGTTTAAACTTACCGCTACTCATCAAGCTACTCCGCTCGTTTTAGTTCAGCGCGAGCCGCGAGGTGACTCGCAAAAGAAGAGACGCGTTGAAGTTAGCACGCGCGCGAAGTTTTTATCAAGATAATTGAACAAGCCGAATGATTGAACAAGTCGGTAGTGCCCTGGTTTCACTTTTTTATCCACAGATTACACAGATTAATTAATAAAATCTGCGCAATCTGCGGATTAGAACCTCAAATTAGGTCACCACCAACAAGTCAAATGATTGAACAAGTCAGGAAGAGGGGCTTGCCCCCGCTCTTGAAATTGCGACAGCGGGGGCAAGCCCCTCTTCCTGACTTGTTCTTCCAAGATGAGCGCTCAAATCCAGAAGTCTTAAAGCTTCACGGCGTAGCCGAGGCCGTCGCCGGCGGGCAGGACTTCGGCGAGGAGTTGAGGATGGTTGAGGAAGTAGGGGTTGAATTCGCGCAGGGCTACTGTTGAACTCTCTTTATCATTACCGGCGACTTTGCCGCCCCACAGCAGGTTGTCTACGATCACCACGCCGCCGGTGCGCAACCGCGGCAAACCGAGATCGAGATACTGCGAGTACTCTTCTTTCACTGCGTCGATGAACAAGAGATCAAAAGTCTCTTCGAGCGTCGGCATGACCTCGAGCGCTTTGCCGCGTTCGATCTCGACCCGATCGAGCACGCCCGCACGCTTCAGAAATGCGGACGCCGCCCGAATCATCTCGTCGTTCGGCTCGATCGTGACGATTCCTCCCTGCTCGCCCATACCACGCACGAGATGCACGACCGAATACCCGATCGCCATTCCGATCTCTAAAACTTTTCGTGCACCACTGGCGCGAGCCGTGATCTCGAGAAAACGAGCAACTTCACGATCTGCGATCGGTACCCTGTGCTCCGCCGCGTACGCTTCCATCTCCGCGAGCAGTGGATCGCTTTGAGGCAGCAGTTGGTCCAGGTATTCGGCCTGTTCACGTTGAATGATCGCGTCGATTTTTGCCTTCATCGTTTTCTATCAACTGTCAGCATTATCCTGCGCCTCGCCGCCCACTGAAACATAGCGACGACCGAGCCCGAGTTGTCTCAATTTATGTTGCAGCGACTGGCGGTGCATGTCCAAAATCTCCGCCGCGCGCGTCACGTTACCCTGCGTGTATTCGAGGCAGCGCGTGATGTAGCGACGTTCAAACTCTCTCCGGTCCTCGCGAAAGTCCGCCGTAAAAGGCACTCGCAACCCGTCACTCTCCGAATCGCCTTCGACAATGCCACTCGCCGGCATTCCCGCGGTAATCTCGTCCGGCAGGTCCTTGGGCGTGACTTCATCGCCTTCAGCCATGATCACGGCGCGATCGATCGTGTTCTTCAGCTCGCGCACGTTGCCGGGCCAGTTGTATTCGACGAGGCGTTTCAAAGTGCCCTGGCTGAGCGAACGTTGCGGTAGTTCGTAGCGCTCAGAAGCAAGACGCAGGAACGTTTCCGCCAACAACGGAATATCCTCACGTCGTTCGCGCAGCGGCGCAATGTCAACCGTAACCACGCGCAGGCGGTAGAACAAGTCAGCACGGAAGTTACCCGTCGTGATCTCCTGTTCGAGCGGCCGGTGCGTAGCACTCACGATCCGCACGTCCACGGGAATCGACTCGTTCGCGCCGAGACGCTCAATACGTCTCTCTTCCAGCGCGCGCAGCAGTTTTGCCTGCACGTTGGAGCTCATGTCGCCGATCTCGTCGAGGAACAACGTGCCGCCGTCTGCCTGTTCAAACTTCCCTTCGCGCCGCGCTGCCGCGCCTGTAAAAGCGCCCTTTTCGTGGCCAAAAAGCTCGGATTCGATCAATTCGGAAGGTAGTGCGGCGCAGTTCACGGCAACGAACGAAGCGTTGCGGCGCACGCTGTTACGCTCGTGCAATTCACGCGCGACCAGTTCTTTCCCGGTGCCGGATTCACCACGCACGAGCACGGTCGCATCGGTTTCCGCGACCTTGTCGATCATGGCGCGCACTTTCTGCATCGCCTCGGAGTTGCCGATCAAAGCGCCGCGCTGCGAACGTTCGACTTCGATCCGGCGTCGCAGCGAATAGTTCTCGCGTCTCAGTTGAACTGTCTCGGCGGCGTTCTTAACAACGAGCCGCAAATCGTCGAGCTCGAATGGCTTGGAAAGATAATCATAAGCGCCGGACTTGACGGCTTCGACGGCCATGCGCTCGGAGCCATGAGCGGTGACGATGATCACGAGCGGGCCGTTGCCGTTGGTGCTTTTGATTTCGCGGAGGAAATCGAGACCGCTCATGCCGGGAAGGTTTACATCGAGGAGGAGCAGGTCTGGCTCGTGTTGTTTGAGTAAGGCCCGGGCGGCCTCGGCAGAACCGGCTTCAGTGATGTTGTAACCGAAGGTACTGAGGGCGCGCCGCATGCCGTAGCGAGCGGCTTCCTCGTCGTCAACAATCATCAATCGCAACGCGTCTTTTCTCACTTCCTGAGTAGTTTAGGGCCGTGTGGCCCTAAACTCCTAGCGCGTCGCGTGCCACAACTATTTCGTTGTTCGTTTCGCGGAGACGACGAGGATGATGGCGTCGCCCGAGGGACCGATGTTGAGAGTGCCGACGATCACGGGTTCGCCTTCACGCATGCTGACGTCTGTGACGACGCCGGTACGTTCGTAATTGATCGAGGGAGCCACAGCGCCATTGGCGGCAACCGTGCCACTAACCTGAATCGGAACGCGCGCGCCAAAATTGAATCCTTCCATCTGCACTCTTGGCGGGCCATCATTAGCTGGCACGACTCTCACCTGCCTGACGCTGAAAGTGCTAAAACTCGGATTCAGTGCCGGTGCTGGACCTGCGGCTAAGGTCATTGGTCCACCGATCCATCTCAACTCCATACGACCTTCATTCTTCACACGGTTAATCATCGTTGCAGCGAGCCGGTAATTTTTGAATGGCAAGTTTGCGCGCAACTGTTTGACGACTGTATCAAGCGCCGCAGGCATTTTGGAGTCAGGGACATCCGCGTCGGTGCCGACGATCAGGAAGAGTTGTGTTTCAAGATTTGTTTCTTCTTTGGTCTCGGCCTGCCTGGTAGCGGTTTGTGAAGTGTTGCTGTCCTGGGCTTGAACACTTACAACTGCGGCCAGCACGCACAGCGCAATCAGCATTGCGCTCAGAAATCTTCGGTTGTTCATCATCATCTCCTCAATTCAATGGTCACGTGGGCAGGTCAGTGCTAACACGCATAGTTCTGCCGAAAGTTCCCGCAAAGGCGCAAAGG
>DASVGE010000172.1:0-5466 GCA_036379695.1 Pyrinomonadaceae bacterium | reverse complement strand
GTTTGAACGTGGGCCGAGTTGTTGACGTAAAGAGCGGAACCGCTACGCAGGCCCATCACATTCTCATTCAACCCGGCGCACAGCTCGATCATTTGGAAGAAGTCGCAGTACTTCTCTATCATCCCCCGCCACGTTCAGTTCCCGAACAGACCCCACAGAACGCAGAAAGATCCAGGAGGTGAGAATGTCCTTCTTTGAATTTCTTTGTGCAGCCTCCGTGTTCTCTCTGTCTCTGTGGTTGACTTTGCGGACAACCACCACAGAGGCACAGAGAACACAGAGACTGCACAGAGAAGAAGCTTATGTCCCAGCTTAAGATTGCTGTAGTTCTGTTAGTCTCGCTCGTGTTACAGCTTTTGCTGCGCGAGATTTGGCGGCCGCTCTCCTATATCGACTTTCCCCTCGTGGTTGTTGTTTACATTGCTTTGCAACGTGACGCCTGGCAGGCGTTGCTGGTCGGCACACTCGCGGGATTGGTTGTTGACGCTGCCAGCGGTGGTTTGATTGGTGCGGGAGGTTTTTCCAAGACGCTTACGGCATACATCATCTATTTCGCCGCGACGCGTGTAAATCTTGAAAACCCGCTGTTGAGAATTCCGGTGCTCGCCGCGGGTTCGTTGCTCGACTCGGCAATCTACGTTTTCTGGCACCGGGTACTGGGGAATCCACCGGCCGTTCCGCTGGTGCCGACGATGTCCTATAAACTAATCGCCACTACGATAGCCGGAACGCTGGCGCTCTATATGCTCGACGCGCTGGTCGCGGAACGTTCGTCGCAACGGCGTCAATTCGCAACTCGTCGTCGCGTTGCACGACGTTCGACGGGGCCGCTGAGGAGGAGGTAACGTGCTGCGGTGCAACTCAGGACGAAGCACTGAGCACCAAACACTCAGATGAAATTTGAAGACACATCTCAGAACCTTCGCGCGCGCCTGCGGTTTGTCCAGGTGCTGGTGCTCCTCATGCTCGGCCTGCTCAGCGTGCGGCTGTACGTGTTGCAAGTGGTCAGAGGTGAGCGGTACGCCGAAATCGCCGAGAATCAGCGCCGCCGCCGGCTTCCCATCCCTGCACCGCGCGGACTCATTCGCGATCGGGAAGGCCGCGTGCTCGTCGATTCGCGTCCGATTTACAACGTCATCATGTCGCGCGAGGACGTTAAAAATAAGGATATCAATTCGCTCATCGAGCCACTCGCCGCGGGGCTCAGCGTCGACAGAGATTTCCTGCGCGACTACTTCGAGATGGTGAAAACGATGCCGGCGTTTGAGTCCATTCTGGTGAAGCAGGACGCGACGCCACACGATCTGGCGTGGGTCGAAGCGCACAATCTCGAATACCCAGAACTGCGCGTCGAGAAACAACCGCAGCGTCGTTATCCAGCCAACGGCTCACTCGCGCACGTGCTCGGTTACGTCGGCGAGATCAGCCCCGAGCAACTCAAGCAGCAATCCTCAAAAGACAGGGGTCTTAAACCCGGCGATATCATCGGCCTCAGTGGCCTCGAGCAAATCTACGACGACTATCTTCGCGGTAAAGATGGTTATCGTGAAGTGGTGGTCGATAGCCGGGGGCGGATCCAGGACGAGATCGAAACCGTCGATCCCATACCAGGACGCGACATGATCACCACGATCGATCTCGATCTGCAACTGGCTGCCGAAGAGCAGCTGGCAAACTCGGCTACAAAGCGTGGCGTGATCATTTCAATGGATCCAAACAACGGCGAGATCCTGGCGCTGGCGTCGGCTCCGACTTTCGATCCGAATATCTTTTCACGAATCACGACGAAAGAAGGGCGCGCCGAGTACGTTGCGCTCCTGAACGATCCGGATAAACCGCTTCTCAACCGCGCTGTGCAGAGTCGTTATCCGCCGGGCTCCACCTGGAAAATTCCGATGGCGGTAGCCGGCTTGAAGCAGGGCGCGATCACGTTGGAGAAATCGAATCTGGTCTGCGGCGGCGGTATCACCATCGGCAACAAGTTTACGCGTTGCATGGGTAACCACGGCTCGCCGGATGTTAAAGCCGCGATCACCCACTCCTGCGACGGCTATTTCTATCGTCTCGGATTGAAGATGGGTATCGACGGTATCGTCGAGATGGTTGATGAGTTTGATCTGAACAAACGAACTGGGATCGATATTCCGAACGAAGTGGTGAGCTGGACGCCGTCGCGCGAGTTCAAACGACGCATGCAGCCGCGAGATCCTGAATGGCGCGACATCGACACGGTGTATTCATCGTTCGGGCAGGTCTACGACATCATCACGCCGATCTCTTTGTTGCGTACGATCGCGGGAATTAGTGTTGACGGCCACTTGTACATTCCTCATCTCTTGAAAGAAATTCCGGCTCTCGGTCAGCCTGGCACGGCTGAGTATCTTCCGCCGATAGCGTTTAAGCCGCTCGATCCGGCGCGTCCCAACCCGAAGATTGTGCCGATTGATGCAGACATCGATCAGGCTGTCGTCGAAGGCATGTGGCGAGTGGTAAACGGCGGCGGCACGGGCGCGCGTATTGCGATGGCCGGGTTCGACATTGCCGGCAAGACAGGTACGGCGCAGGTGGTCGGTCTCGGTAAAGACGTCGGCAAGAACAAGGACCACTCGTGGTTTGTCTCGTATGCTCCAGCTTACAAGCCGGAGATTGCGATGGTGGCGTTGATCGAAAACTCCGGTTTTGGCGGATCACACGCAGCGCCCGCGATTCGTGGCGTTTACGACGTTTACTATCGCAAGACTCGTCACGAGGAACCGCCCGGAGCAGTGCCGAAACAGATTGCGAAGAACCAACCGGCCAAGCCCGACACGGCCAAACCGGCGACTGCCGCCGCAGCTCAGCAAACAGCCGTTAATAACCAGTAGTTTCGATGGTCGCGATTATTCACAAACGTAGTTGGCGTGATTTCGACTGGGTCCTGACCCTGCTTGCCATCGGTATCGTCCTGTTCGGCACGATTCAGATTCGTAACGCGCAGCCGACTGAGACTTACTGGGCCAAGCAGCTCATCGGACTCGCGATCGGTCTGGTCGCGATGCTCTCCATCGCTTTCACGGACTACCGGCGGCTGCTGAACCTCGCACCCGCGTTCTACATTTTTGGGCTGATTCTACTGATCATTGTGCTGGTTCCGGGTATCGGTCTGAAGATCAACGGACAGCGCGCGTGGATCAAAGTGCCGGGCATTGGTCAGTTCCAGCCGTCTGAATTTGTGAAGGTAACGACGGCGATGATGCTGGCGCGCTACTTCGGGAAGAACCGTGTGCAGGCGCTGACGATCAAAGAGATGATTGTGGGCGGGATAATTCTGGCGTTGCCCATCGCGCTCATCCTGCTCGAGCCTGACGTTGGTTCGGTGCTCACTTATATTCCGATTCTCGCGGTCGTGCTGTTTCTTTCTGCGATCAGATTGCGACTGGTGATTGCGAGTGTTTTGCTCGCGATAGTCCTGATTCCCGCGGCGTACGTCATCGGCGTCAAAACGGGCGCCGTGAAGCCTTACCAGCAGGAACGAATCAACGTCATTCTCGATCCGGAGAACGCTGACAGGCGTGGCATTGGTTATCACACGTGGCAATCGATTTTGACGGTCGGTGAAGGAGGCATATACGGCTCGCGTTCTTCCGTCGAGTACTCGCAGAGTGGTTTGAAGTTTCTTCCCGAACCGCACACCGACTTTATTTATGCTGTCACGGCCGAAAACACTGGTTTCATCGGCTGCGTCCTGGTCTTACTCGCGTATCTAATCCTGCTTTCCCGTTTAATTACCGGCGCGCGGCGTTCGTCCGACCGCATGGGCATGCTCTTCATCATGGCCTTCGTCGGCGGCCTGACCTTTCAAATCTTCATCAACATCGGCATGGCCCTCGGTATCTCCCCCGTCATCGGCGTCCCCCTCCCCCTGATGAGCGCCGGCCTCGCCTCCCTCATCGCCACCTTCATCGCCATCGGCTTCGCGATCAGCGTGCAGTTACGGCGATTCGTGAATTAGCCACGGATTCCACTGATTAAATTTGAGGTTGAATTAGATACTTGTCGTATCCGGCATGGACGAGGAGTTCGAAGGCTTGCCAGACTTCGGAGGGGATTTCCTGTTCGATCTGGAAGCCAAGCGCGGGGTAGAGTTTTATTCGTTGTAGATCGCCGACCATTATGCTGACTACGTCGGCTGCGGATAGCGAGCGGTTGGCGTATTCCGCGAGATAGTTTTGAAAAGAGACTTGAGGCGACGTAACGATCAGATCTTTCTCGGGCCAGAGTTTGCGGAACGTTGCGTAGCTGCGCCGTTCCATGTAGGGCTTCTGCACGATGATGAAGCTGTGGGGGCTGAGACCGTTGTCGGCCAGAAGTCTTCTGGTGAACGCGATGTTCTCACCCGTGTTTGTCGAGTGGGCTTCGATGAGGACGTTTTCACGCGGCACACCCAGGCTGATCGCGATGCGAGCGAAGCGTTCCGCTTCAGGCTCACTCCAGAGGCTTCTGGTAATGGCGCCCTGCCCGCCGGAGAAAATAATAAGCGGCGCCCAGCCTTCAAGAAACAGTTGCGCGCCACGTTCCGCAACTCTCTCGTCGTGACTGCAAAGCACCAGGATCGCGTCTGCTTTCGCGACCTGATGCTTCAGCAAATGGTAGTCCCAGATTTTTTCGGCCAGCGCGAAGATCTGTTGGTCCATGTGTTCTCAGGCGCCGGCCCTGATCGCTCCCAGTGTCAGACGAATCCCGCCGAGGTGGTAAGCAGTATGAGTGAGTATCGATAACGCACCGACAATATCGTATTTACCATCCCACGTCTCGTAAGAGTTGATGTTTGCTAGTGCCTGTGCGTGACTCTGTCGCAAACGCTCCTTAATGTCTTCCCACTGCTCAGGCGTGACCTCGCGAACAGTGTCCCAGATCTCACGCCAGTTGTTTTGTTTGTCCACACCGGTTCGCATGAAGTCGTTCAGCACATCGAGATAAAAGCGAACGTGCTCGACCTGTGCGGCGATGGTGGCGGAGTTCGCGGAGATAGCTCGCGATGCTTCCGCGGCCGAAACTCCTTCAAGCGTTTCAAACAACGTGGTTCCCTTGTCGAGATAAATCCCACGGACGTTCGAGAACGTTTCTTCCAGACATGCAAGCAGTGCCTTCTTAAAACGTTCGGCCGGTATTTGAGCTGACATCTTTGTTTCCATCACACCTTACTCCTTGTTAAGCCGCAGCCTCTTCGTTGACGCTGGCTGCTTCGGTTTTTTCCTTCTTCGAAGTTGGATCGAGTAGACGCGCCAACAGCGGGATGAAAGCAAAGCTGACCGGCGCCAGAAAGATACTGACGAAAGAAAGCACGATTGCCATCGCACACGCCAGAGGCACGGCAAGTGAGCGCCGCGCGATGCGTCGTTCGAAGGCGGGAGTAACGTCTTTCTTCAACAGATTTGCTTTAACGGCATGACGCCAGATCAGGAATTTAGCGGTAGCAACACCACC
>DASVGE010000171.1:0-5477 GCA_036379695.1 Pyrinomonadaceae bacterium | reverse complement strand
GGATCCAACATCTCGATCCCGAGTCGCTGAACCTCGGCTTTCGCACTAACGCCAACATCCACCCACAAATCGTCGAGCGTCGCAGCGGGCGCATTCGCAGCACGGCCACGTTGCAAGTGAGTGCTCTTAACTACAACAACGCCGGGAACCGCGCCCGAACGAGTCAGCACCTTGATCCGCTGCCCTTCGTGAAACTGGACCCATAACGGATGTTGTCTTCCAGCCCCAATCTCGCGCAGCCGCAGGTAGCCATCATCCGTGATCTCTGTAACGGCAAAGGCAGGACGGTCCAACCCACACGCGACCACGCGTCGCGGGCTACCGCTGCCCTTGCGCAACATGAGATTGCCGAGCGCATCGCGTTTCCAGCCGGGCATGGCTCGCATGATGGTGTCGGTTGCGAGGTGCTCGCGCCCCGGCGGCGCATCGAGATCGAGCCAACTGGCGAGCGCCATCGAAACGTCAGCCGGTCCACCGACTCGATCCTTGAAGTCAATAACTTGAGCGGCCAACTCAGTCGTCAACGCCAACAACAGCAACGTCACCAGCGCGAACTTTGTTTTTCGGAAAGGGTTTGCAGGCTCCACGAGGGGCTAACAATAAACAATCCTGTAAATCTTGGCCACAGATTTACGCAGATCAGTGAAGATCGATTTACACAGATCTGCGAAATCCGTTGGCTCGATCTTGCGCTACGAAAAAATTGGGGGCATACTGCGCCCCTCCCGTCCCAGATACAAGTCCCAATTAGAGCGGTTCGTTTTCTCCTATCCAGGGTTCTGGTATGCGGTCCTGGCTTCGCCAGCGGCAGACCGCACCCAGGTTCATACGGTCTTCCTCCCAGGGTCTCGTTGTCTATGTGTATCGCATTAATGAATCAGCCACTGTTGTCCATTCCCGCTCGTTTTCTCGCCGTTGCGGGCGGCTTTACAACCCCCACCAACCCTACTATCTGGAGGAGAAAAGTATGAAGAAAGTTTTCGGGTTCCTTATTTTTGCCGGTCTTTGCGCTGCTGTTTTCCTTTCGACACCGGTAAGCAGCATGAAAAAAGACAAGCTCCGCAAAACCGCAAATAAGATTGAAAATAATTACATCGTTGTGCTCAACAACGAAGTCATCGGTGAGGAGGGGACCTTCTCGATCGCTCCTTACATCGCTTCTGAGTTGTCGCTGAGACACAATGGCAAACTCAAACACACCTACCAGCATGCACTGAATGGCTTCGCGGTTGAGATGTCGCCGGAAGATGCTGAGGCGCTGAGTCAGGATTTCAGGGTCGATTACGTTGAAGAGGATGGAGTTGTCACGCTTGATGCCACGCAGAGCAATCCGCCCTGGGGACTGGATCGCATCGACCAGCGCAACCGGCCGCTGAACGCCATCTACACCTTCAACTGGACCGGCGCAGGCGTTTTCGCCTACATCATCGATACCGGCATTCGCACCGATCACACGCAATTCGGTGGACGTGCTGCCAACGTGTTCGATGCTTTTGGCGGCAACGGACAGGATTGCAATGGTCACGGCACTCACGTCGCCGGTACAGTCGGCGGTTCGACCTTCGGCGTGGCGAAGAGTGTTAACCTTCGTGGCGTCCGTGTTCTTAACTGCAGTGGCTCCGGTTCGAATTCAGGCGTGATCGCCGGTGTCGATTTTGTCAGACTGAATCGACAGAACCCCGCCGTCGCCAATATGAGTCTCGGTGGCGGAGCTTCGAGTGCAGTCGATACCGCGGTGAACAACCTCGTGAATTCGGGTGTGGTGCTTGCAGTTGCCGCAGGTAACAGCAATACCAATGCTTGTAACTCGTCACCGGCTCGTGCGGCCAACCCGATGACGGTTGGTTCGACCACGACCACTGACGCACGCTCGTCGTTCTCAAACTTCGGCACGTGTTTAGACCTCTTCGCGCCGGGTTCGGGAATTCTGTCAGCGTGGATCAGTTCGAGCACAGCAACGGCAACGTTGAGTGGGACTTCAATGGCTTCACCACACGTCGCCGGCGTAGCAGCGCTTTACAGGCAGGCAAACCCGGGTGCCTCAGCAACAACGGTTCGCAACGCGATCGTCAACAATGCGACGACTAACGTTGTGACCAATGCCGGCACGGGTTCACCAAACCGGCTGCTGTACTCGCTGTTCTTCTAAAAGTTGGTTGCTTCTGCATTGACGCGGATGACACAGATCTGCTCTGATCTGCGTCATCCGCGTTTTGTCTTAAGCCCTACAATTTGTGAGGTAACACATGAAGCTCCAACGCAGTATCGCCCTGCTTTGCACGTTAGCCTTGTTTGCGACGATGGCCCTCGCGCAACAGGCAGCTCCCGCCAAACGCGCGCTCACGCACCAGGATTACGATTCGTGGCGCTCAGTTGTGGCGCAACAGATTTCGCGCGACGGCAAGTTCGTAGCCTACGCGTACATGCCGCAGGACGGTGACGGCGAGATCGTGGTGCGCAATCTCGTCAGCGGCGTTGAGTGGAAAGCGCCGCGCGGCTATCGTCCGCCCGTGCCGCCGCCGGATGATCCGGGCACAAACGTCGCCGAGTTTGTAGCAGAGCAGGCGCGTTTGTTGCGGCCAGTTTTCACTGCGGACAGTCGTTTCCTCATCTTCGGCACCGAGCCAACCAAAGCCGAGTTGAACAAAGCGAAGAAAGAAAAGAAGAAACCGGAAGACATGCCGAAGAATGGTCTGAGCATTATGGACCTTTCAAACGGCACCGTGACGCGAATCGAAAGAGTGAAGAATTTCCGGGTCCCCGAAGACGGCTCAGGTTTCATTGCTTATCAGTTCGAAGCGGCCAAGCCGGAACCAGCCGCGAAGCCCGAAGAGAAGCCCGGCGCCGAAGCGAATCCGCAGGCGAGCCCCGCAGCCGAACCGAGTTCCGCCGCAGCAGCGCCATCAGCGCAACGCCCAGGCTCGGGTCGGGGGTCAAAAAAGAAAGAATACGGAACAGAACTCGTCCTCCGGAACACCACCACGGGCAACGAGCGAAAGTTCAGCGACGTGCTCGACTTCACGATCAGCAAAGATGCCAAACAGCTCGTCTATACAGTCTCTTCGAAGAAAGAAGACACAAACGGCGTCTACTTCGTGACCACCGATAGCAGCGATGGTCAACCAACCGCCCTGCTCAGCGGCAAAGGCAAGTATCAACGGCTCACCTGGGACGAGGAAAACACACAACTCGCCTTCGCCAGCGACAAGGAAGACGCCGAAGCCAAACAGCCGAAGTTTCGCGTCTACCACTGGAACCGCAAAGATCCACAGGCGACCGAGATCGTCTCGATCACTTCACCCGGTTTCCGCAAAGAGTTTGTCGTGAGCGAACGCGGCGGTCTCAGTTTCTCGCTCGACGGCAGTCATCTCTTTCTCGGCGCCGCGCCGCCTCCCGAACCCGAGAAGAATCCTGACGAGGAGATCCCTGCTGACGAAAAAGTGCTCGTCGATCTGTGGCACTGGAAAGACGACTACGTACAAACGATTCAAAAAGTGCGCGCCGAGCAGGATCGTAATCGCTCGTTTCGCGGCGTCTACGATCTCGAGTCAAAGAAATTCGTCCAGCTTGCCGACGAGTCGATGGAAAACATCTCGCCGTCCAACGACGGCAGTTACGCGATCGGCTCCGACAACCGCAAGTATCGATCGATGAACGACTACGATCCCGGCTTCACGGATTACTACCTGATCAAAACCGAAGACGGATCGCGCAAGCCGCTCTTAACCAAACAGCGCGGCAACGTCTCGCTTTCGCCCAACGCGAAATACGCGATCTATTTCGACGGTAAAGACTGGCACTCGTACTCGGTCGCGGATGGCACGACGACAAACCTCACTAAAGACATCAAAGTCCGTTTCTACAACGAAGAAAACGACACGCCTTCGACGCCCGGTTCGTACGGCATCGCCGGTTGGACCAAAGACGACGCAAACGTTCTGATCTACGACCGTTACGACATCTGGCAGTTTGCGCCCGATGGCAGTAGCTCGAGAAATCTTACCGACGGCGTGGGTCGAAAGGAACTGACAACCTTGCGTTACGTCCGGCTCGATCCGAAAGAGCGTTGGATCGATCCCGACAAACCGATGCTGCTGAGCGCCGACAACGAGGAAACTCGCGATTCCGGTTTTTACCGTGAGAAAGTCAACAGCGACGCTTTACCGCAGAAGCTGTTGATGGCAGCAAAGAATTTCGGCAATCCGACGAAAGCACGCGATGCCGACGTCCTCATCATGACCGCGTCGCGCTTCGATCAGTTTTCGGATATCTGGATGACGAACAGTACGTTCCGGGAGATGAAGCGCGTCAGCAACGGCGATGCGCAACGCGCTGCGTTTAGCTGGGGCACCGGAGAGCTCGTGAAGTTTAAGAACACCGACGGCGTGCCGTTAAAAGGTCTGCTGCTCAAACCGGACAACTTCGATCCGCGCAAGAAGTACCCGATGATCGTCTACATTTACGAGCGGCTTTCGCAGGGCTTGCACAGTTTTCGCGCCCCGTCGCCGGGCACGTCGATCAATCCGACCTACTACGTCAGCAACGGTTATCTCGTCTACATGCCCGACATCGTTTACACGATCGGCTATCCCGGCCACAGCGCAATGAAGTGCGTGCTGCCCGGGATTCAGGCGGTCGTAGATAAAGGTTTTGTTAACGAGAACGCGATCGGGATTCAGGGACACAGTTGGGGCGGTTATCAGATCGCCTACATGGTGACGCAAACGAACCGCTTCAAAGCCGCCGCGCCGGGCGCGTTGGTGGCAAACATGACCAGCGCATACAGCGGTATTCGCTGGGGCACGGGACTGCCGCGGCAGTTTCAGTACGAGCGCTCGCAGTCGCGTATCGGCGGCAGTTTGTGGGACTACCCACTACGTTTTCTCGACAACTCGCCAATCTTCCGCGCGGATCGAGTCGAGACGCCGTTGCTGATGCTTCACAACGACGAAGACGATGCGGTGCCGTGGTACCAGGGCATCGAGTACTTCCTCGCTTTGCGCCGCCTCGGCAAAGAAGCCTACATGTTCAACTACAACGGCGAGAAGCACGGTCTGCGGAAACGCATCAACCAGAAAGACTACACGCGCCGCCTGCAGGAGTTCTTCGATCACTTCCTGAAAGGCGCCGCCGCTCCCGAATGGATGGAAAAAGGTATTCCGTATCTGCAGCGTGAGAAAGAAAAGGAGCGCTACCGAACGTCAGAGGACAATCCGTAAAACAATCCGTGTTCATCCGTGGCTGAGTTTTAATCTTGCTTCGAGGTGCTCGCGACGGGTGCGGCTCATTTTGAGTTGTCTACCATCTTCGAGCACCACGATGTAATCGCCGTTGAAGTGCGGATGCATTTCCTTGATCCGGTCGAGATTCACGATGATCGAACGATGAATGCGAACGAATCTCGCCGGATCGAGCCGCCCCTCCAGGTCGTTCATCTTTTCACGTAGCAAATGCGTCGCGCGCCCGACGTGCAGCTT
>DASVGE010000170.1:0-5263 GCA_036379695.1 Pyrinomonadaceae bacterium | reverse complement strand
GTTTGAAGCCCTGGCAGACGCGCCCGGTCTTTCAGAAGTTCGATCAAAACGATTTCGTCAAAACTTTTACCGCCGATCCGCAGCGCTCACTCAAATTTCTGCCTTTCGAAGACACTGTTTTCAACACGAGTCTCAAAAACGTGACGCCGGTTGCCGGTCCATTTCCACCGCCGCCTCGCTTCACGAAACTCTACGCTCCGAAAACAACCGATGGTTCAGCGCCAAAGCCAAAAGAAGCTCTGATGGTTCCGACGGGAATCAGAAAGCTCTACCTGCCGACACACAAGCGTTTCTATCTCATCGTTTGTGAACTGCACTGTTTCGTCGCCGGTTTCCCGATGGTGAAGTCGGATCAGGTTTGCCAGGCAGGATTCGTCGTTCGCCGTCGCGTAACGTCGATCCCGCCGCCAAACGAAAAGAAGGCGCGTAAAGCCGGTGACAAGATTCTTGCCGATACCAATGCGCTCAAGGCCGAGCTCGCCTACTGGACCGAGTCCGTGCCCGCCACCGGCAGAAAAGAAAAACAACGCGCACTCGATATCAAGAAGGCGAAAGCAAACGGTACTTATGAAAGCACGTTGAAGAATCTGCACAAGCAGATCGCCGACCAGCAGGAGAAGCTGGGCCAGTGGCGCAAGGAGTTTGGCGTTACAACGCGGCTGGAAGGCTGGGTTCCTTACTTCATCCAGCAAGCGGGCGGGAAGGAAAAGCAGGAAGTCGAAAACGTCGGCTCGTGGAAGCCGGTCGAAGAAACACCGCAGCAGGCAAAAGGCGAATCGTTCCCACGAGACGAATCTTACTTTCCACTGTTTGCGGTCTTCGCGGATCCAAACATCCAGAAGCATTCAGCTCGCAACAAGACGATCTACTTCGGAGTAGTCCCAACCAGCAGTCTCGACACGGATCAGTTTGGCGCGAATCGTTTTGACAGCGATGCAACTTACGAAATCCGCTGCTTTGTGCGACGCCATAAAGAAGGCTGCCCGCGACTTGATAAGACTCCTGACTGTCACGGTGAACTCGTTTGGAGTGAACCAAGCGAGGTTTACAAGCAGGCTTCGGCCACCGACCTCATCGGCACCAGCAATCGTCCGATCACGATCAAGATGCCGGATCTGGCTGAACTCGCCGCACAGGTAGCAGCACTGCCGGCGAGCAAACTTGCTCCGGTGCGTGTCGAGCAGCCGCAAGGCATGAAGTTTCAGTCCGATGACGGCAAGCCAACCGGCGGCGGCATTGGCGGTTTTCAGATCTGTTTCTTCTCGATTCCGCTGATCACGATCATCGCGATGTTTGTGCTCATGTTGTTCTTACCGATCGTGGTTTTCCTCTTTGGTCTTTTCTTCCTGCTGGCTTTGAAGTTTTGCATTCCGCCGAGTCTCTCTGCGGCGGGCGGCTTGTCAGCGAAGCTTGACGTGCTCATGCCGAAGCTCGAGTTGGACGCCAGCATTGACGTCGATGTCGAATTCGATGCGGCGCTGGGTCTCGGTTTTACCGCCGCGGAACTCAATGCAGATTTTCAGTCGGGTATTCCTCAGGAACACAACATCATCGACGTTGACGCGCAACTGAAACAGTTCAGCAACTCCGCCATGCTTCCGATCGGGCAGGGAATTCACGAAGCAAAATTACTGACCGGTGAAGACGGCAAACCGAAAGCAGAAGCCGGTGTGGATGTGACTGCGTCAATCGACTACGAACCGCGCGTGGAGGTGAATGGCAAATGAGCACGTTGACTTTCCTCGGACGCGGTTGGAATTTTCCGCTTCGACCTGATGAACGGCGAAACAATCTCGAGTACACCGGTGGCCCGGAAAAAGTGCGCCAGTCAATTCAGATCATTCTCGACACCGAACCGGGTGAACGAATCATGCGACCGACATTCGGCTGTGGTTTACGACGATACCTGATGAAGCCGAACACCACTGCCACGCGGGCGCTGATTCAACGCGAAGTCGGGATCAGTTTACGAGCCTGGGAACCGCGCATCGACGTGCAAAGCATCGAGGTGACGCCCGGCGACGATCCGTCGCTGGTCCTGATCGAGATCTTCTACGTCCACAAACGCGATGGGCGTAAGGGTAATTTTGTCTACCCATTTTATCTGGAGTAAGCAGGTATGCCGATCCCCAATCCAATCCTTGACGATCGCTCTTACCAGCAGTTGCGGGATGAGTTGGTGCGGCGCATTCCTGTCTACACACCGGAGTGGACCGATCACAACGCCAGCGATCCGGGCATCACGCTGATCGAGTTGTTCGCCTTCCTCGGTGAGAACCTGCTCTATCGCTTCAACCAGATTCCCGAAGCCGCGCGACTCGAGTTTCTCCGGCTGCTGCAGATTCCTTTGCGGCCTGCCATAGCGGCGCGTGCCCTCGTCACGATGTCGACTGACAAGATGGTCCAGCGACCTGACTTGAAGTGGTCGGGCCAGCTCGTGCCGCTCGCGTCGGAACTGAAAGCAGGCGCGCTGTCGTTCGAGACGCAGACGGAAGTGGTTGTGTGGCCCATCTCGTTTGTAACGATGGGGCGTGTGATCGCGACTACGCCGGATAAGCAGGAGGAACCCGAGGCTTACGAGTTTGCCGTACGCGCGGTTGATGCGGCGAAGTTACAGCCGATCGAAACCGCGGTCTTTTACGAGAGTCGCACGGTTGATCTGAACGAAGCCCCGGTCGATTTCGACGGCACTGTTGACGGCATGATCTGGGTCGCAGTGCTGAACGAAATGAAGAAGAAGCCGGATGACAACGTGGCTGACGTGCGCGAGTTTTTTGCGGATGCGCTGATCAACTTAGGCTTTGTTCCCGAGCCACTATTTGCATCGATGGAACAGGTTCCGCCTTGTCCCGGCGCTGGAGTGACGCAGAAGGCGGCGGCTGTTGAATGGCAGGTTTCGACAGGTCAGATCGAAAACGGCGAGCCTGTTTATCGTCGGGTGACTGTTGAAGGCGACACCACTTACGGGCTGAAGCAGGAAGGTGTGGTCCGGCTTCGGTTGCCAAACAAGGCTGACAAGTTTGGGCCATTCACGCCTGACGATCCTGACAAGCTCGGGACGGGCCAGTTTCCGCCTGCGCTCGACGAAGAACAGGAGAAGAAGCTCCTCTGCTGGTTACGTGTTTTTCGTCACGACCACAGTGGTTTCGGAAAGGTTCAGTTTGTCGGCGCGAACGCCGCGGAAAGCGAGCAGGCGAAGAAAGCGCGCGTTGAGTTTCTCGGTGTGGGCCGGGCGCAACCGGATCAACGTTTCAAGCTCGTGAATAAACCCGTCATTTCGCGCAGTCTGAAAGTTGAAGTTGAAGAAGGGCAGCGTTGGATCGAGTGGAAAGAAGTTGACGGCTTCCACGCCAGCCAGCCGGACGATCGACACTTCATCGTCGATCTCGAAGCGGGTGAGGTGCGTTTCGGCAACGGGCTGCAAGGTTTGCCGCCGCAGATCGGGCAGAGAATTCGTGCGCGTGAATATCGCTACGGCGGCGGCGCTGAAGGGAACGTTGCGCCGAAGGGGATTTCGAAGCTCATCGCGTTTCCCGAGATCAAAGTGGCTAACTCGCTGCGCGCGCGTGGTGGAGCTGCGGCTGAGTCGATCAGGGAGGGACTCGGTCGCATTCCCGGCGAGTTGCGACGCCGCGATCGCGCAGTTACCGCAACAGACTTTCAGGAACTCGCGCTTGCAACTCCCGGCGCCGATGTAGGACGCGCTGAGTGCCTGCCACGTTTTCATCCACCTTCGAAACGTTCCGAAGCGGCAGGTGTGGTGAGCGTTGTTGTCTGGCCGCGCGAAGATCCCGTGCACCCGAATGCGCCGTTGCCGGATCGCAATCTGCTGCGTGCTGTTTGCGAGTGGCTCGACATGCGACGGCTCGTGACAACCGAGTTGTACGTGATCCCGCCGGCGTATCGCAAAGTCGCGATCGCGGTCGGTTTGCAGGTCAAACCGGGTTACGGAATCGAAGCCGTGCGTCGCTGGGTTGAACTCGTGTTGCGGCAGTATCTCGCGCCGCTCCCGCCTTATGGACCAGAAGGAGAAGGGTGGCCGCTCGGTCGCCGCGTGCATGGGCCAGAGCTCGAAGCCGCGGCGCTTCAGGTTGAGGGCGTGCAGTTCCTGAACGATTTGAAAGTCGCGGGTCACAACGGAACTGCGTGGGTGCAAGGCTCTGTCAATCTGCAAAAGTATGAAGTGCCGGAGCTGGTGGAGATCACGGTGATCGAGGGACCGCTTGGATCGATCCTGCCTGGTCAGAGTGTTCCGGCGCCGCCGCTGACGCAGGTTGTTCCGATTCCGATCATTCGGGAGGAGTGTTGAGCAATGCCTGCACCGCGTCCATTTGCTCTCATTCGCACTCACGACCAGTGGCTTCGAGCGTCGCACACCAACACTGCGCTCGAAGGTGAAGTGGTCCAGTTGTACTGGGGTGACGATGAGGCGCAGAGTGTCGAGGACGAGAAGGAGTTTACGGAACTCGGCGCCGGGTTGGCTTTCGATTCGCATTGCCGGCTTTACCACAGCGTGCCCGTTGAAGGCCGCGTCGAGCGTTTGCATTGGGCTTCACACGATCCGTTGCAACCGGCGGATCTGCAGAAGTCGCCTGTTGATCTGTTCGAGACCGAGATTGAAGAGTCGTTTGGCGAGTTTGTTTTGTCGGGAACAAAGCAGACGCAGTTGCTGATGCCGGCCGGGTTGGCAGTTGATGAAGACGATCGTTTGTTTGTGGCTGAGTCAGACGCGAAGCGGATTCTGGTTTTCGATCTCGAGTCGAGCCGGTTGTTGCGTCGCGTGCAATTGGCCGCGAAGGTGACGGATCTTGCTGCCGCGGGCCGCACGATCTATGCGTTGCTGGGCCAACCTCCAGGACTGGTCAAATTAACCGCGCGCTCGAATCCACAGACGCTCGATTTGCCTGACGCGATCGATAACCCCGCACGCATTGCGATCTCACCGGCCGGCGATCTGTATGTGCTGAACGCTGCCGGTACTGCGGATGCGCGGGTGTTGAAGTATCCGGACGGGAGCGAAGTGGTCAAAGTTCCGTTCGCGACCGACATTGAGTTTCAAACGCCGAGTCCCGCGACGGTGACCGCGTCGTGCACTGTGTTGGTCGTAGCGCGCCGGCCCGATGAAGACTTTCTGCGTTTCTGCATCGACAAGACTGACACGTCAGAACTGCCGCCGCTCAAAGCACGAGGTTACGATGGACTCGGCATCGTCAACACTCCTGATGGACGGATCGGTTTTTGGACCAGCGCCGGTTTCCGTCAC
>DASVGE010000169.1:0-21116 GCA_036379695.1 Pyrinomonadaceae bacterium | reverse complement strand
CCTGGTTCAACCTGGTCGCTACCGCTCGCTGTACTGACCTCTTCCAAGTGCGAGCCAAGACTTTGAGGCAAGGCCACTAATCAACAATATTTAGATAAGGAGACAGACATGACGACAGCTGCACAGCCACTGATCCGATTTGAAGGTGTAAAGAAGATCTTCCATACCGACGAGGTTGAGACGCATGCGCTCTCAGACATCAACATTGAGATAAACGAGGGCGAATATGTGACCATCGCCGGGCCGTCCGGCTGCGGCAAATCCACGCTGCTCTCCATCCTCGGCCTGCTCGACACACCTTCGGAAGGCACTTACACACTCGGAGACCATTCGGTCGAAGATCTCGACTCGTACGAGCGCGCCAACGTGCGTAACCGCGACGTCGGATTCATCTTTCAGAGCTTCAACCTCATCGGTGATCTGACAGTGGAAGAGAATGTCGAACTGCCGTTGACCTATCGCGGTATGCCCAAGCCCGAGCGACGCAAGAGAGTTCAGGAAGCGTTGAGTAGAGTCGGCATGGCCCATCGCGGTAAACACCTTCCGTCGCAGCTTTCCGGCGGTCAGCAGCAGAGAGTCGCCGTGGCACGTGCCGTCGCCGGTCAGCCGCGCATCCTGCTGGCGGATGAGCCGACGGGCAATCTCGATTCGAGCAACGGCGAAGCCGTCATGGAATTGCTCAAAGAACTGCATCGCGAAGGCACAACCGTTTGCATGGTGACGCACGATCAGCGTTATGAGAGTCATGCCGATCGCATCATTCACCTTTTCGACGGTCAGGTAGTGACAGACGACGAACCGGCTTGGAAAGTCGCTTAACGGTGGTACAAAGAATGACGTTACAAGTTGTCAGGAGCAGGCGCGAATTGCTGCTGCTGTTGTTGTTGCTGTCTCTCGTCCACGTTTCGGTGGGCGCAGAGCCAAAGGTGTCGAAGCCGGGCGAGTACACCGGCTTCTCGCGCCCGGTTTACAAAGAATGGACACGCATCTCGCAGTATGTCGCCGTCCGCGACGGGACGAAACTCGCAGTCGATATATTTCGTCCCGCGCAAAACGGGCAGCCGGTTGAAGAGCCTCTGCCGGTCATCTGGACTTACGACCGCTATCATCGCGCGGATGTGCAGAAGGGCAAGCTGGTAACACAGTTGGACCAGGAGCCGTGGCTGAAAACGATGCTTCAGCACGGCTACGTCGTTGGTGTCGTCGATGCGCGAGGCAGCGGTGCTTCGTTCGGTGACGTGCAGGAACCGTTCGGAATCAAAGAGGCCAATGACGGCTACGACATCACGGAATGGTTTGCCGCGCAGGCATGGTGCAACAAACGTGTCGGAATGTTTGGCAGATCGTACCTGGGCATCACGCAGTATCTGACCGCGGCGACGGCGCCACCGCACCTGCGCGCGATCTTTCCCGAGATGGCGCTGTTCGATCTCTACTCCTTCCTCTACGGAGGCGGAATCTTTCGTTCGGACTTCGCCGACAAGTGGGGCAGGCTCGTTAACCGGCTCGATACAGCCAACCTTGCTCCTCCGGTTGATTCGGATAGCAATGGCGAGATGTTGAAAGAGGCTATCGAGATGCACCGGGCCAATCGCAACGTCCCCGCTCTCTTTGCGCCGTTGCCATTCCGCGATAGCGTCGATCGGCAAACGGGAAGCAAGTTTTATCTGACAAACAGTCCGGCCCAGTGGCTTGAACGGGTGAAGAAATCAGGCGTCGCGATTTATCACATGGGCGGTTGGAACGACCTGTGGCCGCGCGATGCTTTGTTGTGGTACAGCAATTTGAGCAACCCTCAAAAGATCATCATCGGTCCATGGTCGCATGACGACAGTCGTGGCTTCGATCTCGCGGCAGAACACCTGCGCTGGTACGACTACTGGTTAAAGGGGATCGACAACGGCGTAATGGACGAGCCGCCGATCCAGTATTACACGATGGGCGCAGGACCAGGACGCGAATGGCGTTCGGCGTCGAAATGGCCAGTGCCGCAAGCCACGCAGACAAAGTATTTCTTCAGTGGCGGCAAATCCGGCAGCGTGTCTTCAACGAACGATGGCACGCTCAGTACAAGTCAGCCGGCGGAGACGGCAGGGCAGGACGACTACACCCTCAACTACATGACGACTTCCGGTACGACCTCGCGCTGGTCCAACGGTTATGGACAGGCTTTCGGCTACGGAAATATGCTGCCGAACGATCAGAAGGGTTTGACTTACACCACCGCGCGACTCACTGAGAACACGGAAGTGACGGGCCATCCGGTGGCGCACCTGTGGGTCACTACCAAAGCAAAGGACGCAGACTTCTTTGTTTATCTCGAAGAGGTTGACGAGTTTGGTGGCTCGCAATACGTCACCGAAGGAACGCTCCGCGCTTCGCATCGCGCACTCTCGACGCCGGGCTATAACAATCTCTCGCTGCCGTATCACCGCAGCTACCAGAAAGACAGTGTTCCGCTCCGCGAAGAACCGGTCGAGCTCGTTTTCGATTTACATCCGACTTCCAATATCTTCAATGCGGGCAATCGCATTCGCATCACCATCACGGGCGCAGATCGCGACAACGCTTCGACGCCCGAACAGACGCCGTCGCCCGTCGTCTCGATCCTACGTAACAGCGCACACGCTTCGTACATCGCGCTGCCGCTGGTTCCGGTGACGGCACAGGACGTCGCGCCCGCTACAGTAGCGACACAGACGACGCTGGTTAACACGCCCACGCCTCCGAAATCATATTGGCCGCTGACGCTTGTTTTAGTTCTCGCCGCCTGCTTGTTGTTGTCTTCGTTGTTGTTCGTGAAGCTCCGGCGAAAAGCAAATTGACCTTCCTTGCTCAGCAAATCTCTCAGGGAATCTTCTAATGAACGAAACTATTAATGAGAACCTCATCGCGACGATGCCGCCTATTCCGTTTGGCGTCGCAGAAGAAACCGTACCGTTGTCTCCGCATCTGATTCATGTGCCGGGCGGTGAATGGAATGCGTGGCGTTGCATGGGCATACGCGGCGCAGGCTTTCCCGCGTCGCATGTTCTCAAGCTCGCTTCGCAACAATGCGCCGAAGCTGCCGACGAACTCTGCAGGGCCGAGGAAGAGTTGGACCAGGCGCGACTCGTCGCTTTAGACGCGCTGCGAACAGAACTCGACAACGCAAACGATTCAACCCTGCGCAGCCCGTTATTAAACGCGATTCAGAGTTTGAAAAAAGGCAAGCTGCCGAAGTCGTTGCCTGAAGGCCGTGCGTCCGAGGCTGTCGCTGCCATCGGCGAGGCGCGCGCGCGTTTTGAGTCGGCGCTCGGTAAGTACCGGGAGAGTTACGACGCCGCGGTCGCGCAATCGTCTCAGGCGATCCATGACGTAGTGCAACAGAATCGTTTTCGTGAAGCGATCATCTGGCAGAACCGGCGTGCTTTTCACACCGGCATCGAACCTCTGCTTCGCAGAACGCCTGACACCAACTCGCGCTCGTCCAAGCACCGGCAGCACGAAGAGATGGTTGCTACCTATCTGCAGCGTTACTGCTTGAAGAACGACACGATCGGCTTCTTCGGTCCGATGGGTTGGGGGCGGTTCAGTTCGCATGGCGACGCGTTGAGGGTGGAACCCGGTGCAGAGATCCTGGAAGTGCGCAACGTGCGCTTTGAAGGATGGTGTATCGACGCTTTGGCCGAGATGCTTTCACAAGACAAAAGGCTGCGCCCGTGGCTGTCTCCGCGCTGCGTGCCGTTTGTTCATCTCGACGGTTCGATGCTGCATCTTGCAGGCGGCAAGGCTTTGAAGATCGGCGATCGAGAAGCCGGTATCCTGCGCGGGTGCGACGGCGAGCGCGTGGCAAAGACTTTAGCCGCGGAGATGGTCCAACGAGGAGAAGCGGGGAGTGAGGCAGAGGTTTACCGCATACTGGAAGTGCTCAACGGCAGAGGTCTGATTACCTGGACTCTGGAAATTCCCGTGCAACTGCATCCCGAGCAATTCCTTCGCGGGCTTCTTGAACGGGTTGAAGATGAAGAGATACGCCGGCCGGGCATTGCGGCGTTGGATGCGATGGATGTGGGACGACGTGAGATCATCGAGTCTGCGGGTCAACCGGAGCGACTCGATCTCGCCTTCGCCAAACTCGAGACATCGTTCACCGAACTGACCGGAGCGTCGGCTACACGCAACGAGGGAAAAACTTACGCCGGCCGCACAGTGATCTATGAAGATTGCCGTCGCGACATGGATCTCGAAGTTGGGCCGGAGATTCTGAGCGCGCTTGGTGAGCCGCTCTCGCTGCTGTTGACGAGCGCGCGCTGGTTTACATATTCAGCGTCGACCATCTATCGCCGTCTCACGCGTGATATTTATACGGAACTCTCGCGCAAGAGCGGTTCGCGTATTGTTGACGGCGTCAGTTTCTGGGAACGGGCGCAGAAGTTTCTGAGTGGCGGTGGGCCACGTCCGGCTGACCCGCTCATCCCGATTCTTCAGAAACGTTGGGCCAACATTTTGAAGATACCCGCCGGGGCGCGACGGGTGCAGTACAGCAGTGAAGAGTTGCGACCGGCGGTGATGGCGGCGTTCAAAGCGCCGCGACCGGGATGGCGAGCGGCCTGTTATCACAGTCCCGATTTGATGATTGCGGCGAAGAGTGTGGAAGCCATCAATCGTGGTGATTACCAGCTCGTCATGGGGGAATTGCACGTTGGTGGAAACACGTTCAAGCCGACTTGCTTTATGTCGCAGCATCCGGCGCCGGAAGAGTTGATCGCAGCGCTCGACAAAGACCTTCCCGAGCCGCGACTGATTCCGGTGACGCCGAAGTCGTGGCCCAACATGACTTCGCGCACACAGCCGATGCTGATTTCACCGAAGGATTACCGGTTCGTCATTTCGGGAGATGCACACCACAACGGTGATAACTCGCGTGTGGTGCCGATTGGTTCGGTGTTCATTGAAGACACGAACGAGGGATTGGTGCTGCGAAGCCGCGACGGCAAGATATGCATGGACATCGTCGAAGCCTGCGCCGAGGCTTTTACCGGGCAGATTATTCAACGCTTTCACATCCTCGCGTCTGATAGTCACACGCCGCGAGTGACGATAGATCGCGTCACCGTTTGTCGCGAAACCTGGAGATTCCCTCCGGCAGAACTTTCTTTCGCCTTTGAAAAAGATGAGACGGCTCGCTTCCTGGCCGCCCGCCGCTTTGCGCGCGCGCACGATCTGCCGCGCTTTGTGTTCATCAAAGTTCCGGTCGAGATCAAGCCCTTCTACGTGGATTTCGATTCACCGATCTACGTGGACATCCTGGCGAAGTCGATCCGCCGGACGAAGGAGAAAGGCGCTCCGGACGCTTTAGTGAGTGTGACGGAAATGCACCCCCGAGCGGACGAAACATGGCTGCCCGACGCAGAAGGTAACCACTACACCAGCGAACTCCGCATCGTCTGCGTCGATCCGCTTTCATAGAATATTAGCCGCGGATAACGCAGATAAAATCCGGATTTAATCCGCGTCATCCGCGGCTAAATTCCTGCAACAAAACACGCCTTTCGAATATGAGTGAGAACCTCAACAACATTCAATCAGTACCTGATGCAACCGGAGCGATCTTTGCCGGCGCTGGGATACCGGTGTTGCCTCAGCATCTGAGCGAGCTGCCGGATAGGGAATGGGCCGTATGGCGTTCCGTGGCGCTGCGCGGGGCGGGTTTTCCGTCTGACTGGGTGCTCAAGCTCGCGCCGGAGGATTGCGCCGCGGCTGTGAATGATCTGTTCGCGGCTGAAGCCGAGTTGGTCAGTGCGCGCGAGGCTGCCATCAGCGTTCTGCAAAATCATTTTCACCAGACGGAAGTCAGCGATCGCGTTCACTTGATAAACGCGATGCGGAACATCAAGAAAGGCAAACTTCCGAAGGCGCTACCTTTCAAAGGCGAGAGTGAGATCGCGATTGAAGCACTACGCAACGCACACACCCGGCACACATCCACGTTCGAAAACTTCAAACGAACCTACGATCACTCCGTCGTGCAAACATCGCACGCCCTGCGTGAGACACTCGCCCAGGACCGCTTCCGCGAAGCAATCATCTGGCAGAATCGTCACGCATTTCATAACGGCATCGAACATCTCTGCAAAAGAACCCCTGACACGCGAACGGCAAAGCAACGCCAGCAAGAGAGCCTCGTCGCCAGTTACCTGCAACGTTACTGCGTCAAGAACGACACCATCGGTTTCTTCGGCCCCGTCGCATGGGCCAACATCGTCTCAAATGACGGTTCATTGAAAGTGGAACCCGGCGCAGACATGTTGGAAGTTCGCAACGTGCGCTTCGAAGGATGGTGCATCGACGCTCTCGCCGAGACGCTTTCACAAGACAAAAGGCTGCGCCCCTGGCTGGCGCCGCGCCGCAGCCCCTTCATCCATCTGGAAGACGCGACGCTTCACCTCGCAGGCGGCAAGACCCTGAAGTTGGGCGAGCGAGAAGCCGCTATCCTGCGCGGATGCGACGGAGAACACACGGCGAAGTCTTTAGCCGCTGAGACGATCCAGCGAGGACACGCTGGCAGCGAGGCAGAAGTTTACCGGATTCTGGAAGTGCTCAACGGACGTGAGCTTATCACCTGGACTCTCGACGTCGCGCTCTCACTTCATCCCGAGCGCTCTCTGCGTCGCCAGTTGGAACGAGTCGAGGACGAGACACTCCGCACGCCGGCTCTGCAAATGCTCGACGAGCTTGAAGCAGCGCGAGCGGCTGTGGCCCAGGCGGCAGGTGACTCAACTCAATTGGACCAGGCTATCGGCAATCTGGAAGAGACGTTCACACGTTTGACCGGCACGGATTCGACCCGCGCAGGCGGGAGAACTTACGCGGCGCGCACTCTCGTCTACGAAGACTGCCGGCGCGACATAAAAGCAGACATCGGCACCGACGTCATGGAATCGCTCGGCGCGCCGCTCTCCCTGCTGCTCCATAGCGCGCGCTGGTTCACGTCATCCACAGCCAGAATTTATCGCCTGGCTTTCAAAAAGATTTACGATGAACTGGCACTCAAGTCCGGCTCGCACGTCGTCGATGCCGTGACATTCTGGCAACGCGCCAACCCACTTCTGGTTGGCAAGGACAATCCGTGCATCGCCCCGCTCATCAAGGTTTTCAAAGAGCGTTGGGCCAACATCCTGAAGATACCCGCGGGCGCGCGACAGGTGCAGTACAGCAGCGCCGAGTTGCAAGCAGCAGTCCTGGCGACCTTCAAAGCGCCACGCCCCGGATGGCGAGCGGCCTGTTACCACAGTCCCGACGTGATGATCGCGGCCAAGAGTGTGGAAGCGATCAACCGTGGCGATTATCAGCTCGTGATGGGCGAGTTACATCTCGCACTCAACACGATGAACGCCTCACTTCGCGTTTCGCAGAGTCCGCGACCCGAGGAGTTGATACACGCGCTCGATCTCGATTTGCCGGAGCCGCGACTTGTTCCCGTCAATCCGAAAAACTGGGCGGGTGCAACAGCGCGAACGCTACCGGCGCTCATCTCTGCAAAAGATTTTCGACTCGTGTTAACGCCGGAGCCGCACGAAGTTCCCGCATCGCAGGCGGTTCCCCTCGGCTCACTTGTTGTCGAAGAGACGCACGGCGCGCTCGTGTTGCGGACGCGCGACGGACGCATCAGCTACGACATCATCGAAGCGTTCGGCACTGCACTTTCGAGTGTCGTCGGAAATCACTTTCACATACTGCCGTCCGAGCGTCACACACCGCGAGTGACGATAGACCGCGTCACCGTCTGTCGCGAAGCCTGGCGATTCTCTCCTTCAGAACTCTCTTTCGCTTTCGAGAAAGATGAAGCCACACGTTTTCTCGCCGCCCGCCGCTTCGCTCGCGCCCATGATCTGCCGCGCTGCGTCTTCATCAAGGTTCCGATCGAAGTGAAACCCTTCTACATGGATTTCGACTCACCGATCTACGTCGATCTTTTCGCGAAGTCGATCCGGCGAACGAAGGAGAAGGGAAGACCGGACGCGGTAGTGAGTGTGACGGAAATGTTTCCGCGCGCGGACGAGACATGGTTACCGGACTCGGAAGGTCAACACTACACCAGCGAGCTTCGCATCATCGCCGTCGATCTACAGAAGTAATTAGGGATGCCACGGGCTTGCCCCGTGGAGTCTCACGTTTGTCGCTAAAAGATGCCACGGGCTTGCCCCGTGGAGTTCTCACGTTCGTCGCTAAAAGATGCCACGGGCTTGCCCCGTGGAGTCTCACGTTCGTCGCTAAGATGCCACGGGCTTGTCCCGTTGGAGTCTCACGTTCGTAGCTGGAAGGTGCAACATGGAATCAACCCAACGCTTTCTTATGTGCTCCCCGGATTATTTCGATGTCACTTATGTGATTAACCCCTGGATGGAAGGGAACGTTAACGGCACGTCTGCGGAAAAGGCGCGCCAACAGTGGCAGCGGCTGTACGAGATCATCTCGCACCGCGCCGAAGTTGAACTGATTCCTCCGCAGCCGGGTCTGCCCGATATGCCGTTCACCGCCAATGCCGGGCTAATACTTAAGGACAAAGTTATCCTGAGCCGCTTTCGTTTCCCTGAACGACAGAAGGAAGAACCGCACTTCGAAGAGTGGTTCAACAGCAGGCAATACAACGTGATCAAAATGCCTGACGGCTTATCGTTCGAAGGCGCAGGCGACGCTTTGATCGACTTCGAGCGCGGTGTGCTCTGGACGGGCTGCGGACGTCGCACGCCGCTCGAAACTCACGACTATCTCGCACAGTTGCTTGACCTGAAAGTGTTGACACTCGGCCTGGTGACGGAACACTTTTATCATCTCGACACGTGCTTCTGCCCACTTGCCAACGGATACCTGCTCTATCACGCGGAGGCATTCGACGAAGCGGGGCAACGCCTCATCGCCGAGTATGTGCCGGAAGACAAACGCCTGCTCGTCAACGCCGAAGACGCATACAACTTCGCCTGCAACGCGATCAATATCGACAACCTCGTGATCCTCAGTCACGCTTCAAACAACCTGCGCCGGCTGCTTTCGGACGCGGGTTTTGAAGTGGTCCAGACGGAACTTTCGGAGTTCAAAAAAGCCGGCGGCGCCGCTAAATGTCTCACGCTCCGGCTTCAATAAAAGCGGCTTAAGTTTTTTCAAGGCAGCACAGCCCCCTGAGAAGTGGAGGATTTTCCATTTCTCAAGGGGCTGTTCTGTTTTTGCGGTCAGCGAACGCGCAGGGTTGCAGTAGAATCTACTAAGTTGAAATGCGAAGGAGCATTTACAGTAGTGATTAAAATTGTCGGAGTCTTACTTCTGTTCTGCATTCTTATGGTTCCGAGTGTGGATGGACAACAAGTCGTCACCAGCGCTATGGCCCCAGACATTCGCTTCACCTCCGGCAACAGCGCTTTGAAAATTCCATTTGACCTTTACAACAATCACATCTACCTCCAGGTCAGCGTAAACGGTTCAAAGCCGCTCTCGTTTCTCTTCGATACGGGCGCACAGCACTTCATCGATAGCAAGCAGGCCAAAGCGCTTGGCTTGAAACTAAAATTCCAGGGACAGGTCGCTGGTATCGGAGAAGGCACCGTAGATCTCTACAGCTCAAAGAAGGTTTCTTTCAGTCTTCCCGGAGTGTCGCTTTCGGACCAGGAAGTCGGAGTGATCCCGTTAGACGGCGTGTCAGCTTGCGTCAGTGAAGTCGTGGTAGACGAGCGAGGTCAGATGCGGAAGTGCGAGCCGAATGAGCAACGATGTCAGACACGTGTGGTTGACGGCATTCTTGGACACGACTTCTTCAAACGTTTCGTCGTCGAAATTGATTACGAGGCGCGCGTGATTAATCTCTACTCACCGGGGAATTACAAGTATCAAGGGACCGGCGAGAGCTTGCCTCTGGAAATCACGAAACCACACATCTTCGTGCAGGGACGTCTCTCTTTAGCAGGCCGCGCGCCCGTCAATGGACGCTTCCTGGTAGACACGGGCGGCGCTCATTCGCTCATTCTCACCAGGCCCTTTGTCGAAGCCAACGGGCTGCTGCCACCGGCGCCGGAGTTGACGAAATTCCCCGCGTGCGGCATCGGCGGTCATTCGGAAATTCTGATCGGAACGCTGGGCGCACTCCAACTCGGCAATATCAAAATTAGTGAGCCTGTCACCGGCTTTGCCCGAGCTGAGAGCGGCGCTTTCGCGGCGGCGAGTTACGACGGAAACATCGGCGCCGGGATTCTGCGTCACTTCAAACTCATCTTTGATTACTCACGCAGCCGCATGATTATGGAATCGTTGCGGAAGGAATGATGTTAACGAACGGGTGACGTAAAGATTCGAGGGTGTGATCAGGATGGCAGATAGCGCCGCCGCCGGTGGGCAAACCGATCGCTGTTTTACCCGGACCTGACAACCGCAAGAGTTCCATTGTCGTCTTCCAGTTATCGGATTCCTCATGCGCGCCGATGATGAAGGGAACCAGTTTGAAAGTTTCGATGAGTGATCCATCAGCGGCAAGACCGCACAAGCCCAGTTGAACGGCGCCGGCAGAAACGCCGATCAATAACGCACCTTCAAAGTATCTCCTGACAATGTGCTCACTCAATCCATTCTGAAGGAACACCCGCCAGCCCGCCTCAACATCACCACCCGCAAGCAGGATGACTTCAGCCTGGTTAACAAATGCGATATCCGCTTCAGACAGGGTTGAAGGAATCATGCGGCAGTCGAAGATCCCCAGGCTTTCCATGGCGGCTACGAAGATCGAATAGAACTCCGGTTGATCGCCGTTCGATGCGCCAACGTAGGCAGCTTTCAACCGGCCACCGTCTTTAATTATTCTCTCGAGAACAAGCTGTCCGCTCTCGCGCCAAAAGAGAAGCTGGCTGTCGGCAAGCAGAACCACGGGTTTCAGTACTGACTCCGTCATGCCACTCAGAATAATTGAAGATTGCCTGCTGCGACGAGTGGCGCCAGGCGGCAAGATTAGTTAGCCACGGATGAACACGGATTTCATACACAGATATATCCGTGTATGTGAAATCCGTGTTCATCCGTGGACCTTGATTTGTCGAACGACGTTGGATTAATGTCATCGCCCAACAGATTGTCGTTGAAAGGCCCGACCTCCCATGCACATCTTCCAACGTTTGCTCGCCGTCGTCTTCATACTCCTTGCTTCTGACGCCGCTTACGCCTGCTCCTGTGCACCGAATGGTCCACCTTGTAACTACTACGGCAAGGCCACAGCGATTTTTCTCGGACGTGTAGTCGGTTCTGCACAACGCAAGACTTACACCGACGAGCGTGGTAACAAGACCGTTTACGACGTTGGCACCATTCGCTTTCTGGTACAGGAGAACTTTAAAGGCGCGCCTGGTTACGAAATCGAAATCCACAGCGGCACAGGCGGAGGTGACTGTGGTTACTGGTTCCTGCGAAATGAGAGCTACGTGGTCTACGCCTATGGAAATCTGGAAGATAATAAGCTCTACACCAGTATTTGTACTCGCACCAAACATGTGACCGAGGCCACTGAAGACCTCGAATACTTGCGCGGTCTGTCCGCTGCCAAGCCTGGCGCTACGCTGTACGGAAGATTGATACGATTGATCGGCGACGTCGAACACGGGCCCTTCAAGGAAGGTCCGAAGATGGCGGGTGTGAAGATCGTTGTCACGGGCGACGGCAAGAAGATCGAGACGGTGACAAATGATGCCGGCGAATACCGCCTCAGCGGTTTACGTCCGGGAGACTACGACGCTTTTCCAGAACTGCCGGACAACCTCGCAGCCAGGTCAAATCGTGATCGGGAGGATAACTTTGGACGGTTTACCGGACGTGAGCCGGTTCGTTTGGCTGATCAAGCTTGTGGCGAGCTCAGCTTCTCGGTTCAGTTTAATGGAAGCGTCAGTGGCAAGGTGACCGATGCTGCTGGTGAACCGGCGAAGGAGGTTCAAGTCAACCTCCTGTCAGGCGAGGATAACAAAAAGTACTGGTGGACCTGGACCGACAAAGAAGGCAACTACGAGTTTACGGTGGTCCAGCCGGGCAGTTATCTGTTGGGGTTTAATCTCAAATCGGGGCCTGATAAGGATGATCCGTACCCGAGAACTTTTTATCCCGGCGTAAAGACGCGATCGGAAGCATCGTTGTTAACGGTGGGCGAGGGCGAAAAGCTAAAGGGCTACGACATGACCCTCCCGGCGCGTTTGAGTGAACGCCAGTTGAAGGCGACGGTTGTTTGGCCAGATGGACGCCCCGCCGCCGGCATTTACGTTTATTACGAGCTGAGCGACGGATCGACTCCGAATGAGCGAGTCCAGACTGATGCGAATGGAGCGGCGGTACTAACTTTCTTCGACAACCGGCGCTACATCATCTATGCGAGCACTGAGCGTAATAACAAACTCGTCTACGCCGCTCCGGTAAAAGTTCTTGTCGACACGACTCTGAAGCCGCTGAGACTGGTTCTCACTAAAGAGGGTTACCCGTACGACGAGGTAGACGCCCTTAAACGCAAGTCTCCGAACTAATCAAAGTTGGGCCACGGATTTACACGGATGAACACCGGATTTGATTAGTTTGATGCTCAGGGCCTTTTGACGAATCAAGGCGTAGTAGTTAAGCGCGTGTTGAGGCAAAGTGTCGCCATGGAGCTTCCGTTAACACCGTTGGAATTTGCGCGCCGCACTCGCAAGTTGTATCCGGAACGCGAGGCGGTGGTGGATGGCGATTTACGGCTGACTTATGCGGAGTTTTTTGAGCGTTGCGATCGCTGGTCGCTGGCTTTGCGATCGCTCGGAGTGAAGCAGGGCGATCGCGTTGCCTACATCGCTCCCAACACTCATGCGATGCTCGAGTCGTTTTATGCGGTTCCGCAGATTGGAGCCGTGCTCGTGCCTCTCAATTACCGGCTCATTGCCGACGACTTCGCTTATCTCATCAACCATAGCGGCGCGCGTGTAGTTTGCGCCCACTCGGATTATCTCGACGCCGTCGAAAGCATTCGTCCGCAACTCGAGAACGTGACGTCGTTCGTCGCCCTCGAAGGCACAAAGACCGGCTGGCTTGATTATGAGACATTACTTAAAGACGTGACTGACAGCGCCTTGCAACCAGCACCGATCGAAGAGACCGATCTTCTCACCATCAACTACACGAGCGGCACCACGTCAAGACCGAAAGGCGTGATGATTACTCACCGCAACGCGTACATCAACGTCGTGGGTACACTGATTCACCATCCCATGACGATCGCCGATCGTTATCTCTGGACGTTGCCGATGTTTCACGCCAACGGCTGGACGTTCGTCTGGACCGTTACCGCCGTAGGTGGCAAACATATCTGCCTGCGAAAGGTCGAGCCGGTCGCTGTCTTCGAGAAGATCAAACAGGAATCGATCACGATGCTCTGCGCCGCGCCTACCGTGTTGATTAGCATTGCGAATGGACCGGAGGAGTTACGACGCGAAACACGTAGTGGCGTGCGCATCGTAACCGCGGGCGCGCCACCGGCAGCGACGACCATCGAGCGGATCGAAGGCGAGTTGGGATGGGAGATTACTCAGGCATACGGTCTGACGGAGACGTCGCCGTTTATCACGATCTGCGAGTCGAGACCGGAATACGCAGAGCTTTCCTGCGCGGATCGGTCGGTAATCAAGGCGTGTCAGGGAGTTGAATTGCTGACTTCGGGTGAACTTCGCGTCGTCGACGAAGAGGGAAGAGACGTGCCGCACGATGGCAGCTCGATGGGTGAGATTGTCGTGCGTGGAAACGCAGTGATGAAAGGTTATTTCAACGATCCCGAAGCGACGGCGCGCGTCATCAGGGATGGCTGGTTTCATACGGGTGATGCGGCAGTGGTTCACGAGAGCGGGTATGTCGAGATTCGCGATCGGCTGAAAGACGTAATCATCAGTGGTGGCGAGAATATTTCTTCAGTCGAGGTTGAAGGAGTTTTGCTGCGTCATCCGGCCGTTCAGGAAGTAGCAATCGTCGGACTGCCACACGAGCGTTGGGGTGAGGCCCCGCATGCATTCGTAGTATTGAGAACCGGCGCTCAAGCGAATGAAGAGGAGCTGCGAGAGTTTACTCGTAACAAACTCGCACATTTTAAGACACCTCACGGAGTCACATTTCTGACAGAGTTACCGAAAACAGCAACAGGAAAAGTGCAGAAATACGTACTGCGCGGCGGTGCGGCAATCGCGAAGCAGTAAGCCGCAGATTTCGCGAATAAACGCAGATCTGTTCCGCGTTCATCCGCGAAGATCTGCGGCCTAGTACAGTTTCGCAAGCGCCACAAAATGTTTTTGACAGTTATCATCAATTTATTAAACTCTACAAGTTGAATCCTAACCCCAAAGAGGACTTAGCATGAGTACTTCTCCGCGAGATGTTAATCCAGGAACCAGTGCACCACCATTTCGTATCGCTCCGCAATTACACCAGATTCTTTATCAACGACCGGGTCGAGAGAAGCTCGAACCTAAACCCGAGGAGGTTCTGCCTGAACCACCTTACCCGCAACGCCCAAACGCAAAGGAAATGACTCACAAGGAGTACCTGAAGCTGAACGGCGTGCGCATGTGGAAGACCTGGGGTGCGCCCTACTTCAGGTCACGGTATCCCACACATCGCAAAGAACTGCGACCAATCATTCCGTACTTGTTCACCGACTGGAAGTGCAATCTCGATTGTCACTACTGCTGGTCATACGACAACAAGGTAAAGGGAATGACCGAAGACGTTGCGAAACGATCCATCGATTGGTTGCACTCGATTGGCTCACGCGTGTTGGCGCTCATGGGTGGTGAGCCTTTGCTGCGGCCGAGTTTCATTCACAAGATCGTTTATTACAGCGCTCAGAAAGGCATCTTTGTTTACCTGCCGACCAATGGACGCTTGATGAAACCTGACGTGATCGATCGTCTCGGTGATGCCGGTCTCGCGACAGTGAATCTCGCCGTCGACTCCGTTAAAGACCGCAAGTCTCTGCCGAAAGCTCTCGAGCCGATTCGGCCCTACTTCGACTACCTCATCAAGAAGCAGAAGGTCTATGGCTACACGGTGATGTTCAATATCAACATCTGCCACAACAACATGGACGATGTGAAAGAACTGACCGAGATTGCTCACGACAATGGGATCGCCACTGATTATCACATCAACGAGACGCCCATGACCGAGCAGGACCACTTCAAGCACCTGTCGGAAAACGAGACCTATCTCACGCCTGACGACTGGCCCAAGGTCGATGCGTTGCTCGACTATCTGAACGACAAGCGTCGCAATGAAGGCTACAAGATGGTGAATCCGATCCAGCACATGGAAGACATGAAACAGCTCATGCGTGGCCAGGTGCCGGAGTGGCAATGCCGGGCCGGCCAGAATTCACTGATCATCCGCACCGATGGTTCACTGGCTCCTTGTTTCCCCATGTATTCCGCTACGCACGATTGGGGCGTCGTCGGCGATCACAAGTTCGACGTAAAACAGCTTGACGAGATGAAGCGCGAGTGTACGAAGCATTGCCTGTCAACCTGTAACTACATCCTCGGCTACTGTTACGACACGGCCCGCGTGCTGCACTGGATCATGAAGACCGCCAAGGGCGGCTTCAGAGGTGTAGAGAGTTTCTAACGCGTTAACCACAAAAACACGAAGGCACAAACTTCATCACTGGAGTTTGTGCCTTTGTGCTTTAGTGGTTAAGAAATCTTTTACGCGGCAAATCTCGTGGCGAGCCGGAGGCGCTCGGCGATTGCTTGTTTCGGCTGTGCGCCGATGAGGCGATCGATGAGTTTGCCGTCTTTGAAGATCAGCATGGTGGGTATGCTCGCGATCTGAAAACGTGACGCTGTTTGCGGGTTCTCGTCAACGTTTAGTTTAGCTACTCGATATTGTCCCTGTGACTCCGCGGCAAGCTGGTCCATGATTGGTGCGATCATGCGACATGGACCACACCACGGCGCCCAACAATCAAGCAACACCGGCTGCCCTTGCGCCTGCAACACCTCGCGTTCAAAAGTTTGGTCGGTCACGACTACGGGCTTCGAATCTCCACCGGCAGCGGCTGGCAACTTCGCTCCACACCGGCCGCACTTCGCCTCGCTCAGCCTGGTTTCATCGACTCGATTCTTCGTTCCGCACTTGCTGCAAACAACTACTTGCATAACACGCCTCTTTCCATCTTAGTTCGGGCTGAGTTTGACGCAGCCTGGTCGCAAAATTTTGGCAAATAAGTGTCTTTGCTATCGTTTGCTGACTCGCTCCAGTTTTTTGAGAAGTTCCGTCTTTTCGGGGGCGGATGTTTTCGCGAGGGTGGTGCGCAGTGAAGCAAAAATCTTTCTCAATTGAGTGCGGTACTCAACTATATACTGATCGCTGTTGCTCTGGTCGTTCGCTACTTTGATGACTTCCTCTGTAAGCGCGTCAGTAACGCTGGTCAGGGCTTCGGCGGCATGCGCTCCATTCGGATACAAGATTAAATATTTGATCTCGCCTTCATTGCGGAAGAAGCCGCAGACCTCGTCGCTTTCACAATCGGACGGTATCGGATTTTGCGCCGCTTCCCAGGCGATGCGGTCCGCGATGGGCAGGGAATGATACTTCTTTTCGAGATCCCAGAGCATGTCACTGCGCAGGTTATAACCGCCGGCAAATTCGTTGCGGATAACTTTGGCAGAGTGTGTCTTGAGCCATTCGCGATAAGGCGACTTGTTATTCTGATCGTCAGGAAATGTCATAGCCTGGTTAGCCAGTGCCAGCAGTTTCAAAAGCTCAAACTCAGCGCGGGTGTTCACGTCTTTAGCTTCATTAACTGAGCTCGAGGCAAGGTTGTAGATCTCCTGGCGGTCGCTGAAATCTGTGTTTTCTGCTTTGAGACGCGCTTCGATAATCTGGCGAATCAGCTCGTTTCGCTGGCCAGCATTGTAGTCAAGCAATAGACCACCGAATAGCCAACCCGTCGTACCGTTCGGCAGCTTGACGCGATACCAGTAATCAGTTTTGCCGCCGATACTATCCTGATTCGCCGAACGCGCGATGGCATTAACCACCGTCCCGACTTTCAGCCGCGATATCTCTTGCGCACTAACCTGCGGCGCCCTGCGCACACGCATGGCCGACACAGTCGTGATCTTCGCCTGTGCCGCCTCCAACTTGACCTCGTCCTGTTGCGCCACCGCCAACACGTGCCCGGCCCCGAGCATCGTAACCGCCAGTAGTACTGATTTAAGCTTCATTCTTACAGGTCCTCATTTCGTTGTCCCTGGGGTCATATATATCATTCTTGCCAGAGATGTGTACGGTGCTCTAGTGCTAATCAGGAAAGCCCCGGCCTTCCAATGGTTGGATTAAAACCAAATGTCGGGACGAACATTCCCGCCGTCTAGATCGTTTAAGACCAGTGTCCAATCGACATTACCAGGATGCAGCCCCAAAAAGTGGCATTATCTACTCGCGCCGAACTCAACAGGCTCAAACTGTCCGGCCTGACGTTAACTGAAACACTGCACGCTGCTAACTCCCGCATTCCGCCTCACGTTCACGACGTGGCCAGTATTTGTTTGATACTGACTGGCCAGGGCGTCGAGATCATCGACGACAGACGCGTCGTCATGCAGCCCGGTGGTGTGATTATGCGGGCCGCGCAAATAACTCATTCCGACGAGTACGGCGCCGTTCCACTCCGCGGCCTGATGATCGAACTCGACAGGAAATGGCTCCAAACCTGCCGGCATTTCCTGAGTCTGTTTGAAAACTACCGGCACTTTCCAAACGGCGCGGTCTCGGCGCTCGCGCTTCGCATCTATCGCGAATCAAGAATCAAAGACACGGTCGCGCCAATCATCGTCGAGGGATTGATGCTGGAAATGCTCGGACACGCCTCACGATCGTTAATCAAGACGCCGGTTCGGCCGCCCGGCTGGCTAATGCAGGCGCGAGATCTGCTGCACGGACGTTTTAACGATTCGCTTAACCTGGTTGAGATCGCGAACAACGTAGGAGTGCATCCGACACATCTCGCGCGCACTTTCAAGAAGCATTATCAAACAACAGTGGGCGACTACGTCCGCAAGCTGCGTCTCGATTGGGCCACCCGCCGGTTATCAGAAACCGAAGACTCGATCGCGGAGATTGCATCGGCGGCGGGCTTTTACGATCAGAGCCACTTTAGTCATTTGTTCAAGCAGCACACCGGATTGACTCCGGCTGAGTTCAGGGCTTTAGCGAACGGCGATTAAAGGCTAATCACGTACACGACTGCTACGTTGCTCCAATACGTCTGAACGTCACTCAGTTAACAATTCTGCGTTGCCGAATTGGTTTGAGGGGGGGAGGACATGTCTCTTTGGACCAGCAGCGTACTCAGTCTCTTATTGTTACAGATTGCTCCGGCTCAAGAGGTAAAGAACGGACCAGTGGCGATCGATGAGGTTGCGGCGCCTTCCGAAGAGATGCCGCCGCGCCTGATTCTCGTCAAGAAAGACTGGAACCTCAAGCAGGCATACGCTGACGTTTTCAAAATTCTCAGCCAGGAGAACCCGTGTAGCAACTTTTACCGTGGACCACGCGCAGCGACTACGGTGCTCAACGATTTTGTCCTGCTCGTAAAGGCCCAACCAATGCTTCGACAGGTGACATTTCAAATGGCGGGAACGCCACGGCTGCTTCGCGATCATGCCACCGGTGCGTCGTATCGACTCTTCGAAAGGACGCTGGTGAACACGAACGGTTCGTTCTACCAACGCCGCGTGGAACTGATGCGTGAATATCCTTCCGACATTGGCAGCTTCACACCGGGCAGCCGCCAAGCGAGGGCGCTGATCCTGTTGCACGAACTCGGCCACCTGATTCAAAACGAAAATGGCGACTGGCTCATACCTGACGACGGCCACAACGGCCCGCAAAGCAAGGCGAATACATTGCGCGTCGAGCAGGCGTGTCGTGCCCAGTTGGAGACGCTGAGATAGATTAATTAGGGTCTGTGGTTAAAAAAGTTCTTCCGTGATTCGAACCTAATCCTCATTTCCCGGGTCATAATGAGTGCATGGCGGATGAAGCGACATCACGGCGCGAAAGCTGGTGGGTGTTGCAAGCGCAGTCTGGCAGCCACGAAGCTTTGAACGAACTCTTCCGGAGCGTTCAGGAGCCGTTGTTTCGCTACATCGTGAGCCTCGTCAGAGACCAGCACCTGGCTGAAGACATCCTGCAGGAAGTCTTCATCCGGATCTATCGCAAACTGCGCTGGTTGCGAGAGCCGCAGGCGTTTCGCGCCTGGACGTATCAGATCGCGTCGCGAGAGGCGTTCAGATATTTGAACCGTGAACGACGTTGGACCGATCAGGTCAGGGATGAAGCAGTTTTGACGTCTCTACCAGCGGGCGATCACGAGCGTGAGTTTCCGCGCGAGATGATTGAGAGCTTGCCGGAGTTGGTCGGCAACCTGTCGCCGGCGAGTCGTGCAGTGGTGGTGTTGTTTTACCTGCATGAGATGTCGCTGGTGGAAACGGCTGCAGTGTTGGATATCCCTGTAGGCACTGCGAAGTCGAGACTGGCATACGGCCTCGAAAGCCTGCGCCGAACTTTTAAAGGAAAGGAGAATTGAAATGCAGAACAGCTTGGGAGAAACGATCAGATCAAGACAACAAGTCAAACGGGCGTTGATCGTGTTTGCTGTCGTCGAGTTTATCGTCACAGCATTTGTGCTGGGCTACGTCGTACGAAGGTGAGAATGGATCGGTACAAAAAGGAGAGGGGATCAACCATGGAACAGAGTGCAAATCTGGATGCCGTCAGAGCCGCGGCTTTGGCTCGCATCGATCGCAGTGAACGTAATTACAAACTGGCTTTCATAGGCGCTGGAATCGTGGAAACTGCATTCATCGTCGGTTTCCTATTGCTGGCTGACTTATCAAATCGCGTGCACTTACTGCTGTTGATGTCGACCGTGAGTTGCTATTCGATTGTCGTCCTTGGTCTGGTCGCGCTCGGAGCGCACATCAATCGTTGCATCGCGCGCGTTCTGAAAGCGGTTGAGTTCTTGCCGGGCGGGGAGTGATGAGGCTACTGAGAATAGCGATGATCCACCATGATGCAGCGGTCCTGAACGACTTTGATCCCGGCTTTGGCAAGTGTTTCGGCGACGGCATCATTGCGAATTCCCAACTGTAGCCATACCGCTTTTGGCTTTTTCGCAAGGATGTCGTCGACGTGAAGAGGAACTTCCTGTGATCGCCGGAACACGTTCACGAGATCAACGTCGATCGGAATATCGATGAGACTGCGGAAGACTTGTTGCCCGAGTATTTGCGTAACTGACGGATAGTAAACGGGCACCGGAATAACTTGAAAGCCGGCGGTCTGTAAGTAACTTGGGACGTAGAATGCAGGCTGGCTTGCTTGCGCCTCAGTTTTGATACCGACCACTGCTATCGTCCGTACGTCGTTTAGCAGGTTCCGAATTTCGGCAGTGTTTGTGATTATGTTTTCCCGCCAGTTCATGAGTGGAGAATTTCAATGCTTACGTGGCACCTCGTTGAGTATTCCGGAGATCTCGGAAGGTACCGGAAGTGAGTTCAATTCGTAGAAGTCTTTAATCTGTAGCAGTACGGACCGTGCGTCGTCAGCCTTTCGGAGTCTGCTGTCGTGATGAATCGCCAGCACGATCTCGGGCAGGTTTGCTTCGACGCGATTTTGTAGCTCACGCTCTCTGTTGGCGCGCAGTTCGGAAGCTATGAAAATCTGGTGGCGCGCGCCGATGATGAAGTAGTCGTCGTATTGAAGGGTGGTTAGGCCGAGAAAAAGGAACATAGCCACAGCGCCTACAAGCAGGCCACTGCTGAATGTTAATGCGAACTTCTTCATAACCACCTCCACATCAATTGAATAGCGTCTGATTTCAGCGATCTTCTTGGATCGGCGATCTACTTGGATCGGCGATCTACTTGGATCCGGCGATCTACTTGGACCGGCGATCTACTTGGATCGGCGATCTACTTGGATCGGCGATCTACTTGGATCGGCGATCTACTTGGATCGGCGATCTACTTGGATCGGGTCAGTACCACCTCGCGGTAGCGGGTGGGTCAACCATCCAGCTTCAAAATCAATAGGAAATT
>DASVGE010000168.1:0-5676 GCA_036379695.1 Pyrinomonadaceae bacterium | reverse complement strand
GAGATTGTCGTCAGCGATACCGGCCAGGGGATCTCGAGTGACTTCCTGCCGCACGTTTTTGATCGTTTCCGACAGGCCGATCAGAAAACCAGCCGTCAGCATGGCGGCATGGGTCTGGGACTGGCGATCGTCCGTCATTTGGTTGAGATGCATGGTGGGACAGTAAGCGCGAACAGTGAAGGCGAGGGCAAGGGTGCAACCTTCACCGTTTCGTTGCCCATCGCGCCGGTCTACCAAGTCGACCCGTCGGTTGGGCGTGTGCATCCTGCGGCGCGAGATCTGTTACCGCCGGATGATGTTACTGACCGTTTGGATGAGCTGAGGATCCTGGTGGTGGACGACGAAGCCGATACTCGTGAACTGCTGCGGCAGGGTCTCGAATACTGCGGCGCGACAGTGAGCGTTGCCGGATCCGCTGCGGAAGCGGTTGAAGCCATAACGGCGAAGACGCCCGACATCCTGATCAGTGATATCGGGATGCCGGGAGTGGATGGATACGATCTGATTCGGGAGATCCGTCGTCTACCGGCGGCAAAGGGCGGCAAGGTCCCCGCCATAGCATTGACCGCCTACACCCGCACCGAAGATCGTCTACAAGCCCTGCGCGCGGGATACGACATGCACGTGCCGAAGCCGGTTGAGCTGGCGGAGCTCATAGCGGTCGCAGTGAGCGTGGCGCGCAGGAACAGTTGAGCCACAGATTTACACGGATGAACTCGGATTAAATCCGGTGTTCATCCGTGTAATCTGTGGCTAAAACTCGAGCTTCTTGTTTTCACCACCGTCTGCTTCTTTGCCCGTCACCAGTGACGAAACAAAGTTCATGACGTAACCAATCGTGCTTGAGGGACTGTCCCAGTATTCAGCCTTCTCGAGATTGATGCGTAGCAACGCGATCTCCGGATCGTCCTTGCCTTCGGGAAACCACATCTTGAACTCCGGTCTCCACAACTCTTCGATCTTGGCCCGATCGCGTACGAGTTGCGCCGTACCACTGATCGAGACGTAGTGTTGATTCTCCGGATCGGCAAAACTGACGTTCACTTTCGGCAACTTCGAGATCTCGCTCACCTTGTGTGAAGACGCACCGGTGAAGAACCAAAGATCTCCATCCGCATCCACGTCACCATTCGACGACATCGGGCGACTGTGTAAATCGCCATCCTCATCGACAGTCGTCATCATGCAAAAGTCGATGTCCTTGATCATCTCTCGCAATTTTTGTAAATCGTTCATGAGCCCGAGTCTGGCGTGACAACGTCACAGATCCGTGTCATCCGTGTAATCTGTGGCTAAAAATCAACTCGCACAGGGTTCTTCATGACGATGCCGAATTGATCGCGGAGGAGGCGATCGAAGGAGGCGCGGTCCGTGAGCGGGTGTTCGGAGCGTTGTTGGGCGGAGGTGGTGATCAGGCGCGGGCCACTCAGGGTGACGCGGCCTTCTGGTGTTGCAAGCGAACAGAGTGGGGCTTTGGTGAAGTGGGAGTCGGGGGAGGTCTGGTGGAAGTGGCACATCTGTTCGTAATCGGCGAATGTGTGCGGTTGTAAGGTGAAACGATACTGCGGTTGCCAATCACCGCCGTCATCGCGGCGCTGGAGGATCAAGTGACGGTTGTCTTCGACGATACGAAAGGCGCGCGTGCCCTGCACCTGCTCGTCACGAGAGTCGAGTAATAACGGTTCCAGAAATGAATCACCGAAGCCGGCGTCTACCAACCAGCGCTCCGCCAGCGTGACCATGAGAGTCATATGATCGAAGTCCGGTCCGAAGCCCCCATCTTTATTTGCAACGCCGGCTGACAGCATCGTCACGTCAAAACCCAGCGCGCGCAGCAGGCCCGCGAACAGTCCGTTGGCCTCGTAACAAAACCCACCACGCCGGTTGTCGATGATCTTGCCAAACAACGCATCTTCATTAAGCACGATCGGCTCGCCTGCGTGAATACTGAGATTCTCGAAAGGCACAGCGAGCAAGTGTGCGAGCTGAAGGGCGCGCAAAGTTTCAGCCGCCGGTTCCAGCGAACCGTGGTAGTTGATGCGGTTGAGATAAGCTTCGATATTCATTTTTTCGTCCACCTTTAGTAGCACATCGTACATCGCAAACGAAGTGAAGCGGTATGCTTTGACAATCTAGGCATGTATCTCTATGATGCCTACCTTCTCTAGGTATCGATCATTCGAAGGAGATTGAAGTGGCAAAAGACAAGGCCGATCTGCTGCAAGGGACACTCGACATGCTGATCCTCAAGGCGCTCTCGCTGGGAGAGTTGCACGGCTACGGGATTATTCAACGCATCCGCCAACTTTCCGACGAAATGCTCAACGTCGAGCAGGGCTCGTTGTATCCGGCACTCTATCGCATCGAGCAGAAAGGCTGGGTCTCGGCGCGCTGGGACGTACACGACACCGGACGTGAAGCGAAGTTTTACAAACTGACACGCGCCGGGCGTAAACAACTCGAGACGCAAGAGGCGAGTTGGGATCGACTTGTGCTCGCGATTGCGAAAGTCAGGCAGGCTACGGCGTAAGAAGTTAAGCCACAAAAAGGCACATAAGGCGCAAAAAAAGAAGCGCGTCGAAAGAAGCACATAGAAGAAGTGCATGGAGAGAGGCGCACAAAGATAAGGATTAGATATGAAGTGGTTCAACGTACTTCGAGATCGGATTCGTGCACTGCGGCAACGGGAGACGGTTATCAATGACATCGACCGCGAAATGCGCTCGCATCTCGAGTTGCAGGTCGAAGCGAATATCCGTGCGGGTATGTCGCCTGACGAAGCGCGTGCGCAGGCGATGCGCAGTTTTGGAAATGTGAACAGAGCTGTCGACGCGGCTTACGACGTGAAGGGTGGCGGGTTTTTGGAAACGCTCGCTCAGGACGTTCGCTACGGCGTGCGCATGCTCGCCAAGCACAGGGCGTTCACTGCCGTCGCCGTGCTGACGCTTGCACTCGGCATCGGCGCGAATACCGCGATCTTTTCCGTCGTCAACGAACTGCTACTGCGGCCACTTCCCTATCGCGACGCTGAACGAATCGTGATGTTGTGGGAAGTGACGCCGGAAGGCCGGCGCCAGAACACCACTTCACGCGCCAACTTCCGCGCCTGGCGTGCGCAGAGCACCAGCTACGAGAACATCTCGGCGTTCACAGATCAACGCTTTAATCTCACCAGTGACGGCGAACCGGAAGAACTCTCAGTGCAAATGGCGACGCCCGAACTGTTCAAAGTCTTAGGCGTCGATCCACTTCTCGGTCGAACTTTCGTGCCCGAGGACGGCGAACTCCGGTCTGCCGTCGCCGTGCTCAGCTACGGACTGTGGCAACGTCGCTTCGGCGGACAGGCAAGTTTGATTGGTCAACCGATAACACTCAGCGGCATCAAGTTCACGGTGATCGGCGTGATGCCGCCGAACTTTCAGTTTCACATCAAACAACGCTCAGGCACCGGCCGGCCCGCCGAGCTATGGACCATCCTGCCGATGCTGGTTGCACCCGGCGCGAACGAGCGCGGCCGTTTTCTTTCCGTCGTCGGTAGGCTGAAAGAAGGCATGACGGCAGACCACGCCGCCGCAGAGTTGCGCACGATCGAAGCGCGACTTTCTGACGAGGTGCCGCAGTTCAATAAAAACTACAGCGCGGAAGTGCTGCCTTTGCGGGAACAGTTCTTCGGCAACGTGCGGCGACCACTGTGGTTGATGCTGGGCGCCGTCGGATTCGTGTTGCTGATCGCGTGTGCCAACGTCGCGAACCTTTTGCTGTCGTTGGCCACGTCGCGCGAAAAAGAGATCGCGGTGCGGGCAGCACTGGGCGCGCGTCGCACGCGAATCGTCCGGCAGTTGTTAACGGAAAGCCTGCTGCTTGCACTCCTCGGCAGCGCGCTCGGGTTGGGCTTCGCGTGGCTGGGAATCAAGGCCCTGATGCTGATCAGTCCTAAGGATCTGGTGAACTTCCAAAGCGTCAGCATGAACATGACCGTGCTGTTGTGGACGCTCGGCGTGTCGATCCTGACGGGAATCATTTTTGGCCTGGCGCCCGCGTTGCACATTTCACGGCTCAATCTAAACGACTCGCTTAAAGAAGGCGGCAAATCAGAATCGGGCCAGGCGAGCGGCAGTCGCCGGCTACGCAGCGCTCTCGTCGTTTCTGAGATCGCACTCGCAGTAGTGTTGCTGGCGAGCGCGGGTTTGCTGATCAGAAGTTTTATTCGTTTGCAGCAGGTGGACCGCGGTTTCAACACCGACAACATCCTCACGATGGTGGTCCGCTTGCCCGACGCGAAGTATCGCGAAGATCCGCAACTCGTCGCTTTCTTCAACCAGGCACTCGAGAAGATCAGGCAGTTGCCGGCGGTACGCTCAGCCGGGATGGTCAACCACCTGCCGTTGTACGGCGGCCTCGGTTCTAATACCGGCTTCAAAGTCATCGGACGACCTGAGCCGCCCCCAGGGCAGGGACCCTCGACGGATGTAAGAGTCGTCGATTCAGAATATTTCGCGACGATGAGTATCCCGCTACTGCGCGGTCGCAACTTCAGCGACGTCGAACTCAGAGAACCACGACAGAAGATCCTGATAAATGAAACACTCGCGCGCACGTACTTCGCCTCGGAAGATCCGATCGGACAACGTCTCGACGTCGCGATGTTTGAGAAACCCACGCCCGCAGAGATCATCGGCGTCGTCGGCAACGTGAGATACGACAGTCTCGTGGACGAATCGCCGCCCGCAGTTTATTTCTCGCACCCGGATCTCGCTTATTCATTCATGACGCTGGTGGTCCGCACCGAGGGCGAACCCACGGCGATTGCTCCGGCGATCCAACGCGAGATTCGCTCGCTCGATCCGAATCAACCGGTGTCGGACGTGCGCACGATGAACCAGGTGATGTCTGAATGGGTCAGCCGCTCCCGTTTCAACACGTTGCTGTTGGGACTGTTCGCGGGCCTGGCGACACTACTCTCAGCAGTCGGGATATTCGGCGTGATGAACTACTCAGTGGCCTTGCGAACACGCGAGCTCGGACTGCGACTCGCAGTTGGCGCACAGCCGCGACAAGTACTACTGCTCGTTTTGAAGCAGGGACTCCTGTTGACGATCGTAGGCGTAGTACTCGGACTCGCGGCAGCGTTTGCCCTTACACGTCTCTTATCGGGATTGTTGTTTGGCGTTGGCGCAGTTGACGCGACGACGTTTGCGACGATCTCGTTGTTGCTGGTAGTCGTTTCCCTGCTCGCGTGTTATCTGCCGGCGCGACGCGCGATGCGGATCGATCCACTAAAGGCGTTAAGATACGAGTAAATTACCCACGGATTACACGGAGATCTGTGCTACGCTTCTGCCCCGATGGAAAGCGATTGGGGCCGAAGCGCAGGTTCAAAGCTTGGCTGGCTAATTACAGGAAGGTTGGTTACAGCTCTCCTGCTGAGCGTGGTCGGAACGCTTTGGACCAGCACGGGCGAAGCGTCACAGTCGATCAACAAAAGTCTCGGTCTGCTGACGATCGTCGCTTGCCTCACAATTTTCTACGCTCTCATTTTTCGTCTTTCCAAAAACATCCTCCCTCAAGCACGGTTTCAGCTCGTGGTCGACTTGCTCCTGGTCACGTGGCTGGTCTGGAATTCCAACGTTATCCAGTCGCCTTACATCGCCCTCTACATCGTTATCATCGCGGTCT
>DASVGE010000167.1:0-29272 GCA_036379695.1 Pyrinomonadaceae bacterium | reverse complement strand
CGCAGTAGACACACTACTCCCGCCACTGGTCGCCGTGTTACCCGTAAACGTGATGCTGGGAGACGCGCCATTCAACAGCAGGCTTCCACCACCGACAAACACACCGCCGCCGCGGTTGCCCGATGAATTGCTCGTGAAACTTGTCGTCGCTACAGTCGTCGGCAGTGACTCGACGATGAAACCGCCGCCACTCGCCGTTCCCAATGCCTGATTGTTTGAGAAGGTTGACGTGCCGATTGATGCCGATCCGGAACCGATGCCGCCCGGCGCCGCGAACGCAAAGATCAGGAAGTCGCCACCGCCGCCGCCAATTCCTGCGGCCGTATTGCGGCTAAAGGTTGACCCCGTCACCGTCAAGGTGCCGGTGCCGCCCGTGTGTTGTGGCGAGGACGGCGTATACGTGACACCGCCGCCGCTGCCCGCTTGCAGGTTCGCGGCCGTGGTGCTGGCGCGATCGGTATAAAGGCCGGGGGCGCTGGTACCGCCGATAGTCGAATTCGTGATGATCAGATTACCGCCGGTGATCTGGAGCGCGCCGCCGCCGAGGTTCGCGCTTCCCAGGACCGTTACCTGGTTGTTAGCCATAACCACATTGGTCATGGTCAAAGAATTATCCAGCTCGCCACCGATGATGCCGCCGCCACCCAGGGCCGCGCCGGTGCCCGCTGCCGTACCGTCACGACCGCCAACAAACGTTACGCCTGAGAAGTTGTAAACCAGGCCAATCGTGAACGGCTCGTTCATACACATCACGCGGTCGCCGTCATTGCCTGGCCCGGTTCCGGTCTGCCGAATGATCGTGGTCGCGGCGCCCGCTCCTGTAAGCGACATGGTCCGGTTGGCTCCAAGATCGCCAACTGTGTTGCCGTCACAACCGCCGACGTTAGTGCCGTTGATCGACAAGATGTATGTGTTTGCCGGAAGACTGATCGTGGTGTTGTTGTTTTGAGGCAGATTGGCAAATTCGAACGCGCCACGCAAACTACAGTCATTCGCGGCTCCCGTACACGCTGAGGCTGCCGTCAAGCCAGCGCCGGAAGGATCGTCGGTTCTATCAACCGTGATCGTGGTATTCGGAGCGTTCGGAACAACATCTATCTCAATACTCGAAGAGTCGAGCACAAGGACATCGGTTACACCGTTGAGCTTTCTCGGGAGTTGCAATACTGCTACTGGTGTACTCTCTACGTCGAGGGTTACTTTGGCGGTGTCGTTTGTGATTGCCAGAGACTGATCGGCGGTCAAGGCTGAATCATTAGGTCCGATAGGACGCACGATCTCGAGCTTCGAGTTCGACTGCCCCATCAGCACGAATTCATCCAACTCACGATAAGCGAGATTTGTCCGCATCAATGGCTTCGGCAAGTCAGCGCTCAGATTGCTCCCAAGGATCTGCTTACCATCTTTCCACCCTCCGGATTGACCGGGTTTCCAACTCGCAGCAGACTCCACATCCACCTTGGTGATTTTCTGAGGCTTGAGATTGCCTCTCGTTCGCTGGGCAGCTTCAGCCCCATTAAATGGGCGCGTGTCCAGTTTCCCGTTCTCAACTATATGCACGGTACCGTCATATGTGAGGGCAGCGATTTCGCTCCGGCCCTGGCGGTCCCACGTGAAGTGTCCCAGGGCTAATCCACGCAGACCCGGTCCGACGTTAACCCGCTCCACGCGCGAGGCTGCCGCCACCTGCTCTTTGCGACCCCATCCGTGGACAACGAGTAGGTCGCTACCGGCAGCTACCGCGACATCCGTAAACGGATCGTCGTCTAACGCACCGAACTCAATCGCACTCGCCGGTGCGGCCAACTGGTACTCCGCCACCGCATCCGTGAATCCATTCACGCCGTCGTCAAAAATCATTAAGGCCGGGCCACCAGGGGCGTTCACGCCTATTGCCAGATCAGTTACTCCATCCGCCGCACGAAATTCCCCCGCCGCCAGTGCCGTCACCGGTCCAGGCAATTCGATCTGTCGCGGTTCACCAAATCGACCGGCGCCATTGCCCTGCATCAGATAGAGCGCGCCACCCTTTGCGGCAAACACCACATCCTTACCCGAGCCGTTCGTAAAATTCCCCGTCGCGAGAAAATCAGGCGCCACCGGAATGGAATAAACTTCCGCGCCTTCCAATAACGATGGCGGGTTGTATCCCTGCTGCATGCGCACAAAAACGGAGTCGTTCGTGGGAGCGAACGCATCCGGGTTACCGCGCTGAAGGGTGATGATTCCGGCGCCATTGTAGGCATAAGCAGCAATCACATCCGGCGTCCCATTTCGATCAAAATCCGCCGAAGACAATGCCCGCGCTTGCGCGGCGCCACTCTGCAAAGCGGCGACCGCCGCTTGGTCTCCTTTATAAGTGACGGTCATCCCGCGTCCGTCCTGCAGATTGAGGAAGGGCTTGCCGCGTCCTGCGGCCTGCACAGTAACCTGCTCTCTGGCTCGCCTGGTACGAGTAACGGGATTCTCCGACTTGCTGAACCACGTTGAGCCTTCAGACTTGACTCGAACATAGAGAGCGAGTGGTACTGCGACGACTATCAAACAAATAGCCAGCAGCTTAAAAATGGTTTTAATTTTGATCCGTGACGATGAATTCTGGGACTGGTGAGTCTGATTCAATAGGGGAAGCATAGTTGACCCTCCTAGGGAGCGCGCGCGAGTGACTGAGATTATTTCGGAGCTAAATACGGTTAACCTTCGGAGGCGACTGAACAGGCTTTTAGAAAGTAGGAAAATCCGAACGGAACCGATTTGGGACGCCGATACTTTACTTGCGTCTCATGGCAACGTCAAGGCATAACCCTGTACCTCACAATGGCAGGAAACCGCTATGAACAAAAGGGTTAAACACAGTTCGCGATGACGCTGAACCGACGACTGCAAGCATTCGATTTCAATAAGCAAAACCCTCAGAAAAAAGAATGGGGGCGCGAGTTTTCACCCGCGCCCCGCACATACAAAATGTGAACCCCGCCTGGATCAATTACCGCAGTCGCGAGTGGTGCTATTGGTTATGGTCCAGGAAGCATTCTCCGAACACGAAACGACCTGATACGAGAAGCAACCATCCTGATCTTCGGCGATCACCTTGATGCTTGGACCATCGCAACTCGCGTTGATCGTGACAGATCCACCATTCGCTGAAATGACGGAACTGCCGAGCTGGTCCGGACTCCAGTTGTTCGAATCCGGCGCTGAAAGAAAGACATGTCGAACTTCACGATCAGAATTGTTCACAATCGTGACAGCCGACGCTGGAGCATGGGCCTTCGACAGCATTGGACCACAGACCATGACACCAGCAAAAACACCCAAGAGCACGAGAGAGGTGAAAACAGTTCCCGACTTGCGCAACGTAATTCTCATGTCAGTTACCTTTCGTTAAAAACAAGTGTCTGGGCCAACCTGTCGCTATGGACAGCTGCTGTTTACCGTGTAACCCGCGGCAGCACCGTTATCGACCGCTGTGCTGCCATTGTTCTTGGGCACAGAGACCTTAACTGTCGCCGTCGCAGTGTTGCCGAACGAATCGGTGACCTTGAATGTAATCGTGTAAACGCGTCCATTAAGGCTACCGTCACGTTCGCGCCGCAGTTGGACCGACTTGCAATCCCCTGCAATCACGATGTCATTGAGCGTGTTTCCATCGCCGCCGCTCGGATTATCCTCCGGCTCATCACTGCTCACCTTCTGGATAACCACGCTGTTGGTTAGATTCTGCGATGAATCACATCCTCCGGTAGCGTTGGCGACAAAGTCACTCACGTTGAACGTCTGGTACTGGTGATTGGGCGGCCACATGGTCGCGGAATTGGTGATCAGATTAATCACCGGAGTTCCGCCAGTCACAGTCAGGATCGCGGTCTGTGTAGCAGAGCCGCAGCTTCCCGTAGTCGTTACTGTGACGGTGTGGTTCCCAACACTCAGTGAGCCAGTCGGAATGGTGATGCTCGGACTATTTCCGTTGAACGGCGAGCCATCCAAAGTCCACGCATAGCTGAATGGGCCGGTGCCTGATGCAGTCGTCGAGAAGTGTGCATCCGTTCCCTGACAGACCGTCTGGTCGACAGGGTCAGTAGTTGCCGTCGACGCATTAACAGTTAACGTCGCAGTATGAGTAACAGTGCCGCAGGAACCCGTCACTGTTAGCCCGATGGTGTGATTGCCTGGGCTAAGCGATCCTGTCGGTACGTTGATACTCGGATTGTCGCCATTGAAAGGCGAGCCGTCCAGAGTCCATGCGTAGTGCAGGTTGTCACCTGTAGCCGTGGTTGAGAAGCTTGCTAAGTCGCCCTGGCAAACCATTACATCGGCTGGATCAGTTGCCGTCGTGTTTGCCTGAACGGTCAGAGTGGCGCTGTGGGTAACAGTGCCACACGAGCCTGTCACTGTTAGACCAATCGTGTGATTGCCAACACTGAGTGCTCCTGTCGGAACGTTGATGCTGGGGCTGTCGCCGTTGAATGGCGAACCGTCCAGGGTCCACGCGTAATGCAGGTCTGTCCCGGTCGCAGTGGTCGAGAAGCTGGCCATCCCACCCTGACAAACTGTCTGGTCGACCGGATCAGTCGCCGTAGTGGTCGGGTTGACAGTCAGAGTAGCGCTCTGTGTAGCTGTATTGCACTCACCATTCGCTTCAACGGTGTAGGTGTCAGCATCGCTCGGCGTTGTGTTGCTGATGCTCAGCGTACTGGTGTTACCAACGGTATTGATGGTAACGCGTCCACCAAGGTCGCCGTTATTAAGAACAGTCGCGCCCTTCTTCCATACGAAGGTGATCGGGCCTGGACCACTGGCTGTAGTAGTGAACGTTGCCGTGTCACCTTCACAAACAGTTTGGTCTGCCGGATCCGTCGTGGCATTAGTATCAACGGTGATCGAAGCTGAAACCGTCTGGTTGTCGGCGGTAACATCGGCGCCGCCGGTTCCAGGTGTTCCACCTGCTGTGAATGTGGCCGTAGCTACACCGTTAACAAAGTTGGTGGCGCCTGACAGCGTCCCCAACGTCGCGTTGTTCCACACTGCCATGAATTCCGGCAGGCCATTCAGTTCCGAAGTCAGCGGCGCGCCAAGATTTCTTTGTTTGATGTCGGCCGTCAATGCTGATGTTTGGCCACTGCAGAGTACATTCGGATCTGCAATGACTCTGAGTTGCAGGTACGCCGTCGGAAACACGGGGCCGGAGAGGTCACGAAAATCATTTGCGCCTGGACCAGTGTTAATTCCCCACCAGTTATCATTCGCGGTAAAAGGACCCGCGGCGGCAAACAGAGTCAGTCCATTCAAAGGATTCGGCGTAGTATTGCCGACCAGCCTTGAATAGGTTACCGACACGCTGCCGCTGGAATAAATCGCGCCACCACTGATACCGGCCGTGTTGCCCGTCAGGGAGCTGGTGGTCAGCGTCAATGGACCGCTCTCCACAACAATCGCGCCACCACGACCGGAGGGCGCCGAATTATTTGAGAAGGTCGAGCTGTTGATGTTGTAAGTGCCGTTGCCGGCGTTGAAGTTGAAAAGATCCGCTCCGCCGCCACCTGCCGCGCCGGAATTGGCGGTATTACCAGAGAACGTCGAACCGCTCACTGTAAGAGTGCCAATCGATGGTGTTCGAATCAGTGGATCCCCCGCGGTGTAACCCAAACCGCCGCCGCTACTAACGGTGGAATTGCTGGAGAAGGTCGTTCCCGTTATCGTAAGGCTGCCGCCTGTATGCAGGATGCCACCGCCACCGAGGGTGCCGAGACCGGTTGCGGAGTTACCTGAAATCACACAGTTCGTCACCGACATGGTGTTGTTGATCGAGCCGGAGATGATGCCCCCGCCTCCAACCGCCGTAGTCTCTTTGCCGCCGGTAATGGTCACGCCGGAAATGTCGAAATTAAAGCTGGCAAGCAGATCCGGGTTTACTTCAATAACGCGATCATTCAGTTGAGTCTGTTGGATTATCGTGGTGGACGCTCCCGCACCCGCGATGATCGTATTGTTGCCTCTGATGTCGAGATCCCCGATCGAGTTATTGCCGGTAAAACCCTCGGGAGCGCCGCCGGGAATGTTCAGTTGGTAGGTTCCGGCCGGCACGTTGATCGTGGTTCCCGCGTTCACGTTGGCAAACGCAACCGCGCCGCGCAAGCTACAGTCATTCGGCGCAGCAGTACAAGCCGAAGCAGCAGCCGTATCGTCCGTTCGATCGACATCTATAGGAGCAAACGGCAATGGGAAATTCATTGGTTGGACTGCATTGGCAGCCGCCGCGGCGGAGGGCACTCTGATGCGATGATTGCTTCGTTCGGCACGACTCACGCGCCGATTTGAATTTGCAGTGACCGAGCCGGGCGCTGCCGCGAATACCAGTACGCTTGCAACTGCCAGGGAGAAGACAGTCAGAATTCTAGTAACCGTTCTATTGAATTTTCTGGGCGCGAAAAGCATTTTGCCTCCTTAGTTCCACGGACACAGACGTATCCTGGAGCGTTGGGAAAAAGGTTGACGCAGTTTTCGAGTGCCGGACGCTTGATCAGCAATGCGGTCGGACTTAAGGCCGGGCCGGAAAGACTCCTTGCAATGCGATACAGAAGTTCAGCGTCAAGTAGTTCTGCATATTGTTATGCGGCAGGCTACCTCCAGCAGGAAGCAAGGAATTTTGGTTCACTTTCCCGGTGGGCGGACCAGCTATATAAAGAGCAGCCGCTCCGCGACCTGCGCCCGCCTGGGCCCAAACACAGCCCTGGGGCAGTACCGAGTCGCCGGCCGCAGTGCTTGCACGCCCAACACCATGCGCGTGGCTGGGAATTTCAGAAACGAGCAGCGTAACGAACTCAGAACCACCGATCTCGCCGAGATCGCGCAGGCTTAAGCCCTGCCCTTGTCCCGGGTGCATCGCGGCGCTGCCCTGCAAATTCGGAAGCGCGAAGGTCGACTTGCCATCGCCGCCATAAGTTGTTCCCAGCAGAGAGAAGAGGGCCGTGTTCTGACTTATCGGCAGGAGCTGCCCATCGCAGAATGCCCAACCTGTGGGCGCAAAGTTGAATGGAAAAATTCTGATTTCAGCGACAAAAGGATCAGCCATGTTTTCTCTCCCTTTAAGTTTGCGATGGGAAAATTCCCTGGAGCGCAATACAAAAATTAATCACCAGATAAGGCATCATATTGTTATGCGGCTGGCTGCCACCAACGTTGGTGACGGCGCTGGGATGCATCACCTGATCAAACGTGTTCGTGGCGTACTGGTTCTTGCCGTTGTTGGCCCAGTAGTTACCTGTGGGATCCCCAAGGGCTGCATTAATAGTATTGCCGCCAATGCACATGTTTGAGGTTTGGAAATGAGTGTGCGCAGGCATTTCACTCATGGTTACAGTGTGGGCTGATTGCCCTCCGGCCTGGCCCAAAGTGAAACCGCTTCCCTCGTGAATCGGCACTCGGCCTCGCAAGTTGGGAAGCGCGAAGTTCGTTTGCCCGTTCCCTCCATAAGTGGTGCCTAACAAAGAAAACAGAGCCTGGTTCTGGTTAATGGGCAGTAACTGGCCGTTACAAAGAGCCCAGCCTTTCGGTGCAAAATTGAAGCTAAACATCCTGATTTCAGACAAGAACGGTTCCGCCATTTTTGCTACTCCTTATATTTGCGTTAGAGGTTAAGCTGCACCCAACGGTCTTAAATCAACCAACAACCAGATCAGGTTGGTGAAGGGAAAATCCCAAAGAGCGAGATGATGTAGTTGATACACAGGAACGGCTGGCAATTCTCGTGTGGCTGCGAGCCTCCGGTTGGGTCGCTCGTCAAATTCGGGTTCGTCCCCATTGCGACGGTCGCGCCCGCACTGCTGTATTGGCTCAGGTCCGTCTTCGACGCAACGTTATTGACCGGGTCGGCCGCATTGAGACCAGCGCCGGAGCTACATTGCTGAGGATGGGTATGAATCGGAATCTGTTGCGTAGTAAGTGTTACTGACTCAGTTCCACCCGTCTCCGCCTGTTGATAGGTAACGCCATCAGGACCAGTACCGAAGTGCAGAGGAATTCGGCTTTGCAGATTTGGTAACGCAAAAGTACTCTCCCCATCTCCGCCATACATAGTTCCGATCAACTGGAACAAAGTCTCATTCTCGGAAATAGGTAACAACTGGCCGTCGCAAAACGCCCAGCCGTTGGGATTAAAATTACCGGCAAACATTCTTATTTCGCCTACATATGGTTGGGCCATCGAATCGTCTCCTTAATTCCTTTTAGGTAAGCCGTTGTGGAATCTTATGATTATCCGGCCGACTGTGTGGGTCTCTGGACTTGGCCCAGACAGTGGTGTCCGACTTTGCACGGTTTTTGGCAAACCGATGCAGAACCTGTCATGGTCTAAATGCAAAGTAATGCGCGCGGAAGGTCCGCCTTTGTTTATGGTCGAGCGACTTGAGGGCGCACTATAGATCGAAAGCGAACATATTACAAGAGTGTAATGGAAGATTCTCTAAAAGTTTTTCTCTGTGTTTTTTTTATTGCAAGTTTTAAGAAGAACCAATAGACTGCACCACCATTTCTACCGCAAGCCCAGATCAAGCACTTTCCTAGGAGGAACAAATGAGGAGTTCGCGCCGAGAATTCTTGAAGCGAGGTACGTTTGTGGCACTTGCAGCGGGGGTCCCGCTGGCCCTCACCGAGAAAGCCTTCGGCACTACAAAGTCAACACCGGCTGGTTTGAATTTGGCGTCATTCAAATCCCAGTTAGGCACGAGTTTTCAAATTAATCACCAGGCGTCAAAAGTGAAGTTCACGCTGGTTAACGTAGCTAGTTTTGCTTCACGGAAAGAGACTGAGCAAGGGAAAGAAGGCTTTTCACTGCTATTCCGTGGTCCACAAGAGACAACTCTGAAGCAGGATACGTATCTGATCGAACATGAACAGTTAGGGATGTTCTCCTTCCTGGTCGTTCCGGTTGGAACCAAAGGTAAGCGGGTTCCACACTACGAGGCAGTCATTAATCGCCTACATTCTTAATTCCTGATAGCAACCCCGGAGATCATCGTCGTTCCTGAAAAGGATTGACGCTATGCAGTTTGGTGTTGGCTGGGGTTGCACTGCAGCAGCAGATGGATTCCCTGTTGCTCGGTCGGTGAGAAACCCAAACGTTCAAAGAGACGCAGTGAAGGATTGAATTCCTCCACATAAATCCGTGTCATCTTTCCGGCGCCGTTCGCTTCGTCGAGCAGTTGTTTGATCAGGTAGCTCCCGATCCCGGCATTCCGCTCGACGGGCAGCAGCGTAATATCGATAATTCGAATTTCCTGGTCCAACCGGGCTACGTAAAGACGCCCCACCGGCCGGCTACTAGACAAGATTACGTCGTGGCTGGCCGTGGGATATTTTTTTGCGTAATGGTCCTGTTGCGCAGCAAACTGTGATCGTACGAATGCCTGCTGCTGTTCGGTGGTCCATGGCACCAGAGCCAGCTCGTCGGCTCGCGTGCTGCCATAAACTTCAACGAGAAAATCGTAGTCGTCCGAAGTAACTGGACGAAGTGTGATGTTTGAAAGTCCTGGGGATTGGCTGCTCATTTTTGACTGGTTACTGGCGAAGGTTATTGAAGATTGCTTCGTAGTAAAAACCCTGCGCGTCCTGCTTAATAGGCACTATGAAGAGCTCAAACTGGCCCATCTGATCGTGCTTGAAGTCGCGCACACCCTGACCGAGAAACATGTCTGATGGTCCAAGAAACTCGAGCGTAAATTCCTCCTGCTGCGGATACACTTTGAGTTCCGAGACCGTGATTAGCTCCAGTTCGACTTGAGTGTTTTCGTTAACCTGAACCTGAAATTTAGTATTCGCATGTTTAGAAAATTCGTCGTGCGTTAAAGAAGCCGCCATCAAATCTCCTTTACCGTGTGGTCAATTGAGTTCCTTCATCCGCAGATTACACAGATTTATTAATCAATCTGTGGATTAGGCTTTTTCATTATCAAAACCAGAAAGTCTCTTATACTGGGACCGAAGTGATATCCCTTGTGCAGCGGCGAGAAAGAATACCCGATCAGTCCTGTCTCTTCTACTATTCCCTGACAGCGGTTTTCGAAATCGGATTTGGAAATCACCGCGTAGGGAAGGACCTCTGCGTAATTCTTCAGGACGTGATTCAAACAGAGCAGATGCTCTTCACGTCCATCAAGCACTAAAACGTCGTCGTCAAGATCAAGGAACTCCTTCAACGTCAGCAGGCGGCACTGAAAGCCCACCTTCGCAGCACAGGCGGCAAGGTGACCGAAGTGAATTGTAAACTCGTCGTGGTTTAAGTTGTAAGAACGAGCCGGATATTTTTGCTCCGAGCCGTATTCCGTAACGATGAGCGTCCCGCCTGGCCTGAGATGTTTCCACGCGCGCTCGATGAAGCGAAACACGCCGGAGTTAACCACGAACGAATCGGGAGCATCCTTCCCCAGGTCATACTTGTCTACGTAGTAAGCGCCATCACCCTCAAACTCATTACCGTTCTTCCGCTGAACGGACGCGACCGGAAAATCCGCGATGACTTCGTTAGAGACAATCAGGTCAAAGGTGTGGTCCGGCAGATCAAACTCGGTCGCGTCCTGTTGAAAGTGCCGGCTCTCCGGGAGAACTCCGGACAAGATCTTTCGTTGGTTCGCCATCAAAGCAGGTGACAGATCCAGGATGTGATAATTGATCCTCGTCAAGCTCGCTGCTTGTTGTATGAACGAACGGGCAAAGCTGCCTGTGCCGCCGCCAACTTCCAACACTTCGAGCGCAGGCGAGCCGTTCATCAACGGAACTACTTCAGGCTTCAGCGTAGAAAGACAAAACCGCGATCCGTAATCGACTCCGCCCAGCGCTTCATGAGGGAAGCGGAAGCAATGGTTGACGGTGGGTTCAATCAGATCAAACTCCCAATTCGCATCTTCAATCCCATGCAGATGAAAATCGATTATGGCTTCGCTTGAACTGTCAGGACGCGGCTGGTCCTTTCTCTCCGAATGATAGAGATTGCGCGGCACGATGTTGACGCTACTAAAAGGATCGTCCAGAGCTTCGCGCTGCGGCGTTAACTTGATCAACTGTCGCTCCTGAGTGGTCAGGAAATCCAGCGTCGCTCGTTCTTCCCCGACCTGACTAAAGATCTGCTGGAGCGTTCTGGTCCCATCGGCCATCAATAAGAACTCAGCCGCTAATGGCGACAGTTGCTCTTCGATCACCGCAGGCAATTCGTCGCGTTTTGGTGAGTAGACGGTCTGCATCATCGACGTTCGCACCAGCATCCATTCCCCGGTTTTCGAACGATACATCAGCGCAGGGTTTTGAATCGGACGCGCAACGTACCAGTCGAGCAAGGGAGCTAGAGGATCGTAATCCGGCGTGATCAGAATTCCGCTTTGAATCAGTTGTCGCACTTGCATCTCGTCCGCGGACAATCTACTGGTAAAGTCGTGTTCGATGATTGCCCCGGTTAGCCGGTGAAAGACGGCGCGTTGAATCGCACCCGGAAACAAACGATTCTCGATGAAACTGGCGTATGGATTGATCCTGTAGGTAGGCATTAATTCGATTTAGTGGGCACCCATTTCATTTCCAGGTATGCGGCCGTTTCATCGCCGCTCCTGTGGAATCCCAAACGTTCGTACAACCGCACTGCCGGAGATGTGACCACGACGTGCAGCAGGATCGGTTTGCCCTCGGACGCAGCTTCCTTCATGAGCTCTGTTATCAAACGGCTTCCTAATCCTCGGTTTCGGTACTCTGTCAAAAGCGCGATGTCTCTCAGCAGTATCGATGCGTCACCTCGGTCAACCAACAATCTGCCGATCGGGCGTTCGTTCAAAAGAATGATTCGACTATCGACTCGAGGATACGACCGTTCGCGCGCCATGAACTGCATCTTAATAAAGGCTTGCTTCTGATCGTCATTCCAACCAAAGCCTTCCAGTTCTTCGAGCCGCGTGCTGGCGTAAACCTCTAACAAAAACGGCTCGTCTTCGGGGGTCGCCTCGCGCAGGAGTAGATCGACTTGTTCGTTTTGCACGTCTACTTCAATTGATCGCTCAAATTCAGATTCCGAACCAGGCGGTGCAGGTAATTAGGGTGCACTCCCAGAAGCTTCGCGGCATCGTTGAAGTTACCTGCCGTTTGATCGATTGCGTTCAGGATGATTTCTTTCTTCGCTTGTGCCACTGCAGTGTGATAGGTGGCTGGATTAGTAACGTTAACTTGTCTCTCGAGCATAGCCTCCGGCAGATCCTCCGCCAGAACCAGATCGGTCGTGCCGAGTACTACGGCGCGTTCGATGGTGTTCTCCAGTTCGCGTACATTGCCGGGCCAGTCGTAGGCAGTCAGGCAGGTGCGCGTTTCAGGTGAAAAGCCTCGCAACTTTCGATTACATCTCGCGCCATACTTATCGGCGAAGTAGGTTGCGAGCAGCATGATGTCTTCACGACGGTCGCGCAGCGCCGGCATCTCGAGTGAAACAACGTTGAGACGGTAGTAAAGATCCTGTCGAAACTCTTCGGCATCGATCGCTTCTTCAAGGTTCTTATTGGTCGCCGCGATCACGCGCAGATCGACGTTGATCGTCACTGTTCCGCCGACTCGTTCAAATTCTCTTTCCTGCAACACGCGCAGCAGTTTTACTTGCAGCGCAGGTGTCAGCTCGCCGATCTCGTCGAGGAATATCGTGCCGCCGTCAGCGATCTCGAGCCGTCCTTTTTTCTGCGCGAGGGCGCCGGTGAATGAACCTTTTTCGTGACCAAACAGTTCGCTTTCGAGCAGCGACTCGTTGAGCGCCGCGCAGTTCACGGCGACAAACGGTTTTTGAGCGCGTTTGCTGTTGCGATGGATTGCGCGCGCTGCCAACTCTTTTCCCGTGCCACTTTCACCACTGATCAAAACCGTCGCATCCGTCGGCGCGACTTTCGAAATGAAGTGGTAGACGCGTTGCATGGCCGGGCTTTCCCCGATCATGTTGTGCTCGATATTCACATCGGAAAGCAGCCGCTCGTTTTCCGTTGCCAGCCACTCAAACTGCCGCGCGTTTTCGATCGCGACCGCAGCGATGCCGGCGATGGCCGCGCAAAGCTGCATGTGTTCGCGGTTGAACTGATCGCGCGCGAGCGTGGTGTCGAGATACAGCACACCGAGTTTGCGATCGCGATTGATCAAGGGCACACACATGACTGAGTGCGCGCGCGTCAGGGCCAGGCTGTCAGTTGCGAGCGACGATCTCGACGCACCATCGTTGGCCAGCAAAGCGACGCCGTCTCTCAACACCTGCTGCACGATCGTGCGGCTGACGTTCACCGCCTGGTTCTTTCCCTGGGAGCGATCGAGACCAAAGACCAGGCTCGTTTCAAACGAACCTTCATTCGTCAGCAGTATTGCGCCTCGCTCGGCGGGAACGACTTCGAACAGCAGCTCGAGCAGTCGTTCCAGCAGATCGTCGAGACCGCGGATCGAGTTGATCGTCGTGCTGACTTTCATCAGCGCGCTCAGGTCGCGCGCCATCAGGTTGATCGCGTGGTCGAAACGAAACTGCACGGTCGAGCCGCTGATTACCTGCGCTTCGTCGAGCGTGACGTCGCTCGACTTCGACATCGCGTCGCCTTCCTGCGTGAGAAACAGAAACTGCGAATCGCCGATGCGCACGCGATCGCCGTGTTCGAGTCGCCGGCTCTTCACCGGCACATCGTTGACGAACGTACCGTTAAGACTATCGAGATCCGTAATGACGAATCCATCATCTTTTTTCTCTATCTTTGAGTGACGGCGTGAGACGGAGGCGTCGGCGAGGCAGAGATTGGCGGATGTCTCTCGACCAATGACAAGCGTCTCTTCGTCAATGGCGAAGATCGCCCCCTTGAGTTTCCCCGATATTGCAGCGAGACGCGAAGACATGCGCCCACAGATTACACCGATCACACAGAATCTGTGTAATCGGTGGCTGTGGATCTTAGGGCACGATGCGCCAGTTGTTGTTGGGCGTGACGGGAACGGTTTTGTTTTTTTCGACCCAATCGATGATCAGCTCGCGGATTTCTTCGCTCGAGCGATAGACGACCGGCGCGTTCTTGTACATGACGTAGCCACCGCCGCCGTTGACGCGGTAATTGTTGGTGGCGAGACGGAGTTTTTTCGTGGGGGCTAAGGGCTGACCACGAAAGCGCAGGTTCTGTATTCGCTGTCCGATGGGTTTCGAGATGTCGAGTTCGTAAGTGACACCTTCGGCGATGTCGAAGTTGTAGGCGGGGATCTTTTCGTCGATCAGATCGGTCAGTGGCTTGCCGGGAACGTAGGCCTTGTAATATTTCGCGGAGTGTTCGAGCGCGTCTTTGAGTTGCTGACCGGTAACCTCCAGCACTACGAGCGTGTTTTCGTAAACGTAAAGACCCGCAATATCGCGCACACTCACCGGACCTTTTTCGATGCGCGCTTCGGCGTTGAAACTCGCCACCATCGACACGTCAGCCTTACCCGCATCGAGCTGCACTTTCTGAATCAGGTCGAGGATCGCGGTATCGCGAAAGCGCGCTTCGCGTGCGGTCAACTCCTGCGCCGATTGACCGATAACTCGCGACAACCAGCCCTGCGTCTCTCGATCGTAAGGTTCCGCGAGCTTCACCACTTCCGGATCGGGTTCGACACGATCGTCGGCGGGGATCGTGCGCGCTGACTTCGCATACATGCGCCAACCTGTTCCGGCCCTCTGCAAGTACAGATCGGCTCGAGCGAGATGGCGGCCCCAGTGATTCGCCTGCGTCAAAAGCACACCGTTGATGTACGTCGCAGGCACGTCGCGATGAGTGTGGCCCATGAAGATCACGTCAACGCCGGGCACTTCCTTCGCGATCGAGATCGCTTCGTTCTCGTGTGGTATTTGGCCTGGACTCACTTCGCCGGTGCGCAGATCCTCACCGAGACCCATGTGCATCGCGATCACGACGACGTCAACCTTCTCCTGTTGGCGCATGACGGGAACCCACTTGCGCGCTTCGGGGACAGGTTCATGAAACTCGAGGCCCGCGTAGTTTGGCGGATTGTCCCAGTTCGGCACTCCCGGCGTCGTCAAACCGAGTATTCCGATCTTCACGCCGGCGACTTCTTTAACGATGTACGGTTTGTAGTGTGGCTTCTGTGTTGACTTGTTGTAAGTGTTGGCAGACAGCCAGGGAAAGTTTGCTTCGTTGCGTGCTTTCTCCAGCACCTTGAGACCGAAATTGTATTCGTGATTGCCGACGGCCATCGCGTCGTAATTCAAAGAGCTCATCGCCAGCATCATCGGGTCGGGCGGCGCATTGTTCTTCCGGCTGTGAAACGAAGCGAGTGGCGAGCCTTGAATCGTGTCGCCGGAGTCGACGAGCAGGACGTTGGGATGTTCTTTGCGAACGCGTTTGATCAACGTGGCGACTTTGGCGAGGCCGCGGTTGTCGGGTTTGTTGGTGTAGTAATCGATGGGATTGATGTTGCCGTGTAGATCGGTGGTGCCGAGTATTGTTATCTGGACTCGATCGGGCGCAAAGCTGCGGCCGACCAGCACCAGCGCCAACATGATAATTAGAGACGCAAGGGAGTAGATGAATGGTGAAACTTTACGGTGCTTCATATTGATTGATGATCCATCCACAGCTTACACAGATTTTATTTCTGTGTAATCTCCGCAATCTGCGGATTAACAAACACCTCCACCGCGCTGATGCCTTTGATCCTTACTTCATGCACAGGCCGGAAGTTCGCGCGCACGTAGTCCAACTCGTCACGATTCTCAAAATACGTGCGCCCGCGCTGAACGATAACGTACACCGGACCCGTCGCGGTGCGCGCGTCAAACTCCTTCGAAGAGATCGTCCGTGAATTCAGATCCGTGCGCCCAAACACACCCAGATAGTACCGCGCCACGGCCGGTGTTTCGTGCGCGATCGTCGCGCCCGCCGGCGCCACCTCGCAAACGTACCTGATCGCTTCGCGCAATCCATCGTCATAAAACTCGTCGTGCGGGAAGTAGTATCCGGCTTTGTCAGCCGCGAGCGCATTCGTGTAGAGCGCGTAGTGCGGCCTGTTAGCCAATGCCGTCCACGCCGGCAAACAGACAAACACCGCTACTATTACCGCCGCAAACACAAACGCCGGACGATTCCCTTTCAGAAAGCTTGTTCCCCATCGAATCAAGCCCACGACACCAATCGCTGCCAGCATGTAAACAAACGGCATCATCGACAATGTGTAGCGCAGCCACTTTCCTCCGATCAACGAATACGGAACGATCCAAAACAGAAACATGAAAAGCACAAACGCGTGGCCTACGTGGCGCCGGCGTCGGAACGAGATCGCCAGCCCGATTAGAAACGCAATCAATATCAGCAACGGCACTTTGATCGCGAGAAACAGCAGATAGAAATAAACCGGCGTGCCCCAAAACGGCGTGCTCGACATGTTGTTCTTGTAAAGCTGACCTGCAAAAAGATAACCCGAATGAGTCAGCAAACGCTCGTCCATGTAATCGCTCATGTATCGCCAGACTTCCGGCAGCAACACCGCCGGACTCGCGAGCACAAACACGCCGATGATCAATAGAAAGAACCAACCCGGAATTCTGCCGCTCGGTTCGCCCGGGCGCGCCTGGCGAACGTGGAAGTTGTGATGGAAAAGCAGGTTGAGACCGAGGTAATGAGGGAAATATTTCGACGCGATCATCAGTCCGAATGACACGGCGCTCGCTGCGTAACGGCGCTGGCGTGCTTCTTTGTTGACTGGTGAGATCTGTTTCGCGCGCACGAAGAAGAAGAATGCAAACAGCATAAAGAAGACGAGCAGCGAGTCTTCTTTGCCGATGCGATTGTGAGTGATCGCGTTGACGCCGGCAGCCCAGAAGGCAGCGGCGAGTAGTGCATGCCGGCGATCGAAGAAAGCCAGCGTGAGAAGAAACAACGGTATCACTGTTAAAGCGCCGATTAGTGCGTTTGGAAAGCGCAGCGCGGCCTCTTCGTTACTTGCCGGAACACTGCGCAACGATGCCCACATCAGCACCTTCATGATCATCGGGTGCTCGGAGTTGGCACTGAAGTCGCCGCGCTCGTACGCGTGAATGGCATCCAGTTTGTTCATTTCGTCTTCGGCGAAGCCGATGGCGCCGAGCTGGGTGACGCGCAGGCCGAAGCCGAGGATGACGAGGAGCGTGAGGGTGCCGATGATGGACCAATCGAGAGTGCGAACCAGTCCGAGGTCCGGCGCCTTGAGGACTGAAACGGCACTAATTTTGACGTTCTCGGCCATTTTCTTTCCCGCAGATGAACGCGGGTGAAACGCGGATTGCAATCTGCGTTCATCTGCGAAATCTGCGGCTTACTGCGGTTGTTAGCTTAGTCGAAAATGCTTTATGGTAATAGCCCGTGGTCGACAGTGTCAGAACTTTATTGCGATAGTGGCATCCGTATGGACAATTTAGTTACTTCAAACATTCGCCAGCGACCGATTCGCACGCTCGTCAGCGTGGCGGGCGTGGCGCTCGGAGTCGCCCTGGTCATGCTCTTCACGGGGCTTGCGCGGGGTATGTCAAACGACCTGCAACGACGCGCGACGAACGTCCGTGCGGAGTTGATTTTCATGCGCCCCGGCTCGGTCCAAATAACGTCGACCAAAGACAATCTCGACACGCGCTATGTCGACCGTCTCAAACAGATCGAGGGCGTTGAAGAAGCACTGCCGGTGATTCGTTACATTTTTCAAGGCAGCAAGGGGTTCGGCCTCGAGCAGATCGACGGCGTGCCGTGGGACGGCTATGCCCGGATGAACGGAATCAACATAGTCGACGGGCGAGGAGTGCAAGGCCTGGATGAAGTGGTGATTGACGAAACCAAGGCCCGAAACAGCAATCTTCGCGTTGGGGATCTAATCAAGCCGTTTGGCACCGGGGAGTACCGCGTCGTCGGCATCTACTCACCGGAATCGGGCGCGCGCGTGAAGATGTCGCTGGAGGCGATGCAGAAAGCGCTGGAGTCTGAAGGCAAGTGTACGTTTATTTTTGTGAAGTTGCGCAATCCGGATCAGTTACAGGAAGTCGCGCAACGCATCGATCGGGAATTGCCCGGCAACACGATCCAGCCGACACGCGAAGTGTTTATGAGTTTTGAGAAAAGCATTCCGTATCTCGGTGTGTTTCTGCGGGTGCTGGTGGGCCTGGCGGCGGTGGTGAGTTCGTTGGTGGTGATGCTGGCGATGTACACGACGATCACCGAGCGCACGCGCGAGATCGGTATTCTGAAGGCGATGGGCGCTTCCCGCGGTTACATCGTGGGGATCATTGAGAAGGAAGCGATCTTGATCAGCGTCATCGGGTTGGTTGCCGGGTTCGCGGTTTCACTGGTCGCCGGGTATTTGATTAGCAAGGCGTACGGGCTGGTCTTTGAGTACAGCTGGACGTGGGCGATCGTTGCGGCGGCGATTGGGATCGTCGGCGGGATCCTGGGCGCGCTTTATCCGGCCTGGCGCGCTTCGAATCTCGATCCGGTAAATGCGCTGGCGTATGAATAGGCACGGATTTACACGGATGATCACGGATCAAGCCATTTCATTCTGATCAGTGATAATCCGTGTCAATCCGTGGCCTCTTTTCCAAATCAATATTAGCCCCAAGGCGCTCCAGAAGATGTCGCGGCCTTTCCTCACGATCGCCAGGGTCTCGCCAATCCCGCGTGCAAAACCAAGCACCTTCGACACCTGACCGGTGCCACCTTCATCCACGCCCACACGCAGCGGAATAAACTTGAACGCCACGTTGATGACGCGATTCACCGATTCGAGAATGAAAGCCTGCGTCAAGGTCGGAGCTACCGGACTGATAAACGAAAGCGTAATGAACACCTCCAGCACGCCCGCGACGTGAAAACAACATTCCAGCGCAAAGATCGATATGAAGCTGCGTTCGCTGTTTGCGTAGAAACCGTAGACTCGCTCTTCAAGCGACTGCGCTCGCGGTTTCAATTTCTCCATCAACTTCCGCGCTATGCCGCGATGTTGTAGAAAACCTACCGCGCCACTGAGGAATCTCGCCTGGCTGCGAATTAACAGGTACGCCAGCGGAATGATGATGACCGTAGCCGTTAGCGCGCCGATGCTGGCGTATCGCAGTGGCTTCGGCAGGGAGAAGGTGAGCAGCAGAGTCGCGGTTCCCGAGAAGATGAAGAGCGCAACTGACAATGCGTAGAAGATGTTTTCGATCGCCAGTCCGGAAAGTCCAACCAGCAGAGGCACGCGATCTTTTACAAAAACTGCTTTCGACGGTTCGCTGACCGCGAAGCTTACGAACGGGATGATGTTGCCGAGCGCGTCGCCCATGATCCGGGCGGCGAAAGCATCGCGAAACGGTAGTCTGTATGGACGCTCGATGCAGCGAGTCCAGGCGAGTGCGCGAACGACGTAACGAATACTGGAAACCGCGAGTATGAGGAGAAAGCCGGCGCCGAGAAGCCGGATTCTATAAACGATCTCGCCAACGCCCGCCCGGCTCACAAAATATGCGAACAAGAGCAGGCCGAGGAGTCCGAAGATGATTCCAAGTGACGCGAATCTCCTGCTCCCGCTCCGCTTCTCACTCAAAACATCGTTCGGCATCGAGGTACGGTACCACACGGCGCGGATGGGGCGGCAACCGTTGTGCCGCCGTTAAAAGTGACCCGGTGTCTTTGTGGTTAAACGCTCACTTTGATTATGATGCTACGTTCCACCAGACACCGATAAACGAGCACTATAACAATGAGTCAATCCCAATCAGCGATCGCGCCACATTCAACCACTCCACTCACCACGCTCTCTGAAGACGAGACAATGTTTCGCGCCAGCGTGCGCGAATTCGCGGAGGGCGAACTGCGCCCGCGCGTGGAGCACATGGACGAAGCGGCGAAGCTCGATCCGGCCATTATCAAGCAATGTTTCGACCTGGGATTGATGGGAATCGAAACTCCCGAGGAGTACGGCGGCGCCGCCGCGAATTTCTTTACTGCGATCCTTGCGGTCGAAGAACTCTCGCGCGTCGATGCGTCGGTAGGAGTATTCGTTGACGTGCAGAACACGCTCGTCAATAACGCGTTCATTCGTTGGGGCACTCCCGATCAGAAAAAGAAATACCTGACCAGGCTCGCCTCGGAACACGTCGGCGCCTACGCGCTGAGCGAACCGAGTTCGGGCTCCGACGCCTTCGCGATGCAAACGCGCGCGGTCGAAAAGGACGATCACTACCTCATCAACGGCCGTAAGCTCTGGATCACGAACGGCATCGAAGCCGAGATCTTTGTCCTCTTCGCGAACGCGAATCCGGAAGCCGGTTATCGCGGTATCACCGCCTTCATCGTCGAAAAGAGTTTTCCGGGTTTCTCGATCGGCAAGAAAGAAAACAAACTCGGCATCCGCGCGTCGTCAACAGTTGAGCTGATCCTAGAAGACTGCAAGGTGCCGAAAGAGAACGTGCTCGGCGAAGCGGGCAAGGGCTACAAGATCTCGATCGAAACACTGAACGAAGGACGCATCGGCATCGGCGCGCAAATGATCGGCATCGCCCAGGGGGCTTTGGAAAGCGCGCTTGCTTACACCGCGGAACGACAACAGTTCGGCAAAGCGATCAATCAGTTTCAGGGAGTTCAGTTTCAACTGGCGGAAATGGCCACGGAACTCGAAGCCGCGCGGCTGATGGTTTACAACGCGGCGCGCATGAAAGATGCCGGAATAAATTTCGTCAAAGAAGCTGCGATGGCGAAACTCTACTCGTCGCGTGTGGCGGAGCGGGTGAGTTCAAAAGCGATCGAGTTGTATGGCGGCTATGGGTACGTGAAAGATTATCCGGTTGAGAAGTACTGGCGCGATTCGAAGATCGGGGCGATCTACGAAGGAACGTCGAACATGCAACTGCAAACGATCGCCAAGTTGATCATCGGTAAATGAGCCACAAAAAGGCACAAAAAGCACAAAAGAACGCTGCCGTCCTTCCGCAGCTCAAATCTGCGTAATCTGTGGATGGCTTTTTATCATGAGTTCACGAATCGAAATCTTCGAGCAGATGCTGACTAACGATCCCGCGAATACGGCTGTGCTTTTCGGGCTCGCAAAGGAGTATGAGAAAGTCGGTCAGGACGAAAAGCTGATCGAAATTCTGAATCGTTACCTCGAAGCCTCCGACGATGAAGGCAACGCCTTCGGCATGTTGGCCAGCGCTTACGAACGAACGGGCCAACGAGACAAAGCACGCGAGGCTTATCAGCGTGGCATTGAAACCGCGCAGCGCCATGGCCACCCCGGCATGGCTGAAGAGTATCGCATGACTCTGGCTGGCAATTATGAAGACTGACACCAAAGTACTGAAGCTGGTCCGCAAGACCGAATCATCATCGACGACCGAAGCTCCGGAACAAGAAGCGGAGATGGGCATGGCGCCTGGTCCAACTTCCGTCCCTTTAGCACCAGAGCCAGAGACGGAACAACGGCCCAGACCTGCACCGATGCCTGCGCCGAAGCCTGTTCCGGCGCCGCCGCCTGCTCCGCGAACCGGCGACTTGCCTGACCACAAGGTTCTGCTCGAGATGTATCGCACGATGTATCTCTCGCGCCGTATCGACGACAAAGAAATTCAACTCAAAGGACAGAACCGGATCTTTTTCCAGATCAGTGGCGCCGGTCATGAAGCGGTGCTCGTCGCGGCAGGCATGGTGTTGAAGCCCGGTTACGACTGGTTCTATCCCTACTACCGTGATCGCGCACTCTGTTTACAGCTTGGCATGACACCTCTCGAGCAGTTGCTCTCCGGAGTCGCCGCCGAAGCGGATCCCAACTCACACGGACGGCAGATGCCCTCGCACTGGGGCCACTCGAAACTCAACATCGTCTCGCAATCATCGCCGACGGGCACGCAGCTTTTGCAGGCAGTCGGCTGTGCCGAGACGAGCTATCGCGCGCAGCTACTTCCCGAGTTGCAAAAACGGATCGGCAGTTTTCAAAAAGACGAAGTGACTTACGTTTCGCTCGGCGACGGCACGAGCAGCGAAGGCGAGTTTTGGGAAGCACTCAACACGGCGAGCAACTTGAAACTTCCCGTAGTGTTTCTGCTGGAAGACAACGGCTACGCGATCAGCGTTCCGGTTGAAGTGCAAACTGCCGGCGGCGACATTTCCAAACTCGTCGAGAATTTTCCTTCACTTTATCTACAACGTTGCGACGGTACTGACCCGATCGAATCGCTCGAGACGATGCGACGCGCGGTCGATTACTGCCGCCAGCGAAAGGGTCCGGCGTTTGTACATGCGAAAGTGATCCGGCCGTATTCACACTCGCTCTCTGACGACGAGAAGCTCTATCGCCCTGACGAGGAACGCGCGAGCGATGCCGAACGCGATCCGGTCAAACGTTTTGGCGCGCTGCTGATCGACGAAGGTGTTATCGATCAGGAAGGCCTGCAAAAGATCAAAGACGAAGTCGACGCGCAGGTGAACGAAGCGGCGGACATCGCCCTCGCGAGTCCGCAACCGGCTAAAGAAACGGCGATGAATTTTGTCTTTTCACCCGACGTCGATCCGTGTTCGAAAGAGTTCGACACTGAAGACGACGTTCAACTCTCCGGTAACGCCGGAACGATGGTCGATCTGATCAATCGTTGTCTCGACACGGAGATGGCGCGCGATCCGCGGATCGTGATCTTCGGTGAAGACGTGGCCGATTGTTCCCGCGAGCAGTACCTGCAAACGGTGAAAGGCAAAGGCGGCGTTTTCAAAGTCACTGCGAATCTTCAGCGCAAGTTTGGAAGCGTGCGCGTTTTCAACTCGCCACTCGCAGAAGCGAACATCGTCGGACGCGCCATCGGCATGGCCACGCGCGGACTCAAGCCCGTGGTCGAGATCCAGTTCTTCGATTACATCTGGCCCGCGATGCACCAGATTCGCAACGAGCTGGCGTTGCTGCGCTGGCGATCGGGAAACGAGTGGAAAGCGCCGGTAGTGATGCGCGTGCCGGTTGGTGGTTATCTGAAAGGCGGCGCTGTTTATCACTCGCAATCGGGTGTATCGACGTTTACGCAAATTCCCGGGTTGCGCGTGATCTATCCATCGAACGCACTGGATGCGAACGGCCTGTTGCGCACCGCGATTCGTTGTGACGATCCGGTGTTGTTCCTGGAACACAAACATCTCTATCGACAGGCCTACAACAAGTCGCAGTATCCCGGCGACGGCTTCATGATCCCGTTCGGCAAGGCGAAAAAAGTCCGCGAAGGCACGGACATTTCCATCATCACTTACGGCGCGCTGGTCCAGCGTTCACTCGTGGCTGCGAAACAGATGGAGCAGGAAGGTGTCAGTGTCGAGATTATCGATCTGCGCAGTCTCGTTCCCTTCGATTGGCAAGCGATTGAGGAAACGGTAAAGAAGACGAATCGCGTAATTGTCGCCCACGAAGATTCGCTGTCGTTTGGTTACGGCGCCGAGATCGCCGCGCGCATCAGCACCGAGTTGTTCGAGTATCTCGACGCGCCGGTGAAACGCGTCTGCGCGCTGGATACTTTCGTCGCCTATGCGCCCCTGCTCGAAGATGCAATCCTTCCGCAATCTTCCGATGTCGCGAAGGCAATTGCCGAAGTGAAAGCTTATTAGCCACGGATTTCACGGATAAACACGGCCAGAAATAAATCCGGTGTTCATCCGTGAAATCCGTGGCTAAGTTCGTACAGTCCTGTATCGTTCTGCTCCGGTAAATTTCCTCACAACCACGATTTAGCTGCCTCTCCAGTTGGCATAAAGCTTGCGGATTACCAGATTTAGGTACGCCTGTGCGCGTCTCCCCGACATTACTTCCCCCGCGTCGACAATTAATCGCGATTGATTAAACACAAGGGAGGTACAACCAATGAGCAAGCACGTTTGGAGCGTTTTAGGGGCTGCGATTCTGACTCTCGCAATCTCCGCAATCGCTCTCGCACAAACGACAACGACTACAACCGTCCAGAAGACGGCAGTGCAAAACCCCGATGGTACTTACACGATCATTGAGTATCCTGTTAAGAAAGAAGTGCAGGTAAACCTGACCCCGGTCAACGTTACCGGAGCCAAAGGCGTAGCCACCATCCTCCGCGATGATGATGGCACCAGGATCAAGCTCAATTTAACGGACGTTCCGGCAGATTTGTCGGCGATGACTCTTTATGCAATCGACGACAAAGGCGTAGTTACCGCTCTCGGCCCGGTTGCGATTTCAAATGGCACGGGGACGTTAGCTGCCACAACGCCGCTATCGAGGTTCATGCTGGTTGCTTCGCCTGAGCCGGCTTTGACGGCATACGATGCGAACACGAAAGTCATGTTCAGGAGTGCGGTGCCCGAAGGCTTCGCGGTGGTACCGTTGACCAATGCGGAAGGTGAAAGAGTCGCGGCAGTGACAGCGCCAGCCGCGCAGACCACTACGACGACTACGCCGGGAGCAGTAGTCCAATCTGCCAGCGGCACCACGATCGTGGTTCCGATGACGGAGACCAAGACCACTTACTCGGCGCCGATGCTCAACATCCCGGCTTACGAAAAGGGCGACGACACCAAAATCAAAGTTAACTTCTCAGGTCCGTTGGCCGGTGCGCGTGCGAATGTGTTCATCACGCCGCGGAAAGACGGACCGACCGAGGTCAGGATGCGTTTCCACGACTTGAAGGAAGCGCCTGCGAACCAGAAGTTCATCCTGTGGGCAGTTTCGCCTGACAATAAATTCACGAAACTCGGCCAGATAGTGAATGCGCCGGGACGAAATGAAGCGGAAATCAGGTCAGAAACGACGCTGCCGGACTTTGGTTTGGTGGTGACGATGGAAAGTGCTGATGCTGACATGCCGGCGGGACCGGCCGTTGGCACGATTACGATTGTTCCATAGCTGAATCGCAGTCGTTGTGAAAGCCATCCACAGATTACGCAGATTTCTTCTGTGTAATCTGTGGATTCTTTATGTGTGTCAAATCCTTCACAAAAAACTACCACTCTCATAGCATCTTGCGTTAATATGTTCCGCGACTGAGTTGCCACCAAGCAGCAGCTTTAAGTCTCCCGACTGGCTCAATTTCGAGCCCTCATCTTTTTCAGTTAACGCGATCCCCTGCCGGTGATTCCCAACACAGGCCGAAGTATCCGTTTTGCCCTGGGTGTTAACGACATGAATAAGAGAAGCTACCCCCGTTTCTTCCCCTTTGCCCTGATTCTTCTAGCGGCATCCGCGGTTCATACACAAGCACAGGAAAGTCTCCCGGCCGTTGTGAAACGAGTTAAGCCGGCGGTGGTGGCCATTGCGACTTACGATTCCAGTGGCGAGCCGTTGATGACCGGCAGCGGGTTCTTTCTGCGACCGGGACAGGTTGTGACAAATCTTCACGTGGTACGCGGCGCGGTTCGGGCTGAGATAAAAACCCTCGACGGCAAAGGCAGAGTTTTTCCGGTGAACGGCAGCCTCGCGATCGATGAAGAGGGCGATCTCGCGCTGCTCAGCGTCGATACGCCCACGGAGAGAAGCAGTGAGCTTGCGAGCGAGCTTCCCGATGAAGGTGAGTCGATCTTCGTCATCGGCAACCCGCTAAAACTCGAGGGATCGGTGAGCGACGGGATCGTATCGGCGGTCCGCGAAGTACCAAACAGTTATCGCATCATTCAGATCACCGCTCCGATTTCGCATGGGAACAGCGGGAGCCCGGTCTTTAACATGAAGGGGCAGGTGCTGGGTGTGGTGACGGTGAAAGTCACAAACGGTCAGAACATAAATCTGGCGCTGGCAGCGGCGCGGGTCGCGGAACTGAAGGCAGGCAAGCTTCAGCCGCTGTCCGCCGAGCTGGGGACGAAGAACAAAGGCGACGCCGCGGAATCTGCCTACCGATCGGGGCTGGATTCGCTGTGGCTGGGCAACTACGACAACGCGGTTGGTTACTTCGAGAACGCTGCGAATAAGAATCCAAAGCGGGTGGAAGCGTGGGTGCAGGTCGGTTTCTGCAAAGTGAAACAGGGAAAGAACCAGGAAGCGATTCGCGCTTACCTCCAGGCGCTACAGCTCAAGCCAACAGATGCTGAGATTCACAACAAGTTAGGCGACGCTTACTACTATTCGGGACGGCTGCGTGAAGCGATTGAGTCGTACACAGAGGCGGCGCGACTGCGTCCGGAGTGGGCGGAAACTTTCTACAACCTTGCGATAACGTATTCCGAGAGTGGCAACCCAGGCATGGCCGCCACGCAGGCGCGAATCCTCCAGCGCCTCGATCCAAAGCTCTACGAGAAATACCTGCGGGAGACGATGTAGGCCACTGATTACGCGGATCTGTGTAAATCGATTTACACAGATCCGCGTTTATCCGTGTTACCCTGCTTGTCCAGTAAACACGCCCAAATCAATGCTGCGCGGGTTGCCGAGAACGACGAAGCGGATGTTCTTCATGTATTTCTGTGCGACGCGTTGAATGTCGGCGGGCGTCACGGCGTTTAGACGTTCCAGGAAGGTCACCGAGTTTCGCCAGCCACCACCAATCAATTCATACTGCGCCAACTCACCTGCCTGCGCGGCATTCGTCTCTTGTCCCAGGTAGTACGTCGTCAAGTACTGCGCTATCACGGCGTGAATGTCTTCCTGGCCCACCGATTCGTTCTGTAACCGCGCGATCTCACTCAGCATCACTCGAATCGACTGGTTCGCATCAACCGCCGTCACGTAAAGTCCCCCGACATTCGCAGCCTGCGTTCGCAGGAACGCATCCGGCGCATACGAGAGGTTTCGCTTCGCACGCACTTCTTCAAACACTCGATCGCGCAACAACGAGCTCGCGATGCGCATCGCGTAAATGTCAGGCGACGTAAGCGACGGTGCGGTAAACAAACCCTGCACGTAGTTTGTCGGCAACTCGCGCGGTGTTACTTCAACCGATGATTTATCAAACGCCAACTGCGGCATCGTTTCAGATTTGTAGGTGCCGCGGGGCAATTTCCCGAAACTTTCGGTGACCAGAGTCTTCACCTCAGCCGGATTGAGGTCGCCCACAATCACCAGCAGGAGCCGCGAAGTCTCCATCAACTTGGTGTGATACTTGCGCAGATCTTCCGGCGTGAGCTTGGCCACGGTTTCCGGCGTGCCGCTGGGACTGTTCAAGTACGGATGACCGGCGTACGCAACCCGCTCCTGCAACTTTTGCAGGTAAACATCCGGATTGTCAGTGTCGTCGCTGAGTGAGACAACCTGCCGCTCCTGCACCAGCGCGACGTCTTCTTTCGTAAACGAAGGCCGCATCACCACGTCGCTAAAGATCTGCCACGAACGATCGAAGTTCATGCGCGTGGTGGCGAGCGAGAGTACGGAGTAATCGTTGTTGGAGCTGCTGCCAATCACCGTGCCCATGCGCGAGAGCTCGGTGCGCATGCGTGCGCGTGGAAAGTTTGTGGTCGCTTCCGTCGCTACGCTGAGCATCAACGTTTCGATCCCCGCGTTTTGCGCGTTGATATTAGTCGCGCCGCCGCGAATAAAAAGACCAGCGGCTACGGTCAAGCTTCCTTCGCGTCGTTTCAGAAGCACCTTCAAGCCGTTGACGTCAAACTCAGTAACGAGTGCCGCCTGCTTGGCAACAACGCTGTGAACAGTTTCCTGTGCCTGGCCCTTGCCCTGTTGAGTTGCTCGAGAGGAATCACTGCCGCCGACGAAAAGAATCGCGATCAGCAAAACACTGCTGAGCACAGGTCGGAACACACGATTAGACATAACTGAATTTTGTCCTGACTTATTCATAAATTGGTTCACTCTTTACTGTCCCATCAACTCTTCGGGTGTAATTTTGATCTTCGCTTGCGCCTCATTCGACACTAACGCGAGACCGATGTGGGGCTTGCCTTGAATGTAGGTGGTGATGTAGCGGCTGATGTCGGCGCGTGAAGTGGCGCGCAGCCTCGGGAGATACCCACGGAAGTATTCGAGCCCGGTCGAGGCCCACCAGAAGCTCAGCGTGTGGGTGTAGTCGCTCAACTTCTCACGCGAATAGAGATCGTCGGCTTCGAGCAACGCTTTGGCGCTCTCGAGCTGCTCGTCAGTGTAATAGTCCTTGTCGTTGAAGTGGGCCACTTCTTCGTACATGGCCTTGATCGCCGCGCGTGCCTTGTCCGGCGTGGTTTGCGCGATGAGGGCGATTGGACCAACGTTACGCTGCGTGTAGTAACTGAGATCGACGCCCGTCACCAGGCCGGAATCGACGAGGTTTCTCTGGAAGCGCGAATTCGGCTGCCGCAGAATGAACGAAAAGACGTCCGCGGCGTAAGTGGCGGGATTGTCTTTGCCGATTGATGGTCCATGCCAACCGATGTTGATGATCACGTTCTGCACGGGCTGAAGAATCACGGCGCCGTCGCTCTTTGTTAGCGGCGGATGTTCCACGAGGGGAAACTCGACGAACGGATCCTTTTCACGTTTGGGCCAGTCGCCGTAAAACTCCTGCGCCATCTTCATCACTTCGGCCGGATTTACGTCGCCGGTGATGACGATTGCTGAATTGTTTGGGACGTAGTAACGCTGCTGGATCAAACGCATCATCTCGGTGGTTGAATTGCCCACCGTTTCCCTGTTGCCGAGCGGGTTTTTGCGGCTCGGGTACTTGGAGAAGAGCCGGCTGTTCATCTCCTGGCTCAGGTAAAAGAACGGGTTCGACTCATTGCGATCGATCTCGCCAATCACCACCTGCTTTTCACGAGTGAACTCGCGCTCGTCAAACAGCGGATAACGAGTGGCGTCTTTCATGAACTGCATTGCCGTGCGCAGGTTGGGGCTGGTGGTGGTGAAGTAGTAGTCAACCACTTCTTCGCGCGTTGTGCCGTTATAGGCAATGCCCATTGACCCAATGGTGCGCAGGTAGTCTTCCGCGTTTGCGATGGCGCGGTTTTGTTTGAAAAACATGTGCTCGTACAGGTGCGAAAGCCCGTTGAGCTCAGGTGGCTCAGTGTACGAACCGTTCTTGACGGCCAACTCAATCGTAACGAGCGGAATGGAATGGTCTTCGAGGATGATCACTTCGAGACCGTTGGGCAGTACGTGACTGATGAGCTTTGCTTCGGGCAGTCGCGCCGGAGCCGCAGCCGGAGTGGTCGCGGTTGGTTGTGGCGCCCGTTGCTGTTGCGGCACGATGCGCGCAGAAAGCGTCGAGGGCGACAGCAAAGTAAGCAGAAGCAGAATGACAAGAAAACTTCGTTTCACAGATAACTCCATATGCTGCAAATTGATGTTAGTCGTGGGGAAAAGGTTATCTTGACCGTCGAAAATTGTACAG
>DASVGE010000166.1:0-28284 GCA_036379695.1 Pyrinomonadaceae bacterium | reverse complement strand
TGCGGCGCGCGAGGCGGGAGTTGAGATTCGCACGCAGGCGTCGATTGCAAAAATTCTCCACCGGAATGGACGCGCGACGGGAGTCGTGCTCGAGAATGGCGACGAGATCCAGGCGGAGGTTGTTTCGTCGAGCGTCGATCCGCGGTTGACGTTCATGAAGATGATTGGCGAGGAATACTTGCCTGACGATTTTTGCACGGATCTGAAGCGCTACAAGTATCGCGGCTCGTCAGGAAAGGTAAATCTTGCGCTCGACGGTTTGCCGAACTTCAAAGCGCTGCCCGGCCCGGGCGCGCACCTGCGTGGCGCGATCTCGATTTCGCCGAGCGTCGATTACATGGAGCGTGCTTACGACGAAGCTAAGTACGGTCGTTTTTCGCGGCGCCCGTACATCGATATGGTGATTCCGAGTTTGACCGATCCGTCCGTCGCGCCGCCGGGCAAACACGTGATGTCGTGCTTTGTGCAATACGCGCCTTACAACCTGAAGGAAGGAAACTGGGACGAGAAGCGCGAGGAGTTTGGCGACACGGTGATCGACACGATCGCCGAGCACGCACCCAACATCAGAGATCTGATTCGCCATCGCCAGGTTGTGACGCCGCTCGATCTCGAACGCGAGTTTGGTTTGTCGGAAGGAAATATTTTTCAGGGCGAGCTGACACTGGAACAACTGTTCTTTTTGCGTCCCGCGCCAGGTTGGGCACAATATCGCACGCCGATCAAGAACCTTTACATGTGTGGCTCGGCGACGCACCCGGGCGGTGGCATCATGGGCGCGCCTGGACGTAATGCGGCGCTGCAAATGCTGAAGGATTTTTAGCCACGGATTTCCACGGATGATTTACGATGCGATCATAATCGGCGGTGGTCATAACGGCCTGGTGGCTGCCTGCTATCTCGCGAAGAGTGGACTGAAGACGCTTGTTCTGGAGCGTCGCGAGGTTGTTGGCGGCGGCGCTGTTACTGAAGAAGTGCATCCGGGTTTCCGTTGCTCGACATTGGACCATGCCGCCGGTCCGCTTTCCGCGCACGTTGCCGCGGATCTCAATCTCTCACGCTTCGGGCTCGAAACGATCACGCCGGAGGCGCGCGTGCTCGCACTCTCGCCTGACGGCCGCTCGCTGTGCATCTACAACGACGTCAACCGCACGGTCAGCGAGATCGAAAAGTTTTCAAGTAACGACGCGAAGAGTTATCCGGAGTTTGCGAACAGCTTTGCGCGCATTGGCCGCGTGCTGTCGCCGTTAGTTTCGATGACTCCGCCTTCGATCGATCAACCGACCGCGTCCGACGCCTGGCAATTCGGCAAAGTCGGGCTTGCGTTTCGTGGTCTCGGCAAGAAGGATGAGTATCGCCTGCTGCGTTGGGGACCGATGGCGGTCGCGGATCTCGTCGGCGAATGGTTCGAGACGGAGTTGTTACGCGCGACGGTAGCTGCGCGCGGAATCAACGGAGCGTTCGCTGGTCCATGGTCCGCGGGAACAAGCCTCGGTTTGTTGTGGCAAGCGGCAATGGACGGAAACGCGATTCAGTCGGCGGCTTACGCAAAGGGCGGAATGGGTGGTTTAACTGAAGCGCTGGCAAACGCGGCGAAGGCTGCCGGGGCTGAGATACGTACGAGCGCTGAGGTTGCTGGTGTTGGCGGGGTGGATGGCGATGCGCCGAAGGTAGTGCTCAAAGGCGGAGAAGAGATCGAATCGCGAGTCGTGGTGTCCAACGCCGATCCGCGCTCGACGTTTCTCAACCTCGTCGATCCGGTCGATCTCGATCCGAATTTCCTGTCGAAGATGCGCAACTATCGCGCGCCAGGGGTTGCCGCAAAGATCAATCTCGCGCTCGACGGGTTGCCGCAGTTTAGCGGCTTAAACGGCGACGATCCGAAAATAAAACTGGCCGGACGAATTCACATCGGTCCCGAGATCGACTATCTCGAGCGCGCTTTCGACGCTTCGAAGTATGGTGAATTTTCCGCCGAACCTTATCTCGACATCGCGTTGCCGTCGATCAGCGATCCTTCACTCGCACCGGCGGGCAAACACGTGATGTCGATCCACGTGCAGTTTGCGCCTTACAAGTTGAAGGAAGGCGATTGGACGGGGCGCCGGAATGAATTTGCAGACAACGCGATCGCGCAGTTGGAAAAGTATGCTCCGGGACTGCGCGATCTGATCGTAGCTCGCCAGATAATAACGCCGCGCGACCTCGAAGAAACGTACGGTCTCAGCGGCGGACACATTCACCACGGCGAACAGACGCTCGATCAATTCTTCACGTTCCGGCCGTTGATTGGCTGGGCGCAGTATCGAACACCGCTGAAGCGGCTTTACCTCTGCGGCGCGGGCACGCATCCCGGTGGCGGCATAACCGGACTACCGGGCGCGAATGCCGCTCGCGAGATAACTCGAGACTTCAAGGCGGGCAAAGTATGAGTAAGCGCAGCTTCGCCAGCGACAACAACGCCGGCGTTCATCCGGAGATACTGAAGGCGATCAAGGCCGCGAATGAAGGCCATGTGATCGCTTATGGCGGCGACCCGATCACCGCGCGCGCCGTCAAGCAGTTTCAAAAACACTTCGGTCGCGACATCGCCGTGTACTTCGTTTTCGGCGGCACGGGCGCAAACGTGCTCGGCCTGAAAGCGATGACGCAGTCGTTTCAAACGATCGTTTGCGCCGAGACCGCGCACGTGCACGTTGACGAGTGTGGCGCGCCGGAGAACTTTACCGGCTGCAAGTTGGTCCTGGTTCCGACTACTGACGGCAAGCTGCGCGTCGAACAGATCAAGCCGCGGCTCTACGGCGTCGGCGTCGAGCATCACGTGCAGCCCGGCGTGATCAGTGTCTCGCAAGCGACCGAAATGGGCACGGTGTACACGAAGAAAGAATTGAAGACGCTCGCCGCCTTCGCTCACGACAACGGCATGTTGCTGCACGTCGATGGCGCCCGGATCGCGAACGCAGCCGTGAGTCTGGGCGTGACTCTGAAAGAGATCACTGCGGACGCCGGCGTGGACGTGCTCTCATTCGGCGGTACAAAGAACGGAATGATGTACGGCGAAGCAGTCGTCTTCTTCGATCAGGACCTCGCGGCTGATTTCAAATACATTCGCAAGCAGGGCATGCAGTTGCCGTCGAAGATGCGTTTCATCGCGGCGCAGTTTGAAGCGTTGCTTTCAGGGAATCTCTGGCGGCGCAATGCAACGCACGCGAACCGGATGGCGCAGATCCTGGGCGGCGAGTTGGCCAAGTTGTCGCAGGTTAAAATAACTCAACCGGTTGAAACAAACGGCGTCTTCGCAGTGATACCAAGGAAGTACATACCGACGTTGCAGAAGAAGTATTTCTTCTATGTTTGGGACGAAGAGATTTCTGAAGTGCGACTGATGGCGTCGTTCGATACGACGGAAGAGGACATTCGTGACTTCGTTAAGTTCGTCCGCAAGACCGTCAAGTAAGCCGCAGGTTTGTGCCATTGATATCGGCACGTCGGGAGTTCGTGTCGCACTATTTGACGAGCGCGGTTATGAAGTTCCCGGTGCACAGGCTCGCAGCCGCCGCGCGTTTGCGACAGTTAGTGATTTTGCGGAGTTCGATCCGGATCAACTCGTTGACGAAGTGGTCACGACCATTGACGAGTTATTAACTTCTCACTCCGGTGCGCAGATCGAGTTCATCGCGATTTCTGCGTTTTGGCACAGCCTCATGGGCATCGACGCTGCCGGACTTCCCACCACACCAGTACTGACCTGGGCCGACACTCGCGCCGCTCAATTTGCAAAAGCGCTGCGTACAAACTTCAACGAGCTCGAGATTCACTCGCGCACGGGCTGTCGCTTTCATCCCAGTTACTGGCCGGCGAAGCTCGAATGGCTCAGGAGCGAGCACAATGAGAAATTCCGTAACACTCGTTGCTGGTTAGGATTTGCCGAATATCTTTGCCTGCGCTTGTTTGGAGAGCGCGTGAGATCGATTTCGATGGCATCGGCGACGGGATTATTTAATCAACGAGAGTGCGATTGGGATCGGGACTTTGTTGAAGCGTTGGGTATCTCGCCTGACACGTTGCCGGAGATTCAAAACAGCGGGGGCAAGCCCCTCTTCCTGACTTGTTCTAATCCAAGGGTTGCTAATTCTTTTGCCGCGCGCTGGAAGGCGCTGGCAGAAGCGCGACTCGTGACGATAGTTGGCGATGGCGCAGCTAATAACATCGGCGCCGGTTGCAGTACGAAAGAGAGGATCGCGCTGATGGTGGGTACGTCGGGCGCGATGCGCGTGGTGTTTGCTGGTGGACCACCGGATGAATTATCCCCCGCGTTGTGGAGTTATCGCGTTTGCGAGAAGCGTGTGGTGGTGGGTGGCGCGTTGTCTGACGGCGGTGGACTTCTGCAGTGGCTTGCTGAATCGCTAAACGTCAACACACATGACGAGATTGCAGAACTCGAACCGGATGCACATGGCCTAACAGTACTGCCTTTCTGGTCCGGCGAACGAAGCACGGGCTGGTCCACTGATGCTCGCGGCGGCATCTTCGGATTAAGACAAAGTACCAAACCGGTTGAGATCGTTCGCGCGACGCTCGAATCCATCGCCTATCGATTCGCGTTGATTGCTCGTGACCTTGATCGTGTCGCCCCTGGCGCGACCATCTTCGCATCGGGCAATGCGCTGCGCTCGTCTCCAGTGTGGTTGCAGATCATCGCGGACGTTTTAGGTCGTCCGTTGATGTTTGGCGGCACGGCCGAAAGCTCGATCCGCGGTGCTGCCTTGCTCGCGCTGGAAGCGGCGGGCAAAATAGCAAGCATTGAGGAAGATTCAATTTTGGTTGAACAGGTGTTCGAGCCTGACATGTCGCGGCACGCCCGATACCAACAGGGCCTCGCGCGCCAGGAAGAACTCTACGAACGACTTTTTCGAGGAAACTAAATGATCGCGCCAGCGCAGAAAGAAAACTCCAATCCCGAACTCGATCAACTCTGCATCAACACCATCCGAGCGTTAACACTCGACGCCGTCCAGAAAGCAAACTCCGGTCACCCCGGCTTGCCTCTTGGCGCGGCGCCGATGGCTTACGTGCTCTGGACTCGTTTCATGCGGCACAACCCGCGAAACCCAAAGTGGGAGAATCGCGATCGCTTTCTGCTCTCGGCGGGTCACGGCTCGATGTTGATCTACTCGCTGCTCCACCTGACCGGCTACGATCTTCCGCTCGAAGAGTTGGAAAACTTCCGGCAGTGGGGCTCGAAAACGCCCGGCCATCCTGAATACGGGCTCACACCCGGCGTCGAAATCACGACCGGTCCGCTCGGACAGGGCTTCGCGAACGGCGTCGGCATGGCGATGGGTGCCGCCCACCTCGCTCGTAAGTTCAACAAAAAAGATTTTCCCCTCATCGATCATTACGTTTACGCGATCGTCTCCGACGGCGATCTGATGGAAGGCGTCGCCGCTGAAGCCGCATCGCTCGCCGGTCATTTGAAGCTGGGCAAGTTGATCTACCTCTACGACGACAACAAGGTCACGATCGAAGGTTTCACCAGTCTTGCGTTTAGTGAAGACGTGCCGAGGCGTTTCGATTCTTACGGCTGGCACACGCAGACAGTCGCCGACGGCAACAACCTCGATGAAATCGAGTTGGCAATTCGCACGGCGCAGTCGGTAACGGATGCGCCAAGCCTGATCTCAGTCAAGACGGTCATCGGCTACGGCATGCCGACGCAGGGCACACGCAAAGCACATAGCGACGCGCCCGGCGAAGAGGCGGTGCGAGAAGCGAAGCGCCACCTCGGCTGGCCGGAAGACAAGCAGTTCTACATTCCCGAGGAGGCGCTGGCGCATTTCCGCGAAGCAGTTCCGAACGGTGAGAAACTCGAAGCCGAATGGCGCGCACTGACCGAGAAGTATGAGCAAACACATCCTGACGATGGGAAGAGCTGGCGCACGACCTTGAGCGGGGAATTGCCTGCGGGTTGGGAAGATCACCTGCCCAAGTTTGAAGACGCCAAACCGGTGGCGACGCGCGTCGCGAGCGGCGAGGTGATCAACGCGCTGGCACCCGTGATGCCGATGCTCATCGGCGGTTCGGCCGATCTCGGCGTGTCAAACAACACCGACATCAAGGAGAGCCACAGTTTTGCCGCCGATGCTTACGATGGCCGCATCATGCACTTCGGCGTGCGCGAGCATGCGATGGGCGCGACGCTCACCGGCATCTCGCTGAATGGCGGTTTGATTCCGTATGGCGGAACGTTCATGACGTTCTCTGACTACATGCGGCCTGCGATCCGGCTCGCGGCGTTGTCGGAAGTGCAGGTCATCTACGTCTTCACGCACGACTCGGTCGGGCTTGGCGAAGATGGACCAACGCACCAGCCGATCGAACATCTTGCGGCACTGCGAGCGATCCCACATCTGTTTGTGATTCGTCCGGCGGATCCGGCGGAAGTGAGTGAGGCGTGGCGGATCGCGATACTGCGCCGTCACGCGCCCACGGCGTTGGCGCTGACGCGACAGAAAGTGGCCGTGATCGATCGGAAGCGATTTTCGAAAGCAGACGGGCTGCGACGCGGCGCTTATGTGCTGGCCGATGCGGAGGCTGCTGATGGCAGTGTTACGACGCCGAAACTCATCCTGATTGCGACCGGATCCGAGGTGTCGCTCACGCTCGAGGCGCGCGAAAAGTTGCAGGGTGAAGGCGTGCCGACGCGCGTCGTGTCGCTGCCTTGCTGGGAGTTGTTTGACGAGCAGTCGCAGGAGTATCGCGACGAGGTGTTGCCGCCGGCTGTTGGCGCGCGGCTCGCGGTTGAAGCGGGCGTGCGACAGGGTTGGGATCGGTTTGTTGGACCAAAGGGCGACGTTATCTGTCTGGATCGATTTGGCGCGTCTGCACCGGGAGACGTGGCGTTGAAGGAGTTGGGATTCAACGTCGATAACGTCGTGAAGCACGCGCGCGCGTTGCTCTAAATCTCATGCGTATAGCAATCGCCGCGGATCATGCTGGTTTCCCGCTCAACGAACGGGTGATCGATGAACTACGCCGCGCCGGCCATGAGCTCGTCGATTTCGGCACTCACGACGGTTCCGTTCCTGACGATTATCCTGACTACGCGAAACAGGTTGGTGAAGCAGTCCAGAACGGTTTGGTGGAGATCGGACTGTTGATCTGCGGCAGCGGTGTCGGTGCTGCAGTCGCTGCTAACAAGCTGCGTGGCATTCGTGCCGCGTTGTGCGGTGATACGTATTCCGCACGTCAATCACGCGAACACGACGACTGCAACGTCCTCTGCCTGGGAGCGCGCGTGGTCGGCGTCGAACTCGCCCTCGAAATCGTCCGCGCCTTCGTCGCCGCCCGTTTCACCGGCGAAGAACGCCACCGCCGCCGCCTCGCTAAAATCCAGAAATTAGAAGCCACGGATTAACACGGATGTCCACAGATAAGAATTAATCCGTGTCTTCCGTGTTAATCCGTGGCCAAATAAAACGTAAACTTGCGGGCAGGACCTGGAACTGAACTGGCGTGACGCCGCGGACGTTTCCATCAGCTTCCAGGGGCATTGCGTCCCGCATCAGGAGCGTCTCGATACGGGCGATGGTGCCTTGGGTGATTGTGACTTTTGGATTGTTGACGTGACCGCCGGTGTGGATGCGCGAAAGTTCGGTCACAACGTTTGCGCGTGTAAGACCGGACGCGGTGACCACGTCCAGTTTGCCATCATCGATCTGCGCGTCGGGTGAAAACATCATCCCACCCCCGGCATAAAGCCCATTCGCCACCGCCGCAAGGTTCATCGGACCCTCGACCACCGTGCGCCCATCGACGGTCACACGCACACGTCGCTCGCGCCACGCAGCCAAAGCGCCGACAGCCGCAAACACAAACCGAAACTCACCGGAAAAGTTGCGCATAAACTTCCCCTGCGCCGCAACGCGACCCGCCGTTTCGCCGCCAATTCCCATCGTTGAAGCGTTGATACAGATGAAGGGCTTTTCGTAACCGTTACAACGCCCGTACAGAACATCGATTTGTCGCGCCGGCGTTCGCGTGATGAGTGCATCGATCCACTTTTCCAGCGGCGCGCGACCGCCATGCAAACCACGAGCGAAGTCGTCACCCGTGCCGGCCGTAAGAATCGCGAGTGTTGCGGAAGGATTGACTGCTACCGGAAGAACGTCGGGGTTGTCGTTGAATTCGAAAAAACCTTCCGCGGCTTCGCTGAGCGTGCCGTCGCCGCCAACGACGACGACAGCCTCAGTCCCGGAACTGAGCGCCGCGCGCGTTCGCACCGTCGCGTCGCCAGGTGATTTCGTTTCGTATGCTTGATACTCAACGCCGGCGGCGTCGAGTTGCTGTTTGACCTGAGGCCAAACACGCCGCGCTTTAGCCGCGGCGTGATTGATGATGATGAGAGTTCTGATCCGTGTAATCCGTGGTTGAAATTAACCGCGGGCTCGAGCGCGACTTGCCGCCAGCGCCAGTTCACGCGCGCGTGGCATCGCGTCAATGGCACGCCCGATCTGCGGATCCGCGTCGTTGAAAACCTGCGTCGCAACGCGGAAGCCGTAAGCTGCCGACAGCACGTTATAACGCAACTGCCTTTCAGCAAAGGTGCGCGACTTGTCGAGCTGATCCGGAGTCACGTTGAAAACGGGCTTGTCCGTCGCAAACTTCTTCAACGCCTTGAATAGCGTGTCGGTAACGGGGTAGTCGTCGTTCACAAGCTCGTGGTCAAACTCGATCGCGCGTTGAATCTTGTACTGCTCAAAACCGGGAACTCTTCCCGACGCCAACTCGAGCGAGAAAGCAAACGTGATGTCGCGCAAGTGTCGCTCAGCCGGACTAATGAGACCGGGCTTAACCACTTCGTCAGGAGCGATACCGCCGCCACCGTAAACCGCGCGCCCCGTGTCCGTATGGCTCTCCGGTCCGGTTTGCGGATTGGGCTGGTTGTTCTTGTCGGCTGCGAGACCGCCGGGGAAGTAGTAGTTGTAGTTACCACCGTTGGAGTAGTCGCGCTGAATCAGTCGACCCGAAGGCGTGAAGTACTTGGCAATCGTCAACAACAACGCTGAGTCGTAATCCAACTGGAACGGAAACTGTACAAGACCTTTTCCGAAAGTCGTTTCGCCGACGATGAGCGCACGATCGTGATCCTGGAGTGCGCCGGCAACGATCTCCGCCGCTGAAGCGCTCTCGCCGTTAACCAGCACGACCACCGCAACATTGTCCGGGTTGTCGTTCATCGCATGATACTTCTGCGAGCTGTCGCGGAAACGTCCCTGCTGCGAAACGATCAGTTGGCCGCGTTGCAGGAATGTATTCGCAACGCGCACGGCCTGAATCAGCAGTCCACCGCGATTGCCGCGCAGGTCGAGCACCAGCATGTTCATGCCCTTGTCGTGCAGGTTCCTGAGCGCCTCTTGAAATTCGTCGTCAGTTGTCAGGTTGAAACCGCCGGTCATCGCGACGTAACCAACACCCGGTCGCAGCATGTAAGCCTGCGCGATTGAAGGCAGCGAAACTGCGTCGCGAATAATGTTCACCGTTTTAACGGCTTTCGTAGCCGGGTTCTCGACGGTGACTTTGACGGTGGTGCCACGCGGTCCGAGCAAAAACTTTCGCACTTCCGGATAGGTCTTGCCCTCCATCGAGTTGCCATCGACGGCGGTAATGCGATCGCCAAATCGCAGTCCGGCACGCCAGGCTGGCGACTCAGGGAAGGTGGCGCGAATGTAAGTATTAACGTCTTTCCCCTGGCGCAGATCCTCAATAGTGGCGCCGATTCCGAAATACTCGGAACGCTGCTCGGTGCGGAACGAGGCATATTCAATTGGATCGAAATAGGTCGAGTGCGGATCCAGGACGCTCAACATGCCAGTAATAGACGACTTGAAAACGTCGTTGTAGTTCAGTTTTCGGCCGTCGATATGGTTTGACTGAATGACGGACAGGGCTTCGGCAAGGTCGCTTTTAATCATCGGGCCCGTTGGGTTCGCCTTACCACTGGCGGTCCCTGTCGGCGTGGAACGATCGGGTGATGTTGCCCTCCGGGCGGATCTGCTTTGCTGGGCGATAATCAGTGCGGGAAGTGTCAGGGCGAAAACGAGGAATAGAATTCCCGGGGCAAAAGACCTTTTTCTCACGCGAACCCTCCTAAAAAACCTGTATCTCGTTGGTTTAATCCGTCAGGGGCCGGGTTTCGATCGGAAACACGGGGACGCCAGAATAACACGAAGCACCAAACCTTTTGAATGTACGCAAGGCGCTGACCGAAGTTTTCTGCAAAATCGTCGTAGGCATGTAGATGCCGGGATTCTGGCTTTGGTCGCCCGCTATCCATCTACAGATTTCACAGATTTCTTTCTGTGTAATCGGTGGATGGCCTTTAGTATTTGTTTTATTATGCCTGGCAAGCTCTCGCACGACAGTTCGACGGAGGATCTTGAATGCCCACGACATTGAAACGGGATAGTCTTTTGTCTTTTGCCAACTCGCATCGCGAGGAGTTTGAGACGCTGCTCCAGCGTTTTGTAGAAACTCCGACGGTCTCCGTCGATCCCAATCACGCCGGCGACATCAGAAAAGGCGTCGAGCTCACAATCGAAACAATTGAGAAATATGGGGGGAAAGCTGAGGTTTACCGGGCTGAAAAGGGCAATCCCGTAATTCATGGCGTGTTCGGCAACGATAGCAACCGCCCGACCGTGACGGTTTACAACCACATCGACGTCCAGCCCGCGTCGAAGGAAACGGAGCCATGGGAGACCGAGCCCTTCGTGTTCACCAAGAAAGGTGACACTTACTACGGTCGCGGTACCACTGACGACAAGGGACCCGCGCTCAGCGCACTGTTTGGCGCTCGTGCGGCGATCGAAGCCGACGTCCCGGTGAATATTCGGTTCCTCTGGGAGTTTGAAGAGGAGATCGGCTCGCCAAACTTCGAGAAGATCATTACGAAAGCCGCGCCGAATCTGCGTACGGATTCCGTAGTCGTTTCTGACACGGTTTGGGTATCGAGAAACCGTCCCGCAAGCTCCGCAGGACTGCGCGGCCTGCTCGGCTTCATCCTGACGCTCGAAACCGCAACGGTCGATACACACTCGGGCGAAACCGGAGGCGCGTCGCGGAACCCGATTGCCGAGTTGATGCAGCTTGTTTGCGATATCTACGACGTCAGAACCGGCAAGATTAAGATCAAAGGCTTCTACGACGACGTCATCCCGCCCTCAAAGAAGGAACTGCAAGATTGGGCAAACTCCGGCTTCACCACGAAGGCGTTCAAGAAGGCGCACCACTTGAAGAAGATGCGCACTGAAGATCCGCTCGAGGTGATGAAGCGCATCTGGGGCATGCCGACGCTCGAGATTCACGGAATAGTAGGTGGTTACCAGGGCACGGGCTTGAAGTCGATCGTGCCGCCACGCGCGGAGTTGAAGGCGTCGTGTCGTTTAGTTCCGGTCCAGGACCCGGTGAAGATCAAGAAACTGATTACGGCGGCGGTGAAAGAAAGAAATCCGGACGTAAATATTCACTTTGAATCCGCGGCGCCGGCGTTTCGAACGGTGCTCGAAGGTGAACTGCCGCTGGCACTGAAGCGCGCCATCAAATTCGCGTTTAAACGCGATGCGGTCTTTGTGCGTGACGGCGGAACGATCGGCGCGATGACCAGCATCGAGAAGGTGCTCAACTGTCCGGTGCTGTTCCTCGGCTTATCCCTGCCCGAGCACGGGTATCACGCGCCGAATGAGAATTTCGATTGGCAGCAGGCGTCGGGCGGGATGGTGGCGTTCGCGAAGTACTTCGAAGAGATCGCAAACCTCGCGAAATAATTAACCACAGATTTACACGGAAAAAATCCGGATTTTTATCTGTGTAATCCGTGGCTAAATAATGCAGGAAAGACGCTCTTCGTTGAGTGCAACGAAGCCCATCCGCTCGTAGAAGGCGCGTGCTTGTGGGTTTTGCAGGTGTACTGACGTGTCGATGCGTGTGACCGCTTCTCGTCTCAACTGCTCCTTCAGTTGATCCAGCATTTCCGAGCCGACAGCCTGGTTACGCCGATCGGGTTTCACAAAGACGTCATCGAGTTTAGCTACCACCGATCCCATCGCCGTCGAGATGCCGTAACCGACGACGCAAACTCCCGCGACGCCCTGCTCGTCGTAAGCCATCCACACAAACCCGAGCTCCGGACGTTCCAGATAGAGATCGAGCGAGTCGTTGAGACCCTTCAAACCAAGGTCGCCGTACGCCTCGCTGCTGGCCAGGTAGTGTTCGTCAGCACGCAGAAAATCGCTCAGCATGTGAAACGCGTCGGCTACATCCGCTGCGCCCATTTTTCGACAGGTAACTGCACTCACGCGTTTAATGATGCCACAAAGTACAAAGCACGAAAACTCGGTGTTATAATCCCGCCTCCGCAAACGTTTCCATACCAATCGACTGTAGGTCAGGAGCCATGAAAAAATCTACCACTCTCTTCGCCATCGCATTGTTTCTCGCCACCGCGATCCCGGCATTTGGCCGCGAAGCACGGCTGGTCCGCTACCCGCACTACCACAACGGCCGCATCGTCTTCAGCTACCTCGGAGACATCTGGACCGCTGATGAAAACGGTCAGAACGTTCAACGCCTGACCGTCAATCGCGCGCGCGACGTCTACGGACGTTTCTCGCCGGACGGAAAGTGGATCGCCTTCTCGAGTGAGCGTAACGGAAATCTCGACGTCTATCTGATTCCGGCCGGCGGCGGCAACACCAAACAGCTAACGTCTCACTCCGCCGATGACACGGTGCTCGGCTGGTCCGCTGATTCGCGCTCCGTGATGTTCAGCAGCAATCGCGGCGAAGACTTCATGCCACAGCTTTACCTCGTCAGTACCGAAGGCGGCATGCCGTGGAAAGCCGGCACTGACATGGGCGTGCAGGCGTCGTATTCGCCGGATGGAAAACGACTCGCTTACAACCAGAAGGCGCAGGCTTACTGGCGCAAGTTTTATCGCGGCTCGTTCCAGAGCGACATCATGGTCATGGACGTCGCAGCGAAGAAGTTTACGCAGATCACCGATTTCGATGGCCTCGATTCATGGCCTATGTGGGGACACGATGGTCACATCTACTTCGTGAGCGATCGCGACGGCAACGGTCTCACCAACATCTGGCGCGTCTCCGACAACGGCGGCAAGGCCGACAAGGTCACGACCTTCAAGAGCGGCGACATTCGTTGGCCCGCGATCAGCGCCGATGGCCGCGTGATCGTTTTCGAGCACGACTTCGGCATCTGGAAACTCGACGTCAACTCAAAACGCGTGGCGCCGATCACGTTGAACATCGAGGCCGAGACGCAGGAGAACATGTCGGAGTTTCAGTCGTTCAATTCACAGGCCGACGATTACGATCTGGCGCCGTCGTCGCGCCGCATCGCATTCTCGATTCACGGCGAGATCTTTACCGCGCCGGTCGAGGAGGGCGATCTGAAGCAAGTTACGGATGGTCCAGCGCGCGATCGCGGCGTCAGCTATTCACCAGACGGCAAGTGGATCTCTTACGTCTCCGACAAGAGCGGGCGCGAAGAACTCTACGTGGTTCCGGTCGATGGTTCGGCGCCGGCACAACAGGTCACCGACATCGACGCGCTGAAGCTTGGTTACAACTGGTCTCCCGATTCGAAAGAGATCGCATTCGCCGCGTCTGACAATAACCTGCGCAAACTGACTGTCGCCACGAAACAGGTGCTCGTGCTCGACACTTCGAAATACGGCGGTTTCGGTCAACCGGTCTGGTCGCCTGACGGAAAGTGGATCGCCTACTCGAAGTCAGACATTTCGCGCACGAACGACATCTACATGATTGCCGCGTCCGGCCAGGAGAAAGAGCCACACAAGGTCACTTTTGATTCATACACCGAGGCCAACCCGTACTTCGCACCAGACGGACGCAAACTCTACTTCCAGCGCGCCGAAGGCGCTACTGGAACTCAGCCCACGTCAATCCAGATCTATTCAGTGTGGCTGGAGCGGCAGGAGAAAGATCCTGACGATGCAGAAGAGCGTGAAACTGAGCCGCAGCAACCAGCAGCCGAAGGCGGTGAAGGTGGTGCGCCACCCGCGCGCCGGCCAGCCGCCCGAACGCCGCCACGCGAGATCAAGATGGATTGGGACGGCCTCAAGCGGCGCACGCGACAACTTACGCGCATGCCGTTTCCGATTTTCAACTACACGATCACTCCCGACAGCCGCACGATCGTTTTTGTAACGACTGAACCGGCGGGTGCCGGGAATCTTCCTGTTATCTATTCAATCCAGGAAGACGGGCGTCGCCTGACGAGGGTCACTGCCGGTCAACCACCAAATGAAGGCGCGGATGGCGGTCCTCCGGGAGGCGGCGGTGGTTTCGGTGGCGGTATTTCCGATCTGCACATTTCACGCGACGGTCGGACGCTCTTCTTCAGCGAGCGCGATAACGTTTACTCAGTGCCGCTCGGACAAGCACCAGGCGCCGGCGCAACAGCAGGCGCAGCGGTAGCCGCGACCCCGAGTCGTGACGCAGGTCCAGCCCGGCGCAGAATCAACTTCAACGTACGCGTCCGTGTCGATCGTCCGGCTGAGTGGGCCGAGATGTTCGACGATGGTTGGCGCACGATGAAGTATCGTTTCTACGATCCGAAGATGCACGGCACGGATTGGGATGCGATGCGCGCCAAGTATCGTCCCCTCGTCGATTTCGTCGGCGACCGCCAGGAGTTGCTCAACATCATCAACGAGATGATTGGTGAGTTGAACGCTTCACACACCGGCGCAGCACCGCCGCCACGTGGACCAGGCAGTGGCGGTGTGGCTACGTCGCATCTCGGTGTCGAACTCGAACCTGACAGCGCTGCCGGTCGTTATCGCGTAACGCACATCTATGAAGATGGACCAGCCGACAAAGACTGGGTGCGCGTGAAAGTCGGCGACTACCTGCTCGCCATCGACGGCAAGCCGGTCAAAGCCGGTGATGAGTACTGGCAACTTCTCAACCAGCGTCTCAATCGCAAAGTCAACGTAACGTTCAATTCCAAGCCCGCGGAAGATGGCGCATGGAACACGCGCATCGAAGCGATCTCAACCAATGCTTACAGTCAGTTGCGTTACGAGCGTTGGGTCAAGGAGCGTCGCAAGAAAGTTGACGAGTTGTCAGGCGGCCGCATCGGCTACCTGCACATACAGGCGATGAATCAACCGTCGCTGCGCCGGTTTGAGAAAGAGTTGCGCGAGTATCGCAACAAGGAGGCGATGGTCATCGATCAGCGCTGGAACGGCGGCGGCAACATCGAACAGGAGTTGCTGGCGATCCTGGTCCAACGCCAGTACCAGGTGTGGCAGCCGCGCGGTACCGAAGCAACGGGCCGTCCGTTTGCAGGTTTCTTCGGACCGAAGATCGTGCTTCAGAACTGGCGCTCGGCTTCAAACGCCGAGATGTTCCCGGCAGGTTTCCGCGCACTCGGACTCGGTAAAGTGGTTGGCACGCCGACGATGGGAGCGGTGATCGGTACGGGAAGCTACAGCTTGATCGACGGATCGACTGTGCGCACGCCCGGTGTTGGTGTGTTTCTGGCCGATTCGAAACGGACGAACATGGAGAACTACGGTGTCCAGCCTGACATGCTCATTGAAAACAAACCGGAGGACACTTTAGCCGGGCGCGATCGCCAGCTCGAAGCTGCGGTTGAAGATTTGATGAAGCAATTGAACGGCTCGAAGAAAAATATCGCGACTGAAGGTCAGCAGCAAAGATAGGCCACGGATTTACACGGAAAAACACGGATCAGAATTGTTCTTTCTGATCCGTGTTTTCCGTGTTTATCCGTGGCTTATTTCGGTAGCAACACGCTATCTACAACGTGTATGACTCCGTTTGACTGATACACATTCCCGATCGTCACTCTCGACTGCCCACCCTTTTCATCACTGATCACGATCGAGTTTCCATCCATCCACGCCGTCAACGTGCCACCATTGACTGCCTTCAACGACGCCTTGCCATTTCCCGCCTTGATCTTCTTCGCGATCGCGTTCGAGTCGAATCTTCCCGCGAGTACATGATAGGTCAGGATGTTTGTAAGCATCCCTTTGTTCTCCGGTTTCACCAGCGTATCGACAGTGCCCGCGGGCAGCTTATCGAATGCAGCGTTTGTCGGCGCAAACACGGTGAACGGCCCTTTGCCCTTCAACGTTTCCACCAGTCCCGCGGCTTTCACTGCGGCGACGAGTGTCGTGTGGTCCGCGGAGTTAACAGCATTGTCGACGATGTCCTTCGACTTGAGCATCGCGGCGCCGCCAACCATCGGATTGTCGTCCATTTGAGCGCGAGCCGGTTCGCTCGCAGCGGTGATTGATGCTGCGGCCAGCAGCACCATGACTAGAACTCTTTTCACGATAATACCCTTCCTCGTTAGAACTGATTTGTAGAACTCAGATCTATATACGGAAGGGTATCTGGCCGCGGATTTTAGACTTCAATTTTTTGCCACAAGAAGGCACAAAAGTCAGAAAGAGAGAGAACCTTCAGCGGTTCACATCAGAAATATTTTTGTGCCTTTTCGTGGCTAGATCTTCTGAGTAAGACGTTCATTCCTCAGGGCCCGTGCAGCTAGGTCCGTGCAGGGCAGGAATCTTCTGGCTGATGATTGGGTACTTGGGAGCTTCGTCGATGTTGATCTGGGTCCAGTGAGCGTAGTTTTCAGGCACGTTAGTATCGGCAAAAATTGCTTCGACGGGACATTCGGGAACACACGCGTCGCAATCTATGCAAGTGTCGGCGTTGATGTAGAGACGATCCGGTAACTCGTGAAATGCTTCAACAGGACAAACAGCTGCGCAGTCGGTGTACTTGCAATCGACGCACAATTCAACAACTACGTAGGTCATTGGGGAACTAAGCTCCTTTCGGTGATGGCAAATAGTTATTCAGTCGTGAGTGTAATGTCAACAGAAAAGAGCGGCAACAATGAAAGCTATCCGCAGATTACGCAGATTTTATTCAAATAATCTGTGTAATCTGTGGTTGGCTTTCTGACTAAGATGTTAAGCGCCCTCGCCCCCGCCTCATCCGTGGTAAGTGAACCAGAAATAGATTGCCTGACCCACTCCGATAAAGAAACCGATTATCGCGCCGAAAAGTTCAATTGTTTTCAGGTGGTGCTGAGCCACCGAGAGCACCAGTTCTTCGAGCTTTGCCAAAGGATAGTCCGATACCTTCTTGCGCACCAGTCCACCGACGTCAAACTCCGCTATCGCCACCGGCAGGCGCTCGCGCGCGGCGAGGGTAATGCGCTCGACCAGCGCCGCACTCGCACGTTCCATCGCGTTGCGAGAAACGTGATCGCCGAGCCTTCCGATCGGCGCTATTAACAGGCGCTCGATCTGCGCGCTCATGATCGCGTTGATGGTGCGGGCGGTATCCTCGCGCGACAGCAAACTCAGCAGGCTTCGCGTCAGCAGACCTTTAACTTGCGTAGCGGAGTTTGAATCGAGCTGTTGCATCACTGCGCCGAGTGTTTGCGGGCGCAGCCGATCGATCGCGTCCGTAACCTGGATCGACAGCGACGTCGACAACGCTTCGCTGCGAAGAAGTTCGACCAGTCGATTACTTATCTGGGATTTAAGATCTTCGAATCGCATCGCATCGAACTGCCCGATCAACTCGTCAAGCGGACGCGCCATCACGTTATCAACCGTCGCATTCAAAAACGCTTCCGCTTCCTGTTCGAAAGCTTCTCCGCGCAAATACTCTTCGACACGTTTAGGCAGCGTCTTATTTACCAGCTCGTCGACTTCACGGTGTATGCGCTCGCGCGAGATGAAGATCTTTTTGAAGAGCGAGAGCTGTTCGTAATAGTCATCTACCTCGTGTTTTATCAAACCACCGATCTGCTTTCGCGTGGTCTGGCTCGTCGCGATCTCAGCCAGGTGATGGACGATCGGCGGTACCTGTTGATCGATCCGATCCTTGATGAAAACGATCGTTTCCGGCGTGAACGTTTCCGCGAGCGTGGCGTTACTGCGGGCCAGGTCGTCCAAACGTCCCGAGACAAACTCGTGGACTTTCGTTTCGAATCCTTCGGTAGCGGTGAGTCGTTGCAGGTGTTGCTCGACGAAGTTGAGCACGCGATCGACTGATTTCTCCGTAACCATGTCGCCGACGCGGCGTTCGAGTAACTCGTCAACCTGCTTGTCGATGAAGTTTTCGATTGCTTCGGCGGTTTCTTCGCTCTTGAGCATGTCGGCGATGTATTCCGCCAACTTGTACTGAAGCGCGGAGATAGTGTCGAGAATCGGCGCGCGCGCCTGCGAGGGCAGTGCATCGATGAACGACGGGTACACACGCGAGAGCAGTTCGTTGGTGTAATCGCCGACGAAGTCTTCGACTTTGCGTTGAAAGAAACTGGTTTCAAACAACGCGTCGAACACAGTTTGTTGCGATACGAGCTCGTTGCCGACGGCGTTGCCGATCGATTGGGCCAGTTTGTCGCGATGGCGGGGAATCATCCCCTGCGGCCAGATCGTGATGCCAAAAACCTTAACCGAATTATACGGGTGGAAGAGCATCCAGATTGCCAGCCACGCCGCGCCAAAACCGTGGATGGTGGCAACGACAATGATGCCGATGGCGACCAGGATTTTAAAAGTAAGCGGATCGATAACTGTTGCCCCTTTGATTGATTAGTCTGTCGCGGGGGCTTCTACGGGGTAACCTGCGTTTATCCATGCGCCGGTGCCGCCGGAGACGTTGAGCAGATTCGAAAAACCCCGCTGCTGTAACAAGCTCGCGGCGGCGCTCGATCGATATCCGCCGGCGCAAATCACCGCGGTGAGTTTATCTTTCTCCAGGGGCAATGGGCTTTTATCGAGACTTGCGAGCGGCGCGTTGAGGGCGCGCGGCACATGACCGCTGACGTACTCCGCCGGGCGTCGCACGTCCACGATTTGCAGATCGCTATTTGCCATCTGCTCTTTCAACTGCGCGACACTCACCTGCTCGATCGCCTCGACTGGGAAACCCGCGTCGCTCCAACTCTGCACGCCGCCGTCGAGATAGCCTTTGACGTTCTCGATGCCGACGCGTGCGAGTCGAACTACCGACTCGTCAACCTGCGCGTTGGTGTCGGCGATGAGCACAATCGGGGCGGTCAAGGGGATCAGGCTGCCGGCCCACATCGCGAACTGACCGCCGAGTCCGATGTTCATCGAACCGGGTACGTGTGCGGCGCCGAAATCAGCGGCAGGGCGGACGTCGAGGAGGACGTGGTCTTGTAGTCCGAAAACTTGTTGCGGTGTTAACGCCTGCGGAGGTTGCAGTGTGGAGAGTTCGCGCGCGCCGGCGCGATTGATCTCTGCGTCGCGCGGGAAGTAGCTCGGCGCTTCGGGAAGGTCCGCGGTCATCATTCTGACAAATTCATCTTTGCTCATCGGCTTCAGCGCGTAATTGAATTTACGTTGTTCGCCGATGGTTGAAGATGTTTCCTTCGACATGTTTTTTCCGCACATCGAGCCCGCGCCGTGCGCCGGGTAAACTTCCGTCTCGTCGGGAAGTTTGAGCACTTTTCCGTGCAGGCTGTCGTACATCATTTCCGCCATCATCTGCGGCGTGTAGCCTTTGCCGCCGGCGAGATCCGGGCGGCCGACGTCGCCGATGAAAAGCGTGTCGCCGGTTAAGAGCTTCGGTGGTTCGTCTGGTGTTTCGGTGTCGGTAACGAGCACGCAGATTCCTTCGGGAGTGTGGCCGGGTGTTTCGATGAAGTGCAGGACCACATTGCCCATTCTGATCTCTTCGCCATCGCGCACCGCTCGATGCTCAAACTCGGCGCCCGCCTTTTCACCAAAGACGATCTGCGCGCCCGTGCGAGCCGCAATCTCCTGGTGCCCGCTGACGAAATCGGCGTGCAGGTGCGTTTCGATGACGTACTTGATCTGCAACCCCTGCGCTTCTGCTTCAGCGAGATACTCATCAACATCACGCTGCGGATCGACAACCGCCGCCTCACCCTCGGAACCAATCAGGTAAGAAGCATGCGCCAGGCAGCCGAGATAGAACTGTTTGAAGTACATAGGTCCTATTAGTCTTTGCTATCGCAATTTATAGAACTCACGCGCCGGTTTCAACGGACGAAGCATCCAGTAGGGCCGGCGGGTGCCGTCCGGCGAAAACTTGTCAGCCGGGCGTGTCATCGCCAGCCACTTCTTGTACACCTCACGCGACTTCTGCGTATCGACGTAAATATCACCCGGCTGATCGCCCGGCTCAGCCGTGCGCACGCGCACCGCCTGGTGCCAGCAATGCATTCCGGAGATCGGATCCGGATGCACCGGAAACGTCATGTTCTGGTGAACGCCGGCGTCTTTCCACCAGATACGCAGCGTGTCCGGATCATCTGACTGATAAGGCTCGATCCCTTTCTCACGTTTCAGACTCCACTGCGTGCCGAGCCGGTCCAACTTCACCGTCGCCATCAACTGTCGCTGGCCTTCGTCAGTCAGTTTCCAGCGGCCCATGTGATGGCTACACGCCACGATACCCGGTCGAATTCCCTCCGTCACCCACGCAGGCACGACGTAGTAACCGATCTCAGTTTCAACGCGCACCAGATCGCCGGTGCGCACGCCGAGCTTCGCCGCGTGCGTCGGATGGATCCAGAGCGGATTGGTATGCGCGATCTCGTCGAGCCACTTTGCGTTCGCGCTGCGCGTGTGAATCTGAACCGCGAGCCGGAACGTGGAGATGAGAATCGTCTGGTCTTCCTCGAGATTGTCTTTGTGAACGTGGCTCTTGAAGTAGACCGGAATCGCGAGTTCGGGCCAGCCCCAACTGTTCAACGTCGACGAATAGAACTCCAGCCGGCCACTCGGCGTCGGGAAACCGCGCCTGATCGTTCCATCGATGTTGACGCCGGCTAAGCGACGTCCTTCCTCATCACCATCGGGCAGCGGCAGCGGAACGATGTTTGGACCAGCGGGTTTTGGCGCGCGCGTAAAGACTCGCCCCGTCTCGTCCTCGCGGAGATCGTCTAACTCTTCCGCGGGAACGATCTCTTCGTAAACTCGCCCGATCTTTTCCTTCACTTCAAACGCGCCGTAACGGCGCATGAATTGGAGCGGGGTCAAATTCTCGGCGGCGGCTCGTTCCGGCAGACCGGGAACCGAGTTGTCAAAGATCCATTCGTAATACTCGTCGATTCCGAGGCGTGTTCCCGGATTTTTCTTTGACTCGGCGTATTGTCGAATGCCGAGACTGCCGTCCGGATCGATGTGCCACGTCAACTCGAGCCAGAACTCGTTCTCTTCCCAAACCTCACCCGGATTCACCGCGCGCGTGTCGTCGATCGTTTCGCCTTCGCGTTGACGAAGCGCTTTCATCACGGGCTGGCGAAAACCGAGCCACTGCGAATCGTGCGTCTCGTACGAATGGAGATCGTGCCGCTCGGAGCCGACGCCCATCGGCAAAACGTAGTCAGCGTAGTAAGCGGTTTCATTCCACGTTGGTGTGAGTGCGACGTAACAACCGACGAGATCCGGATCGGTCAACATCTCGATCCATGAGAAGCCATCGGGGTTGGTCCATACCGGGTTGTAGACGCGTGTGAAGTAAACATCGAGTTTGGCGCGGCCGTCTTTCAGGAAGTGCGGCAGCAGGAACGACATCTCGTTCATCGACAGCGGATACTCGCGTGGCCAGGTCGTTTCGTTCCACATCTTCGGATGCGGCGGCGTGTAGATTGGTCTCGGAACAAACTTGTTCCACGCGTTTGGATAAACGCCGCCTTCAGTTGCGACTGCGCCAAGCAGTGCATTCAACATGAACAGACACCGAGCAACAGCCCATCCCCCGCTCACACCCGACGCAACACTCCTCCAATTGTGCGTCGAGAACCGCGTTCCTGCCGTCGCCACCACCCGCGCAATCTCTTCAATCGTCTTTGCGTCAACGCCTGACTCGCTTGATGCAAACTCAAACGTATACTCGGCATAGATCTGTTTTAATCGTTCTTCAAAATCCGTAAAATCCGTGGTCCCCGGAAACTCTTTCCAGTTCCACCACCTTTCCACAAATTCACGATTGTAGAGATTGTTTTGGATCAGGTAGTTCGCAATCGCGAGCAGGATCGCAGCTTCCGAACCCGGGTAAGGCGAAACCCAGTAGTCGGCGTGCGTGGCAGTGTTCGAAAGCCGCGTGTCAAACACGATCAACTTCGCGCCATTTGCCTTGCCGTCGATCACTCGTTGGGCGTGTGGATTGAAGTAGTGGCCCGACTCGAGGTGCGCGCTGATCAGCAGGATGACTTTTGCGTTTGCGTGATCCGGACTGGGACGATCGAGCCCCATCCAGAGTTGATAGCCTTCGCGACTGCCCGAGGAGCAGATGTTTGTATGTGAGTTGTGGCCGTCGATTCCCCACGCCGCGAGAATGCGTTCTGTGAAGCCGTCCTCGCCGGGACGTCCGACGTGATACATGATCTCGTGACGGCGATTTTCAACGATAGCGTTGCGAATACGCGTGGCGATGGTGTCGAGTGCTTCATCCCACGTGGTGCGTTCCCATTTACCTTCGCCACGTTTCCCGGCGCGTTTTAGTGGATAGAGAATCCGATCCGGATCGGTAACCTGGTTGAGCGTCGCCGGTCCCTTGGCGCAGTTGCGCCCACGCGATCCCGGATGTTCCGGATTACCCTCAAACTTCTGCACCTGCCCCGTAACTTTGTCTACATACGCAAGCAATCCACACGCGGATTCGCAATTAAAACAAGTCGTCGGAACGAGCGAATAATGCCTTTCCTTTCTTTGCGGCCATGCCCTTGAATCGAGCTCCGTCCAATCATCCCACCGCTCCTTCGGCGGAAACGCCGCCAGATGACTCCGACTCGGCCCGGGGTAGAACGTTTCTTTTATCGGTTTAGTATCAGCCACGGATTTACACGGATTTTATGCCAACGGCACGGATTGCGCGGCCTGGACGTATGCGTGTTCGAAGAGCATTAAGCCGACCAGCGCCAAAGGTGCGGCGGCGGCTCCGAAGGAGGTCTCTATATATCCGAGTACTGCGAGCAGGGGAATCAGGCCGCCGACGAACGACAGGATGATGCCGGTCCAGAAATCGTTTTTATAACGCCCACTCACCATCTCCCAGATCGCGAGTCGTGCGTGGGCCGTCGGATGGGTTAAAGAGACTTCACCCCAGATCATCAGCAGATGAATGAAGCTCGAGATTGCCAGGAACCACGACAGGTAACGTACTTCCGAACGCACAAAAGATATGAAGCCCAAAAGATCATCGGACATCGTTCCTCTGAGTGCGACTACCACCGGCAGCAAAACCGCCGAACCCAGCAGCAACGACTGAACCAGCAGATGCGGCGGCAGCAGCGGGTTTTGCCACATGTCACGCGCTTTGGCCTGTGCGAAAAGATAGGCCGTATAAACTGCTGTCAGAATCGCCAGCGGAATTCCAGCGATCATCAACCACAACTGAAACGATCGCCATCCGGCCAAACTCGCGATGAAGTGCAACGCCAGCACGAGCGTATAACCAGCGATAATGAATGCGCCCTTCACCAACCAACTACGCCACTGCGGTCGTGTGAAGATGAGATAGAAGCGTTCCGGATGTTCCAGATCCCATAACAACAGTCCGCCGGTTAGCGCGAGGAATCCGCCAGAAATAATCGGCGTCGCCCATAACCAAATCGGGTCGTCACCATTACCGTACATGCCAAACCACAGTAGCAAACACGCAACGAGATAAACTCCGGACGCAATTCCCTTGGTCCAGGTGTAAAGACTGACGCGCCAATCCCACGGAATCGAGTGTGCAACGTCGTACGAGAGCAACGCGGCAGCCGAAGAGTTGTTGAACTGTGGATTGCCGGAAGTGACGTACTCAGGACCTTCCTGCTGTTCACTCCACATGAAGAGACCACCTTCAGGACGTCTCGCCGCGAGCGGATCGAGCGTCGCCTGGTGCGCGCCTTTGTAGAAGAGTTTGGGCAATGTCTCCTTTTCCGGACGCCGTACCGCTACCGTGTCGCGGTTGATGATCTGCGCGACGTACGAGTCAGAGTCGTTCATGTCGCCGACCAGAATCGCCTGCGTCGGGCAAACAACCACGCACGCGGGCTCGAGTTGCATGTCGATGCGGTGCGCGCAGAAGTTACATTTCTCGGCGGAGTGATCTTCGGGGTTGATGAAGATCGCGTCGTACGGACAGGCAGCCATGCACGCCTTGCAGCCGATGCAGATCGACTTATCGAAATCGACAATCCCGTCCGCGCGCTTGAACATCGCCGTCGTCGGACAGGCGGTTACGCAGGGCGCGTGGGCGCACTGGTTGCAGCGCGTCACCTGATGTGCCCGGCGCGCCTGCGGAAAGACGCCGACGTCGACGTGTTTGACGTAAGTGCGCGTGACAGACAGCGGGACGATGTTCTCAGACTTGCATGCGGTCGTGCAGGCATGGCAGCCGATACAGCGTGTGTGGTCGATTACCTTTGCCCACTGAATCCGGTGCGGCTGTTCCGTCATAAGCTCCTGTTTGGGAAGCGAGACTATAACATTTCTCCTCGCCCGCTGACATTGACAAATCTCAACCTGCGTAACACATTAGGGAGGTTTTGGAGGACCCTTTATGCGTCTTAAATTTGCTTTTTCATTTCTGATACTCGGCACGGCCTTATTTGTGATTTCGTGCAACGGCGTCGACGACATGGCCAAGAACAATGTCCCGAAACCGGCGCCGACCACTGCCGCCTCTACTGAAACAATTACCGCAGACGGCGTTCGGCGCGTCACGCCCGATGAACTCGATGCGATGATGAAGAACGGCGAAGTGTTTGTGGCAGATGTTCGGAGTCAGTCGATGTGGGACGCTGGTCACATTCCGGGTGCGAAGCTCATTCCCGTAGGCGAGGTCGCGAATCGCGTGAGCGAGTTTCCGCGCAACAAGCTGATCGTGACTTACTGTTCTTGACCGCACGAACAAACGTCCGCCGGTGCGGTGGTCACACTCAAGCAAAAAGGAATTGAAAACGCAGCAGCGTTGCTCGGTGGGTTTCAGGCGTGGCAGCAGCAGGGGAAACCGGTCGATAAGAAATAGGACCGATTCGACTCACGTCTGCGGTACAACTTGCGTCACCAGCGCCGGTAAAGGCGTGACCGCGCGCGCCGCCGGCACGCAAAGCACCGGACACGGCGCGTTTCTGATCACTCGTTCGATCTCCGATCCCAGCACCTGACTACTTCCAAACAACGATCCATGCACCGCCGTGCCGATCACGATCAGATCTGCATCGAGCGTGGTCGCAAGTTTGACGATCTCCTGGTAGGGTCTGCCTTCCGCGATGTGCGTCGCTGCGGCTCCGCCCGCGCGTGACAGGTGTCGCATGCGCTCCTGGACGTAACTGCGCAGTCGTGTCAGCGCCGCCAGCCCGCCTTCCGGAAACATCACCGAGATCTGTTCGAAGTAATCTCCAATCACGTAAACAGCGTGCAGCTCGGCGCCTAGCTGATTAGCGATCTGCGTCGCGAGTTGAGTCGCAGCCGCTGAAGACGGTCGGAAGTTCGTCGCCAGTAAAACACGCTGCAAACGAATGTCAGTCTGCCCCTCTGCGACAAAATCTCGCTGCGGTGGCCGCACTGCCAGCACTGCGCAAGGCGACTCAGCTACGATCTCCTCGGCAATCGAACTGCCGAACGCCCGCGACAAACGATTGCGATCACGCAGCACCACCGTTACCAGATCGATTTCATGATCGATCGCACCCTGCGCAATCGCGTTTGCCGATTCGTCTTCGATGAGGATCAACTCTTTATCAACACCACTCAACAGCGGATCGTCGAGCAATTCCTGACCGTGCCCCTGAACACTGAACAAAAAAACGCGCCCGCCGCTGTGCCGCGCAAATGCAGCCGCATACTTCAAGGCCGCCGTGAAGTCAGTTGGAACGAGAATGCTTCTGAACGGGAACATTCAGCCGCGGATTATACGGATCTTTAAGACATTGATGTACACGGATCGGATCCGCGTTTATCGAGTTCGAAAAATCCGTCGAAATCTGCGGCTCTGGATTTACAAGACATCGACTTCCATGCCAAACTCCGCAAGCTTTCCTACAGCAAGTTAACTGATATCTGAATCCACTCCCGGAGGCGACACCTTGCTTCGAGGAATTTTTCGCACCAAGAACCTTGACGAGATTCTGGCCAGCGTTGGCGGTCCACAGTTTGCGCTCAAGCGCACGCTCACAGCATTCAGCGTCACGCTCATCGGGATTGGAGCAATTATCGGCGCCGGAATTTTTGCCACTGTCGGCACCGCCGCTTCCGGCACCGCGGAACGCGCGGGCGCTGGTCCTTCGTTGATGCTGTCGTTCGTCATCACGGCGATTGTTTGTGGGTTTACGGCACTTTGTTACGCCGAACTCGCGTCGATGGTTCCGATTTCAGGTTCGGCTTACACCTACTCTTATGCGACCTTGGGCGAGCTCGTCGCGTGGATCATCGGTTGGGATTTGATCATCGAGTACGCGATCGGAAACGTGGCGGTCGCGATTAGCTGGGCCGAGTTTTTTAATCGACTACTGCGCAACCTCGGCATCCATGTTCCTGACTGGCTGACGTCAAACTATCGCACCGCAACTGAAGAAACACTCGCCGCTGCGCCGCACATCTTCGGCGTGCCGATAGTCTTCAACATTCTGGCGTTTGGGATCGTGGCGCTGATCACGATCGTGCTCGTGTGGGGTATCAAAGAGTCGTCGAACTTCAACGCAATCATGGTGCTGATCAAGATCCTTGTGTTGTTGTTCTTCATCGGGCTGGCTCTTTACTACGTTTCACCGGCGACGATGACGCAGAATTGGCAGCCGTTCCAACCACAGGGATGGATGGGAACGTTGACCGGCGCGGCGGTCGTCTTCTTTGCTTACATCGGCTTCGACGCGGTTAGCACGGTCGCCGAGGAAACGAAGAATCCCTCCAGAGATCTGCCTATCGGTATCATCGCTTCGCTCATCATTTGCACGATCCTCTACATCCTCGTAGCGGGTGTCTTTACCGGCATGGTGCCGTGGGAAACAGTGCGAAGCTGGACCCCTGCGCAACGCGGCGAGTCGTTGACGATGGCGCTCGAAACTGTAGCGCCGCAGGCTTTGTGGCAGAACACAGTCATCGCTTTCGGATCGGTGATCGCACACACCGCGGTGTTGCTTGTGTTTCAACTCGGACAGCCGCGCATCTTCTTTTCGATGGCGCGCGATGGGTTGTTGCCGTCAAAATTTGCGACTGTTCACCCGAGATTCAAGACGCCACACGTTACTACGATAATGACCGGCGTTGCTGTTGGCGGTATCGCGGCATTTGCGACGGTCGACGAGATGGTGAGCCTGACGAACATCGGAACTCTCTTCGCATTCATTCTCGTCTGTGTTGGTGTGATGGTTTTGCGTCACAAGGATCCGGATCGGCCGCGACCGTTCAGGGTTCCGTTTGGTCCGTACCTGCTGCCGGGGTTGGGCGCAGTCTCATGCGCGCTGCTGATCTACTTCCTGCCTGAAGGTTCGTACTGGCGTTTTGTTGGCTGGTTGGCACTGGGGTTGGCCGTTTATCTTTCGTACGGTTACACGCGCAGCGCTGTTGGGCAAAAAATGGGCCGGCCAACGCGCACCCCAATCGGGCTCAAGTTCGCGGCGATCTGTTTTGTTCTGGTAGCGGTCGGATTGTTTGTGATACCGCACGACGTTGCTCCCCGCGAACTGCTCAGCGAAGCGTTCGACTCGAGCGCTGAAAAGCACAATCAGACTCTGTATGGTTTGCTGATCATTATCGGCGGGTTACTGGGCGGCGCACTCGGAATTGCGCTGGGTAGTTCGAAAGAAAGAGAAGAAGTTTAGCCACGGATTACACGGATTTATTTCGGATATGAACGCGCTTCCAATCATCATCGGTGCACTTTGCGTCATCGCGATCTCTTATCGCTATTACTCTGCGTTCATCGCTGCGAAGGTGCTGGCGCTGGATGATTCACGGCCGGTGCCGTCGCAGACGATGTTTGATGGCCAGAACTACTACCCGACCAACAAGTGGGTTTTGTTTGGTCATCACTTTGCGGCCATCTCGGGTGCGGGGCCGTTGATCGGGCCAGTGCTGGCAGCGCAGTTTGGATATCTGCCGGGGTTGTTGTGGCTCGTGATTGGAGTTTGTCTCGGCGGCGCGGTACACGACTTCATGATCATGGCGGGTAGTGTGCGTCGCAAGGGAAAGTC
>DASVGE010000165.1:0-4017 GCA_036379695.1 Pyrinomonadaceae bacterium | reverse complement strand
TGAGTCAAAAATTGTTAGAAAATATCGCATGCTGATCACTGACCAGGTCGCTACCGCTCGCTGTACTGACCTCTTCCAAGAGTGATTCCTGACATTTGAGGCAAAGCTTTGATTAATTGAGGGTGGAAGCAGGTACTGGTAAACGGTTCGCCTGAATTGTTTGGTGCAACTCCTGGGTGAGCGTTCTGAGAAGAAGTTGTTGCGACGAAGTCAGGAAGAAATGATCGCCGGGCAACATGCGCAGTTTGAAAGACGCGCCGGCATGCTCTTGCCAGCCTTCGAGCTCCTCACGCGTGATTTCGTAATCCTGCAAACCGCCGAAGACTGTCAACGGAAAATTAAAGGGCGCGTCCGGTGTGTAGACGTAAGTCTGGATGGCTTCGAAATCAGCGCGGACGATGGGCGCGACGAGTTGCATCAACTCCGGATGGTCCAGGACTTCCTTCGGAGTGCCGTTAAGCGTGCGCAGTTTCTCAATAAACTCCGGTTCCGGCAGATTGTATGTAGGCGGTTCGCGCGACGGCAGTTGCGGAGCGGCGCGTCCGGACGCGAACAGGTGAATCGGCTGCAGCCCGTGACGGGCACGCAGGCGACGCGCAAGCTCAAAACTGACGAGCGCTCCCATGCTGTGACCGAAGAAAGCGAAGGGCATGTCGAGATGTGGAAGCAAAACCTGCATCACGTCTTCGACGAGTTGCGAGAGATTTGTGTAGCACGGTTCCATGATGCGACCGCCGCGACCGGGAAGTTGCACCGGACAGACTTCAACTATCTTTGGCAGTTCGTTCGGCCACGTGCGGTAAATCAAGGCCCCCGAACCCGCATACGGAAAGCAGAACAGGCGCACCTCCGCACCCGCATTCGGTTTGTGATAGGCGAGCCAGGGAGTAGGCGTGATGACGTTGGAAGTGATTGATGTTGACATAAGTTTTGGAATTGTCTGCAGTGCCCTGAGTTTGCGGGATCTACCTGGACCGGGTCGAAGTAGATCCGTCAACTGTTTTGTCAGCAAGTCAGCGGGATGCTGTCCACGAGGCTCGAGGGCAAGCCGAGGGCGACGGCAGTAAGATGAAGTGTGGTCAGCGTCTCCGAGACTGACAGCGAAAGCTCGCCTACGCTGTCACGTCCCGCGATGTAAGCTGTCGCCAGTGCTACCCACTCGCTCGAGTCGAGTTTTTTGTCCGGCGCAATGTTAAGCAGCGAGAGAATGTCGAACGATTCGATGTCGCCGATGCTCACCGTTTCGAGGTCTATCAGCATACACTCGCCATCGCGTGCTCTGACGTGGCTTTCTTTGAAGTCTCCCAGGTGAATCGGCACATAACTCTCGCCGAGTTTGAATGCCGCGAGCGAGAGCGCTTCGCGCAAAGCTTCAACGTCTTCAACCCAATCGTATGAATGGGTGTTGCGAATCAGGAAGCCGAGCGTCGCTTCCTGTGTGAACGATTTCAGGAAACGCGCGTTCCGGCTGCCGCATGCGTGCAGGCGCCCGAGAGCCCTTGCTACTTCACACAGATCCGACGTGGTTTTCGTCTCCCACGAGTCGGGCACGTATTCCATGACGATAAACTGGCCGCTATCGGAAGCCGCGATCAGCTCCGGGATGGGAGCCTGATTCCCCAGGAGTTCAAACGCGCGCAATTCGAGGTAGTAAGTCGCCCAGTCCGAATGACGCTTGGCGACCATCTGCTGACCGTCACCTGCGCGTACGAGATAAAGCTGCGTTCGGTCTTCAACCAGTAAACGCTGAATGTCGAGTTGATGCCGCTTGCTCTTGAAAGGGCTCGCCTCCCAGCCGTGCAGCGACTGTGAAAACGAGCTGTACATTTCTTGTTGTTGTTGTTCAGTAAACATGTTCTCTGAGCTTGTCTTAAAACGTCCTTTCTCATTCTCACCGGGCTTCAGTCCGGTGGCTTGTTATTTCTGTCAGGCCGCGACCAGTTCTGCTTCTGCTTCATTTGTAACGGGCGAGGCATCTGGTTCTGGGCCGGCCGTCTCTGCTGCCGGGATGGGAATTCCTGCTTCGGTCATGACCGCTTCGATGTTGCCCGAAAGAGCAGCCACCGTCGGATGTTCAAAAAGATTGCGCAGCGGTATCTCGACGCCGAAAACCTCGCGCGCCTGCGTGAGCAAACGCATGGCGAGCAAGCTGTGGCCGCCCAACTGGAAGAAGTTGTCGAAGGCGCCGACCTTTTCGATGCTCAGCACTTCTCCGACAATACCAGCGAGGAGTTCTTCGACGCGGTTGCGTGGCGCGACATACGCGTCGTCGAGTCCCGCGCGTGACTGCCCCGGAGCCGGCAGCGCGCGACGGTCCAACTTGCCGGTGACTGTCCGCGCCAGTTCCTGCATCGGAATGAAGGCCGACGGAATCATGTATTCCGGCAAGTACGTCGTCAGATAATCTCTCAGGTCGGCGGGGTTCACTCCTTCATCGAGCACGACATAGCCGCAGAGATACTTGAAGCCGTTGGCATCGTCGCGATCGATAACTGCTACATCGCGTACACCCCGGTGGCCGCGCAGCAGATTCTCAATCTCACCTAGCTCGACCCGAATGCCCCTGATCTTCACCTGCTGATCTTTGCGGCCGAGAAATTCAAAGTTGCCGTCTTCGAGCACGCGCGCGAGGTCGCCCGTCTTGTAAACGATCTCGCCGGAGTTCTCTCCGAACGGGTCCGGGATAAAGGCTTCACGCGTCAGTTCCGGTTGGTTGTAATAACCGAGCGCGCAGTAAGGAGTGCGAATGTAAATCTCACCGATCATTCCTGGCGCGCTCGGACGACCTTTCACGTTGACCAGCACCGCCTTTGCTCCGTCCATCGGTTTGCCGATCGGAATCGAGGGCCGTTCCCTGTCCGCCGGCTGCACGAAGTAGAAGAACTTCGTCATCGTGGTTTCGGAAGTTCCGTAGAGATTGATCAGTTGAACACGGTCGCCGAACACATCCATCCAGCGTCCCACGTCCGCCGGCAGCAACGGCTCACCAGCCATCAACACATACTGCAGCGACGGCAGACGATCGGGCGTCAGCATTTCGTTGACGATCGAACGGAACAGCGACGGTACACAATGAATGACGTTGATCTCGTGCTCTTCGATCCACTCGACCAGCTTACGCGCTTGCAGCACGGTGTCGCGTGGCGCTGGACCAATTGCGATGCCGCCCGAGCACAACGGCAGGAAGATGTCGCGCAGCGAACCGTCGAAAGAGAGAGGCAGCAGGCGGCTGACGCGCACGCCCTCACCAACGCCGAGTGTGGCCTGTTCCCATCGGATGTAGTGATCGAGGCCCTGCAAGCGTCCGGCAATTGCTTTTGGTTGACCAGTCGAGCCGGAGGTGAAAAAGATGTAAGCCATGTCGTCCGCGTCTGATTCGACGGACGGCTTCTCAGGATTGAAGTAATCTTTGAAATCGACGGCTTGCGTCAGATGCTGTTCGTTGTTGGTTACGGCATCGCCGTCAACACAGATGACTGTTGCTTTCGGCGCCGCAGCAACCGTTACACCACTCAGGATGGGCCAGAACCTCGACTCGATGATGAACCATTTCGGAGCGACGAGTGAGACCATTGCGGCGAGCCGGTGCTGCGGGAGTTGGCGATCGAATGGAACGAAGACGCAACCGGCTTTGAGAATACCGATCATCGCTGAAATGATGTGGAAAGAGTTCTTGGCGACGATACCGACGAGCGAGCCTTTTTGTGCGCCATTGGCGATCAGGTAGTTGGCGATAGTGTTGGCGCGATCTTCCAGTTCTCCGTACGAATAGTGATTATTCCGATCAATAATCGCCGTGTTGTCCCGATAGCGGGCAGCGGTCTGGCTAAACATTTCCTGAATGCTGTGGTGCTTCATTGTGAGTTCTCCGTATCGTTTGAAATTAAATGGAGATGGCTTTTCCCGGATCGGTACCTGGTCGACCATGGGAATTCGCATGCTGATACTTGGATCGGGTCAGTACAGGGAGCGGTAGCGACCTGGTCAGTGATCAGCATGCGAATTCCCATGGTCGAC
>DASVGE010000164.1:0-8046 GCA_036379695.1 Pyrinomonadaceae bacterium | reverse complement strand
GTTGCGTCCGCACCAGGATCCGTTTTTATGTACGATGGATTTCGGGAAGAACTACATTCTCAAGGCGATGGAATGGGGCGCCCTCGATGCGTCCGACACCGCCACACCACGCTTCGTCCGCCAACCACGCCCGTCGGGCCTTTAGACTCAATCCGTGTAATCCGTGGCTAATTGGCCACGGATTACACGGATGAAAACAGATTTACTCGGTGGCTTTCTCGACTCGTCCGCCGAGGTGCTTCCCTAGGAACTCTTCCATGGCGCGGTAGAATTCGAAGCGGTTTTCCTCGTTTGAGAAGCCGTGGCCTTCGTTGTTCTTAACGATGTACGGAACCTCGATGCCGCGGGCTTTGAGCGCCTCGACCATCTGATCCGATTCAGCTTTGTTCACGCGCGGATCGTTCGCTCCCTGTGCAATCAACAGCGGAACCTTGATGTTCTTGCTGTGGAAAACAGGAGACGCCGCCGTCAACAACTCTTTATCTTTTTCCGGATGCCCGACCATCTCGTAAAGCATTTCGAGATACGGTTTCCAATACGGCGGGATGGCCTTCATGAACGTAAAGATGTTCGACACTCCCACATAGTCAACTCCAACAGCGTAGAGATCCGGTGTGAAAGTCAGCCCCGCCAGCGTGGCATAGCCGCCGTAGCTGCCGCCGTAAATGCCAATGCGTTTGGGATCGGCGATCCCCTGCTTGATCAGCCACTGAACGCCATCGGTGATGTCGTCCTGCATGGCCTTGCCCCATTGTTTGAAGCTGGCTTCCCAAAACTTCCGACCATATCCGGTCGAGCCACGGAAGTTCATCTGCAACACTGCATAGCCGCGGTTTGCCAGGAACTGCACTTCCGGATTGAAGCCCCACGAGTCGCGGTACCATGGACCACCGTGCGGATTCACCACCACGGGAAGATTCCGCGCCGGCATGCCTTTCGGAAGCGTCAGGTAACCGTTGATCGTCAGCCCATCGCGGCTCTGATACTTGATCGGTTTCATCGAAACCAGATCCTGCTCGTTGAGCCACGGGCTTATGTCTGCAAGCTTTCGCAGATCCTTCGACTTCACATCGTAGAAGTAGTAAGCGCCAAGTGATCGATCGCTGACCGTTCGCACCAGGCACTTGTCTTCTTCAAGATTGCAACTGCCCAGACGCACTTCATATCCCGGCAAACGACGCTCGAGATCTTTTTGCAGTTCGCCGCGTTGTTTGTCGACGAAGTAGTAATGAGTTCTGTCTGTGTTGTAAGAGACTCCGAGAATCGCGCGGCGCTTGCGAGAACTGATCAGCGTGTTCACGTCGACTTCAGGATGCTCGTAAACCTTCTCGATTTCCTTCTTGGATGCCACGTCGTATTTGACGATGGCAGCCTTGTCGCGCCCGATGTTGGTCGCCACGTAGATTTGCTTGTTGTCAGGAGTGAACAGTAGCGGCGTGATCGTCTCTTTGAAACTGGTGGTGATAACCGGCTCAAACTTGTCCGCTTCCGTGTTGCGGAACATCAGCGTGTTATTGACACCATCCGTGGTTATGGCGATACGGACTTTTCCGTCCCAATCGGTAGACCATCCGGTGTAGTTGCCCGGGTTCTCAGCAATCATTTGCATCTCGCCGGTGTTGACGTTGATGCGGTAGACGTCAAAGACCTGCGGCATGCGTTTGTTTAGTCCCACGAGAATTTCATTTTCGTTCAGTTCGAGGCGGTCGATAAGCTGAGTTCGAACTTTCTCGAACGGAGTCAGGTCCTTGGGATTCGAGCCGTCGATGCCGACTGCGTACAGCCGGAAGTTTTCGTCGCCGCCGGTGTCCTGGATATAGACGATGCGGTTGTTGCCCTTCCAGGCGTAGTTGGAGATATCGCGCGCTTTGGCGCTGGTAACGCGAGTGGCCTGGCCGGACCCGATCTTCTCGACAAACACATTGAGCCGGCTTTCCCAGGGCTGCATGTACGCCAGGTACTCTCCGTTAGGCGAGATTTGGTATGCAACTTTGGTGGGATTCCGGAAGAAATCCTTCATCGGGATGAGGGGCGCCAGTCCGTCTTTGTTTTGAACTTGTTTTTGCGCCATAGCAGAAACGGGAAGAACTAGTAGTAACAGCAACAGTAAGGGCTTGATTTTCATTAACTTCCTCCAGGTGTTAACAGAGATAGCCGCTGATTTTTCCGTGGGTAGTACGTTGATAACGATGACAGGGTTGCGCATCTTAACACCGGAAATTGTCAAATTTGCTTCGACCTCGCCCTAGTACTTTTGTCAGGTTAACCGACAGAACCCGCCCGCTAACATTCCGGCAAACATAAGGCAAAGGAGGGGTGTGCGATGAAGCGAATGACGTTGTTCATAGCACCGGTGTTGATTGTAGCGAGCGTCATTACTGTTTTGGCCAAAACAAAAGAGGAGAAGCAGGCCGAAGCTCGCAAGAAAGCCGATCAGACGTTGCAACGTCTTTACAAAGCGAAACCATCCGCGCAAGCGGCAATCAAGTCGGCAGCCGGGTATGCGGTCTTCAATAGCGGTGGCGCAAAGATCCTGGTTGCGGGGGCAGGCAGGGGAAGTGGCATTGCGGTTGATAAAGCAACACAGAAAGTCACTTACATGAAAATGCGAGAGCTCCAGGCGGGCCTTGGAATGGGCGTGAAGAAGTTCAGCACCATTTTTGTGTTTGAGACGAAAGATGCGCTGGAAAAATTTATAAACAGCGGCTGGGAATTTGGCGGGCAAACGACGGCGGCGGCGAAATCGGGTGATGGTGGCGGATCGTATCAGGGGGCGGCGTCAGTTTCGCCGGGCGTTTGGATGTACCAGATGACAGACAAAGGTCTCGCGCTCGAACTCACCGGCAAAGGGACAAAGTACTCCAAAGACGACGATCTGAACTGATCTGCACAAAGTTCTCACGACGCCTCCAAGCAGTAGTAACCACAAAGACACAAAGACACAATCTTTAAAAATTAGTGTCTTTGTGTCTTTGTGGTTAGGGATCAGCTGGGAGAAACTGAGAGTAGATGACGGGCCAGATTGCAATCGTTCTCGTGCTATTACTTGTCGCGCTCATTCTGTTTAGCACCGAGCGAATACCCATTGAAGTCGTTTCTATCCTTTTAGTGATGGCGCTGGTCCTTACGGACACATTAACCGCCGGTGAAGCCTTCGCTGGATTTGGCAACGACATCGTGATCACAATCGCAGGTCTCTTCATCCTCACGGGAGGACTTGCCAAGACTGGAGTAATCGATCTCGTTGGACGTCGCTTGCACCGCACCGCAGGCGATAGTGAGTTTCGTATTGTCGCACTGATCATGTTCGCCGCTGCATTTTGCGCGGCAGTGATGAAGAACACGACGACGACGGCAATGTTTCTTCCAGTCGTGTTAGGTATTGCCGCACGAAGAAAACTTAGCCCTTCAAAATTACTGATGCCGCTCGCGTTTGGCGCGATCCTGGGCGGTACGTGCACGTTGATTGGAACTTCGACCAACCTCGCCGTCAGTGGCGCGCTTCCGCGGTACGGGATCGAGCCGTTCTCAATGTTTGAGCTGACCAGGGTTGGTGCGGTTATCGTCATTGTAGGCATGGCCTACATGTTGTTGGTTGGTCTTCACCTGCTACCGAGAAAAAAGTCGGCTGAGTCTCTGACCGAGCAATATCACGTCAGGCAATACATGACGGAAGTCATAGTGCTGGACGACTCGCCGTTAATTGGCAAAACGCTGGCTGAAGCTCGCATCGGAGAGGAACTCGATCTGAATGTCCTGGGGATCTTGAGAGGCGAGGAGCAGGTCAGAATAGCGCCCAGCCCAAGGGAGCGGATCAAGGCAGATGATTTACTGCTGGTTCAGGGCCGCGTTGAGGACATCCTCAAAGTGAAGGCTGAAGTCGGTATCGAGATTAAACCAGACTTCAAGTTGAATGATTCTGTGTTGGAGAGTAAAGACACCGAACTCTTTGAAGCGATGGTGCCGCGGGGTTCTGACTTCATCGGCAGGACGTTGAAACGGCTCGATCTACGCAAGCGGTACGGTGTCGTAGTGCTGGCGATCGACCGGCATGGAGTGGACCTGCTTTCGAAGATCAGCAGGGTACGGCTGCGGTTCGGCGATGTGCTCTTATTACAGGGAAATCGCGATCGAGTTGAAGCACTCGCGGCCGATGGTCAGGTATTGCTGTTGGAAGACATTTCGGAAAAGCGAGCGCGACCGGAAAAGCGGAAGTGGGCGTTGCTGGCGTTCGCGGTGTTTCTCTTCTTTTCACTCACGCATCTTGTTCCATTGTCGATTGCTGTTTTGATCGGGGTGATGTTGCTGCTTGCGAGTCAATCTGTGCGCATGTCGGAAGTGTATGAAATCATCGATTGGCGGTTGCTGATTTTGATTGCGTGCATGATCAGTTTTGGACTGGCGATGGAAAAGACGCATGCAGATCAGTACCTTGCGGATTTGATCGTGAAGGGCACCGGACAGTATGGGCCGATCGCAGTGCTGGCTGGATTCTTTGTGATGACGGTTGCTCTGACGCAGCCGATGTCAAACCAGGCCGCTGCGCTCGTCATGCTGCCGATAGCCGTGAAGACTGCGACCGCCCTGGGGTTAAACCCGCGAACATTTGCGATCACGGTTACCTACGCTGCTTCGTGTTCGTTTCTCACACCGCTCGAGCCCGCCTGCGTTCTGGTTTACACACCGGGACGTTATCGCTTCCTGGATTTCGTGAAAGTTGGAGCGGTGCTCACGGTCGCAGTATTTGCGATTGTGATCTGGCTAGTGCCGCGCTTCTGGCCGCTACAGCCATGAGCGCCTCCTTGGAGTGCGGTGCCTTGGCACCGCTTTGGCCAAAGCGGTACCAAGGTACCGCACTCCAAGGAGGCGCATTGGCATTCATCTTGCCGAGAGCCTCTCGCACAGGCGTGCGGTGTTCCAAACGAGTGCACGCCTGCGAAATTTATGAGTGCTCTTGTTCCAAAAGTCACACGCGAACTTACCAGGATGAGGCGAACGTTGCGCGAGACGTTCGGTCTCGACAAACTCCGCCCCGGCCAGGCTGACGTCATGCGTTCCGTGCTCGAGGGCAACAATACGCTCGCTATCATGCCGACGGGAGCAGGGAAGTCGCTCTGCTATCAACTGCCTTCGTTGCACCTGCCGGGCACGACTGTGGTCGTGTCGCCGCTTATCTCGCTGATGAAAGATCAGGTGGACAAGTTGGAAGAAGCAGGGCTCGAAGCGTCGCAGCTGAACAGCGCACTGACGTCGCAGGAGCATGAGGAGAACCTCGAAGAAATACAGACTGAGAAAAGCGATTTTATCTTCGTGACGCCCGAGCGTTTTACCAATCAGGAATTCCTTCGTGATTTGCGAAAGCAGGACATCAACTTTGTCGTCATCGACGAAGCACACTGCATCTCGGAATGGGGTCACGATTTTCGTCCGGCATATCTGTCGCTTGGCGCCGCGGTCAAGACGCTCGGTGCGCCACCTGTCCTGGCTTTGACTGCGACTGCGACGCCTGAAGTCGTTTTTGATATTGAGAAGCAACTTGATCTCGGAAAACTGCAAGTGGTGAAGACAGGTATTTATCGACCGAATCTTCAGTTTGAAGTGAAGCGAGTGACGAATGAGCTAGAGAAGCACCGGGAGCTTGTTCGCACACTGAATGAACACGAAGGCGTTGGCATTATCTACTGTGCGACGGTTAAGACGGTTGAGGAGTTGACGGATTGGTTGAAAGGGTTCGACTTCAAGATCGAGAAGTATCACGGGCGCATGAAAGCAAGCGATCGCAAGCGGAATCAGGATGCGTTCATGGATGGTGAGTTTAAAGCGATAGTCGCGACGAATGCGTTTGGGATGGGGATCGACAAACCCGACATTCGTTTCGTGGTCCATTACCAGATGCCTGGGTCGCTCGAGGCGTACTACCAGGAGTCGGGACGAGCCGGACGTGATGGTGAGCCGGCGTTGTGCAGTCTGTTTTATCGACTGGATGATCGGCGCACGCACCAGTTCTTTCTCGGTGGGAAGCATCCGAAGTTCGACGACATTCTCGCTGTGTATCAAGCGCTGGTTGAGACTCCGGTTGCATTGTCGGTTGTGCAGGAACGTGCAAATACGGTGAGTGACGGGAAGGTGCGTGTAGTGTTGTCGCTGCTAAAGGAAATGAAAGTTGTTAAGGAGCTGCGTGGTAGTAAATTTCGACTCTTAAAAGCTGACGTAACGGAACGCGAACTTGAAGTGCTCTCACGCATGTCGGAGGAAAAGGTTAACAAAGACAGAGAGAAATTGGAGCGGATGATGCAGTACGGGCAGAGCGCGATGTGCCGGTGGCGTTTATTACACGACTACTTTGCAGAAGACATGCAGGCCAAACGCTGTGGTAACTGTGACAACTGCATTCATCCGCTGGAGGAGCAAATCGCACTGCCACAACGCGCAGTCGCATCGTTCTAAGAAATGCTTGATTTACTCCAGTGGCCGGCCATGGTAGTCACAGTGATTGCGGCCTGGATGGTTGGCTCCCAGCGAAAGTTCAAACGCAACTGGGGCTTCTGGCTCTTCCTCTTAAGCAACGTCCTCTGGATCATCTGGGGCTGGCACGACCACGCCTACGCCCTCATCCTCCTCCAACTCTGCCTCGCCTTCCTCAACATCCGCGGCGCCCTCAAGAACCGCACCTCAGAATCGAAACCAGCCTCTTGAATTGAAAACTACACTGGTGAATTTGTAGAGGCGGAAATAGAACAAGTCAGGAAGAGGGGCTTGCCCCCGCTCTTTGAATTTCGTAACAGCGGGGGCAAGCCCCTCTTCCTGACTTGTTCTATTTTTCGCCTCTAAAGTCACACCCCTCTTCCAAGTTTCTTTTCTTACATTTAAGGCAAAGTCTTGCGACAACAACGGCGCATAGTGTCCGGGAATAATTACGATCCAGGGAGGGTAATAATGCAGGTGAAACTAAATCCGCTTTCAAAACAAACAATTGTCAGGACCGGTTTGTACTCGAACACAGTCTCTATCAGCAGACGAAACTTCATCCCGTGCTCACGACTACGATCGCGGTTGCAGGCGGCGTTGCACTGGCGGCATGGCTCGCTTCCAGAGTAAGCTCACCGACAGGTTTGAATGCACGTTGAATTCAACGCTGGGGCGGCCACGGAGGGCCGCCCCTACAATTAACTCACCATCGGAGCGAGAGGATGGATATTGAAAAGTTAGGCGATCTCTGCCGGAGCCTTCCGGCGGTTACTGAAGACGTCAAGTGGGGGCACGACCTGTGCTTCTCCGTGGCCGGTAAGATGTTTTGCGTTGCTGCGCTGGAGGGGCCGCTGACGGTCTCTTTCAAGGTGCGTGATGAGGAGTTTGACGAGCTGTCGAGCTCGCCCGGCATGCGTCCGGCGCCATACGTGGCGCGCTATAAATGGGTACTCGTTGAAGACGTCAACAAACTCAACCGCAAGCAGTGGGAGCACTACGTCAAACAGTCGTACAACCTGATCCGATCCAAGCTGCCGAAGAAAGTAGCCCAGCAGCACGGCCTTGCCTAGCGTCGAAATACTGTCTCATTTCTGAAACAGCTTCGTGAAACAGAGTTGGCAACTTTGATTTCAGGAGGCTGTACTTATGAGTCAATCAGGAATAATCGACGACGAAACTTCGAACACCATCAAAGATCCGGATGATTGGGTGACAGGCGACGAAGAAATGACTGGCGCCCAGCGGTCGTATCTGCAAACGCTTGCTGATGAAGCTGGCGAAGAAGTCGATCCGAATCTCACCAAAGCGGAGGCGTCGAAGCGCATCGAAGAGTTGCAGCAGAAGACCGGCCGCGGAATAGATCGTTAACAAGCTTACGCTCGCCGGAATAACTCCGGCGAGCGTAAGCCTGAGACGGGCGGAGAGTAGGCGCTTACGCTGGGCGCCTCTGTGTTGCGGTGCGGAAGGCAAGCACTAAAGAGACGACGCATACACTCCACAATAGAAACTTAACGATTACGACTAACAGGTTGTGTGGCTCGTCCGAAGTCTGGCGAAAGGTCTCTTCGAGTTGGCTCA